>JBIOHX010000135.1:0-9735 GCA_044449465.1 Gemmatimonadales bacterium | reverse complement strand
GTCGCCAGCCCGGGCCGCAACCGATAGTCAAACCACATCGACGTCGCCGAGCCCTCGGCGCGGAACTGCTCGAGCAGGTGAAAGGGCCGAATGTGCGGCCGGAGCCGTTCGTCAGCGGCGAGGTCGGGATCGTGGGTCGCGACGACGCCCGACGCACCGGCACGAACGAGCTGCCCGAGGATCGTGATGACCGCGGTGTGACGGTCGCGTGCGTTGGTGCCGCGCAGCATCTCGTCGGCGATGAACAGCAGTGGAGCATCGGCGGGCGTTCGCGCGGCGTCGACGATGGCTTTGATCCGGAGCAGCTCGGCCATGAACAGCGATAGCCCGCGCTCGAGCGCGTCGGTCGCCTCGACGCTCGTTCGGAGCCGCGTTCGCGCCACGCGCATCACTCGCGCGCAGACCGGACCCCCTGCGTGCGCCAACACCACATTGAGGCCGATGGCGCGGAGCAGGGTCGATTTGCCCGACATGTTCGAACCGGTAATGAAGAGAATGTCCCCCGCTCCTCCAAGCGATACATCGTTGCCCACCGCCTCGGCCGCCGACAGCAGCGGGTGCGCAAGATTGGTGGCGTCAAGCACGGCGCCATTGCGCTGTTCGACAACGGGAAAGCTCCACGTCGGATTGTCGTGCGCGAGCGCGGCCAGCGCAGCCAGTGCCTCGATCTCTCCGAGCGCCGAGAGCCAGGCGCGCGCGTGCCGGCCATGGCGTGCCCGCCAACGCTCGAGCGAGTCGACGACGTGCAGGTCCCACAACACCAAACCTTGCAGCGCATAGTGGCCCATCGGCGAAAGCCGGATCTCGGCGAGCTTGGCAATCTGGTCGAACCATCCGAATGCACGCACGGCTTCGCCGTCGCCCAGCCGGCCGGCGAGCGCGATCAGCGCGGGCGCGTGGAATCGTTCCGACAACGCGTGGCGCAGCACGTCGCCCACGCCTCGCAGCCGTGTCTCGTGACCCGAGACCGCCTCGAGCGCGCCGTCGACCGAGCGACGGGTCGCCATCGCGATGAGGAGATTCAGAACGATCAACAAGACCGGCACGCTCGCAGGCAGGACGCGCACGACCGCGGCGACGAACGACGCGACGGTGATCGTGCCAAGTCCGAGGGCGAGCCAGCGGAGGCGCCGCGTCGATTGCGTGCGGGCCTCGCCTTCCGCCCAGGTGAAGAACAGCTCGGCCGACGACGCCTCGCCGGTCAGCCGGCCGGCAAGCACGCTCAACCGCTCGCGCCATTCGGCGCACGGAACCAGCTCGCGCGCGGCGTCTTGACGCTCGCGTAGAGTGTCGACGCTCGGCGGCAGCTCCGCGAGCAGCCAATTTCCAACGACTCGACGCCCGGCGACTCGACTCACCGGCGGCAGTAGTCGCGCGAGCGAATGGCTCCCCGCGACGTGGAGATCGCCCGCGAACGCATGGCCGACGGGCAGGTCGATCTCCACCGCGCGGGGCATCGCGTCCCAATCGCGAAGCGTCCGTGCAGCGCCGGCGGCGCACCCGCGCTCGAGCGCGCGCAAGGTACGGACGCGTTCGCGCACCCTGGCGTTCCAGCCGACGAGCGCGAACAGTCCTGCCCCGGCGACAACGATGATCGCGACACCGAGCAGTGCATCGATCTGCGATTCAGCGACCGCAATGGCGGCGAGGGTCCCGACGGCGAAGCAGGCCAGTCGCGCGGCACCCAGGCGCGATGCGATGCGCGAAGCCTCATCCCCCGATGCGCGGTAGACGCCGGCACGCGAGCGATAGTCTTCGACCACCGCGTCGACGGCTGCGGTATCCGCGTCACTGCGGCTGGTGTCAGTGTCCACGGTTTTGGGAAGCGGAGTCGTTGACAACATTCTTACAGTTTGGCACGCCCGGGAAGTGTATCGTGCCGTTCGCCCCTCACCGCCGAGCCGCCCGTGCGCGCTACGCTCGCTGCAATCTCGCTCCTCGTCGCCTCGACCGGCGCCCTCGCCCAAGGTCCGGGCAAGTTTCCCCCGGACTCCCTGGTCAACACCAAAGTCATTCCGAAGTCGACACCGGTCATACAGGTGATCGGCACGATGCGCAACTTCACCTTCGATTTCGGCGTACGCTGCCAGTTCTGCCATCAGGGGCAGGAAGGCCAACCGCTGTCGCAATTCGACTTCCCCAGCGACGAGAAGCGAACCAAGCTCGTCGCGCGGCAGATGATGCTCCTCGTGCAGGAGGCGAATCGGCGGGTCGACACGCTGCCCGGCCATCAGGCCGACGACCCGCAGGTGACCTGCGCGACCTGCCACCGCGGCGTCAGCAAGCCGATGCCGCTCTCCGCGGTCATCGTGCAAACCGCGACCGCGGCCGGCGCGGACTCGGCGGCACGCGCGTATCGCGCGCTCAGGCAGCGCTATTATGGGACCGGCGCCTACGACTTCAGCGAAGGGCAGCTGAGCACGGCGGCGTTTCGCCTTGGCCGCGCGAACAAGTACGACGACGCGCTGGCTCTGCTCGGGCTCAATGAGCAGTTCTATCCGAACTCGTCGGGGATGTATGTGTTTCGCGGAAACATTCTGCTGATGAAGTCCGACACGAATGCCGCGGCCGCGGCGTTTCGGGA
Organism: Gemmatimonadales bacterium; assembly: GCA_044449465.1. Classification (GTDB taxonomy): domain Bacteria; phylum Gemmatimonadota; class Gemmatimonadetes; order Gemmatimonadales; family Gemmatimonadaceae; genus JAQBQB01. The sequence goes on along the minus strand of JBIOHX010000135.1, from coordinate 7,151 downwards.
GGCGATCAAGAGGGATTCGACGAATGAAGAGGCGAAGGGGAGGCTCAAGGCGATCGGGAGAGCGGCTGAGTTTTGAGTTCTGAGTTGTCAGCCGTCAGAGTTCCCACTTTGGGAGCTCGAGGCTTGGATGATTCGGCTTGGGCTCGAAGTCGGTGGCGGATGTGTGAGGATAGACGTCAGACCGAGCGTGGGAGTGACGCGATCCTATGGCGCTCGGGTCGGGCTAAGGCGAAGCAGAGGCGTGAGACTTCGTCGCCCTGATGTAGCAGATCGGCGGTCAGGTTGCCGCCGAGGATCCCGAGGTCGCGCGAGGTAATGAGGTGATTCTCCACCTCCTTCGCCGATGCGTACGCCATATCGGCGAATCGCGCGAGGTCGGCGCGCGAACGCTTTGCGCAGCCTTCAGCGAGCGTGGCTGAGATGGAATTGACCGCGCGCAGAATCTGGCCGCGCATTCCCGGTGCCGCGCGTGTGTTCGTCCCTTTGTAGGCGGCGTGCACCGCGAGCGCATACGCATGCGCCTTCTGCCAGGCGATCAGTTTCTTGAAGTCACCCATCGCGTGATTGGTGGTTGTCGACGCCTGAAGGATGCCCTCTCGCGCCGCGCCGCCACCACCATTCGCTCCCAAGTCGCATCAAACTCGTTCACCGCCCAGTCTGACGTCTATCCTCAGACATCCGCCACCGACTTCGAGCCCGAGCCGAATCATCCAAGCCTCGAGCTCCCAGAGTGGGAACTCTGACGGCTGACACCTCACTCCGGCCGCATGGCGATCATCGGATCGGTCCGCGCGGCGCGGCGGGCCGGAAGCCAGGCCGCGAATACCGCGACGGCGATCAACGCGACTACGCGGGGAACTCGATCGATACGCCTCGCGCCACGTAGCAAGAACCCACCGGCCCATCGCAGCGGGATGCAGGCTTCAAGTTCCGCACCTGTTCGAGCGGGATGACGGTGCCCCGATAGTGGGCCACGCCGACGATTCGATCGAATCGAATCACGGGACGCGGCAAATGCGCGATCTCGAAGGACGCGAGACCACCAAACACGACAGGCAGCTCAGTGGTCGCTCGATTCTCGACGAACACGGCATTGTTCTGATAGAAGACCCGCGCGAATTTGATCGACTGCGTGAGGGCGGCCGGGAGCGGCGCAACCGATGTCACGAGGAACATCTCATCAGTCGGCGGAGCGTTCGGCTCGTGAACTGACGATCCCCGCACCGAAATGATGAGCCGGACGCTATCGACACGGCGCATCACCACGCTGCCGACGACACTGCACATGTCTTGGGAGCGCGCTCCGAAGCCGCAAGCATCGCTGGCGCGTCGAGAGGTCCACGAGCGCGACGGCACGACGCCGTATGCGATCGTGAAGTTACCGCGAGAGTTGTCGGAGCCCGGATGGACGAGGCCTCCCCCCATGACGCCGACGCCGACCTGCTTGCCGACCAAGTCCGGGAATGCGGCGTCGAAGATTGCGTTTGCGTTTTGTTCTCCCGGGCGCGCCGCGAGCGTGGTGTCACGCAGCAGATTGCAATCCTCGTCGACAACGAGCACGATCACCCGCCCGATCGTCGCCGAAGTGTCGTTCACGATTTCGGGATGCGTTCGACGCGCCATCTCTCCGAACATATCGATTTGATGATTAACGAGCAGCGGACGGTTCACACACCTACCGCCGCCAGTCACGAGCGCGACGCTCGCCGTCACCTGATTGCGGCGCGACGTCGGAGCGCTCGAGTCGCAGGCCGCCACGGCCAAACCGACTGCGGCGAGGGCGGCGGCGCAGGTGAGCGCTGAGAATCGCGACGGTCTCGGACCGGTGATCCGGCGAATACGACGCTCGAGTCGAGACGGCCGATCCACCAGCGCGGGCGAGATAGCGAGGTCGGGTCGCATTCGCTCGTAGACGTCCACGAGCAGCGCGCAATAGCGCCTTGGGTCGTGATCCTTTCCAAGCACCCGAGCGTCGCAGTCGACCTCGATGGCGGCGCGCAGGGATGCCGCGAGCAGCCAGAAGCCCGCATTCCACGGAGCCAGGACCGTCAACAGTCTCGTGCCGAGCGCCACGAGCGGATCGCGTGCCGCAACGTGCGACCGCTCGTGCAGCAGAATCATCTGGCGCTCGTCAGGCTGCAACGCCCACACCCATCGTGGGACGACCACTCGCGGGACGAGAATACCAAAGAGCGCGGGGCCGAGATCGTCGGACACGAGCAGATCGACGCCATCTAATTGCGCGGCGTCGAACCGCTCGGCGCGGCGCGCCAGACGAAGGCAGCCAAAGAGCAACCAGGCAAGGCCGAGGCCCGCTGCGCTCGCTGCGGCGCCGCCGAGAACACGGTTCCAGCCATCGATCCGGTCGACGTCGAGCCAGGTCGACAAATCGAGAGCCGTGAGCAACCTCGACTCGAAGGCGGCATGGCCGGTGCGCGCGGGCGACTGAAGGTCATCCAACTCGCGAACGTTCCCGCGTCGAGCATCTACGAGGCTACCAATGGCGGAGGCGTCGCTTGGAGCCGTGGGACGCACCGGCCGCAGGGCACTGATCAGCGCGGCGGCGGACATGGACGCGGCCAAGGTCATCACTACCAGCCAACCCGTTCGCGTGGGCCAGCGGAGCGCCCGGGCGACACGGTCGAATGCGCGGCCGGCGCCATACAACAGCAGCGCGACAACCGTCGAGTAGATCATCCATGCGGCCATCATCGGGTACCTCCCTTTTTGGGGCGCGCGCGGCGGGGCACAGGACCCAGGCGGGCGTCGAGCAGGGTCCGGATTCGCTCGAGCTCGGCCCGCGACAGACGTCGGTCGTCGACAAACTGCGTGACAAGCGCGGCCGACGAACCGGCGAACACCTTCTCCACCAATCGCCCGAGAGCGCTGCGCCCGGCTTCCTCGCGGCCGACGGTCGGGTGATAGCGGAACGCTCGCCCGTCCTCCGAGTGGGTGACGTACCCTTTGGTCTCGAGGATGGTGAGCATCGTCGCCACCGTATTGTGGTTCAACACATCCTTCAGGCGGGCACGCACCTCGGCGACCGTCGACGACCCGCGGTCCCAAAGCACGGCCATGATGTCCAACTCGCGATCGGTGAACAGAACTGGCACGTCATACTCCTAATGCTTTAGGACTAGAATACACTCCGGAGCCGGGTTGTCAACTAAAATTTTAGGAGATGCCGGCCAAGGACGCTTGGGCCACGTCTGCGAGGACTACTCCGGCCGCATGGCGATCATCGGATCGGTCCGCGCGGCGCGCCGGGCCGGAAGCCAGGCCGCGAATACCGCGACGGCGATCAACGCGACACTCGACGCGGCGTACGTTCCGGCGTCGGTCGGAGCGATACCATAGAGGAGCCCGCCCAGCACTCGGCTCGCCGCCACCGACGCGGCGATCCCCACTATGACGCCCGCTCCGACGAGCATCAAGCCGTCGCGCACGACGAGGCGCACCACGCCGGCGCGAGACGCGCCGAGGGCGATGCGGATGCCCAGCTCGCGTTGCCGGTCGCGCACGGCGTAGGCGATCACGCCGTAGATGCCGATCATGGCGAGAAAGAGCGCCGACAGCGCGAAACCACCGACGACGTTTGCGGCAAGGCGTTGGCGAGCCGCCGATGCATTGACGGCGTCGCGCAGGGGGCGCAGGTGAAAGATCGGAAGGGTCGGGTCGACGGCCGCGACCTGCGCGCGAATCGCCCGCATCACCGTACTCTGATCAGCGCTGGACCGTACGAGGCCTGTGATGTAGTAGGTCGGAATTTGCCAGTCCGCCGAGTAGAGTGCGGGCTCCGGCGCTCCGGTCAACGACTCCGTCTTCGCATCACCCACGACGCCGATGATCTCCATCGTCGTCTTGCCACTATATGCGATGCGCATGCCGACAGCGTCGCCGTGGAAGTAGGCCTTGGCGGCGCCTTCGCTGACGATTCCAACCCAGGGCACCTCGCCGACGTCGTGCATGGTGAAGTTGATGTAGTTGCGCCGATCCGCCTCGTTGAAGTCGCGACCGTGCAGGATGGGTATGCCGAGGGTCTTGAAGTAGTCGGGCGTTACGAACTTCGACTCAACGATGTTCGGCCGATCCGCCGGGGGCGCCGGTTCTCCGACGACGGTGACCGTACTTTGATTCAGCGCCCAATCGGTGAACGGAGCACCCATGCCGAGTGCTGCGCTCTGCGTCCCCGGCATCGCGCGCAGCCGATCGAGCAACTGATGCGAGAAGGCGGCGACCGAGGCATCGGTCATGTACGTCGTGCCCTGAACGCCGGCGCAGGTCGTATCGGGCATCCACATGGTGCCGCACTTCGGGAGCGTCAGATCGAACGTCACGACGTGATCGGGGCGGAAGCCGGGGTCGACGTCGACGAGTCGAGCAAAGCTGCGTGCGAGCAGCGAGGCGCCGATCAGCAGGGGCAGGACGAGCACGATCTCCAGCGCAACGAGCGCGCGCCGGACGCGCGACGTTGCGCGGCGCGCGCTCGAGCCACGTCCACCGGACTTGAGCGCCTCGACGATATCCGCGCGAGCAGCCTGAAGCGCCGGTGCCAGCCCGAAACCCAGCCCCGCGAGCAGCGTGATCGCCGTCGCGAACGCGAGCACTTTCCAGTCGATCGAGAGCCCGCTCGCCAGCGCGACCGACGTGGCCGCACGGGCGGCGACGACGCGGACCACCCCTTTGGCGAGCACGAGGCCGAGCGCGGTCCCAACCACGGCGAGCATCAGGCTCTCGACGATGAGCTGTCGCGCGACTCGCCCGCCGCCGGCGCCGAGCGCGAGACGTATGCCGATCTCGCTCGAGCGGCTCGACGCTCGCACGAGGAGCAGCGTCGCCACGTTCGCGCAGGCGATGAGCAGCAGCATCGCGACCGCGCCGAAGAGAATGACGACCAATCGACTCGAGCCGCCGACGAGATGGTCGCGCAGCGGCTGGATGTCGTAGTCGAGCCCTTGCTCGGCTTCGGGATACGACGCGTGCAGCTGGGCACCGACGAGCCGCGCGTTGCGCCGTGCCTGCGCGAAGGCGACACCACGCGCGAGCAGCGCGACCGGGCCGCGATAAATCCGACTGCCGCGAAAGTTCACCCACGCCACATCCGGAATGACCGGCCGCCAGATATCGGCATCGTTGGGAAACTGGAACGCTCGCGGCGCGACGCCGACGATCGTGTACTTGTTGCCGTCGAGCAAGATCGCTCGGCCGACGACCGCGCGATCGCCGCCGAACTGCCGCTGCCAGAGCCCGTAACTCAACACGGCGATCTTGGGTTTTCCAATGCCCTCATCGGCGGCGACGAGCCCGCGCCCGACCGCCATTCGGACGCCGAACATCGTGAACCAGTTGCCGCTGACGTCCGCCGACGTGAGGTGCACGGGCGCCGCACCGCCGACCAGGTCGACACCCGACACCATCCAACCGCCTACCGCCTCGAACGCGCTGTTGAGCGTTCCCCAATCGCGAAGATCGGGCGGAGACATCGCGTCGTAGGGGCGCGTGCCGCGGTTGACCGTCCAGACCAGCCGGTCGCCGTTGGCAAAGGGGAGCGGATCGAGGAGGATCCCGTTCACGACGCTGAACATCGCCGTCGTCGCGCCGATGCTCAGCGCGAGGGTGAGAATGACTGTCGCGGCGAAGCCCGGATTCTTGCGCAGCGAGCGCACGGCGAACCGTGCGTCGCGTACGACCGAGTCGATGGGGGGGCGCAGCCGGACAACGACTCGCCGCATCGAGGCGATCACGCTCGGCCTCGATTCGGCGCCAGAAAGAGTCCGATGATGGCCGACGTGTCGGCCCACGCACGTGTCTCACGCGAGAGTTGCCTTTTCCCTGACTTGGTCAGCGAGTAGAAGCGCGCGCGACGGTTGTTGTGCGACAGGCCCCAACTTCCCTCGATGAACCCCTCCTGCTCGAGCCTGAGCAGCGCGGGATAGAGGGTGCCATAATTGAGCGCCAAGCGGTGCTGGCTCGTCTCTTCGATGCGCCGCCCGAGCCCGTACCCGTGCAGGGGACCGAGGACGCCGAGTGTCTTGAGGATCATGAGCGGCAACGTGCCTTGCTGGATGTACCGCGGATCGAGCCGAGCCATCGAGCCTGCTCCGAGTCGCCGACGGTCGCAATATCGCGCCGTCCATATTGGCAAGCAATATGAGAGGGGCCGACGCGCTCGCGTGTTGCCATGCTGATCGGCCTTTGGCAGGACCTCCGCTTCGCGCTTCGCAATCTGCGTCGCACGCCCGGCTTCACCGCCGCGGCCGTGCTCACGCTCGCGCTCGGCATCGGTGCGTCGACGAGCGTGTTCAGCGTCGCCTACGGCGTGCTCCTCGCGCCGCTGCCGTTTCGCGATCCCGCGCATCTCTACGCGCTGTACGCCGACAATCCGACCGGAGAGCCGAGTCACTTTCCGCTCTCCGGAGAAGAGTACAAGGCGTTCGCGCGCGAACAGCGCGACGTCGCAGACATGGGCGCGTACTTCTATTACGGCGCGACGGACGCGCTGGTCCGGTTCGCCGACACGAGCTCGTCCGTGCCGGTGGCGACGGTGACTGGCCGTTTTTTCGACGTGCTCGGGGCGCGTCCACAGACCGGGCGACTCCTTCGCCCCGACGATGACATCACCGGCTCGCCCTGGGTCGCCGTGGCGAGTGACGGCTTCTGGCGCCGCGCGTTTGGCGGGAGCCCCTCGATCGTCGGCGCGCACATCACGATCAACGCGCGCGAGACGACGATCATCGGCGTCGCACCGCGCGGCCTCGACCTGCCCGCCGGCAGCGATCTCTGGCTGTCGTCCGCGTACCTGACGCGCGGCGACACGCTGGGCGCATATTTCGACGTCGTCGCGCGGTTCAAACCCGGTGTGACCGCACGTCAAATGTCGACGGCGCTGGGGGCATTCCTCCGCCGGCCGACGGAGCCGCATTCGGGCCCGGAGACGGCGCTTCAGAGTATTCTCAAGCCGATCGTGCGGCCGCTCGACGATGTCATCCTCGGCGACGTGCGCCCGGCGATTCGCGTCGTCGGGGGCGCCGTCGCGCTTCAGCTGCTCGTCACCTGCATCAACGTCGCGAACCTCTTGCTCGTGCGCGCCGTGGGGCGCCGCCGCGAGTTCGCCCTGCGCGCGGCGCTCGGCGCGGGCCGCGGCCGCATCG
>JBIOHX010000134.1:0-9750 GCA_044449465.1 Gemmatimonadales bacterium | reverse complement strand
GCTAGCGGCGCGCCGCTAGCTCGCCAGCCCCCGCCCCGTCATGCCCCCGCGACGACGCAAACGGCTCGAGCCGACGGTGTTCAATCTTCCCGTCGTGCAGATCAAGCCGGGCTTCTATACCGACGCCTACTTCGTGCGCGCGCGAGATATCGTCGCGCGCGACAAGCGCACCGCGGTCGTGACGATGCAGTTCACCGGCAAGACGGAAGGCTGGGTGAGCGGCGTCGACGAGGCGATCGCGATCCTCAAGTTGTGCGTCGACGACTGGAGCGCGCTCACCGTGCTGTCGCTGTACGAGGGCGACGCCTTCGAACGCTGGGATACCGTGATGTCGGTCGAGGGTCCGTACGAGGCCTTCGCCCACCTCGAGACGCTCTGCCTCGGCGTGCTGACACGGCGGACACGCGTGTGCACGAACGCCACGCTGCTCGCGCAGGCGGCGCAGTCCAAGCCGGTGATGTTCTTCGGCGCGCGCGACGACATGTACGCCACGCAGCCGGGCGACGGCTACGCGGCGATGGTGGGCGGCGTGAAGATGGTGTCGACCGATGCGCAGGCATCGCTGTTCGGCGGCAAGTCGGTGGGGACGATTCCGCACGCGCTGATCGCCGCGTTCGGCGGCGACACCGTGAAGGCGACGAAGCGGTTCGCCGAGCAATTCGAAGCCGCCGACGTGATCGCCCTCGTCGACTACGACAACGATTCCGTGAAGACGAGTCTCGATGTGGCGCGCGCGCTCGGCGACCGGTTGTGGGGGGTTCGCCTCGACACGGCCGAATACATGGTCGACAAGTCGGTGATCGCGACGATGGGCACGGCGCGGCCGACGGGCGTGACCCCGGCGCTCGTCTGGAACGTGCGCAACGCGCTCGACGCGGAGGATTTCGGCGACATCAAGATCGTCGTGTCGGGTGGATTCGACGCCGAGCGGATCCGCGCGTTCGAGGACGACGGCGTGCCCGTCGACGCGTACGGCGTGGGCGCGGCGCTGTTCGACGGGCGCTTCGACTTCACGGCCGACATCGTGCAGGTGAACGGGAAACCGGAGGCCAAGGCCGGTCGCCGCAAGGTCGACAATCCGAAGCTGGAACGGGTGAAATAGCGATGGCCGGACCGAAGCTCGACTCCGCTGGCACCATCAAGCTCAAGATGCTCGACGACGCGCTGCTGCTCCTCACGCGCGTCCACAACATCGTCGAGCAGTACGGGCTCGCGCTCAAGCGCAACCAGCCGACGAGCAGCTACGTGATGAACCTGCGGCGCACGCTCCCCTCGCTGGCCGAGAATCTCAAGCTGCACTTCGGGATGATCAGCGAGCAGGTGCTCGCCGTCAATCTCGCGTCGTCGCGTGGCGCCAGCGAGACGATGCGGCTGCGCACCCTGCGCGAGGGCGTGGCCCAGATCAAACAAGCGCTCGAGATCGCGATCACGAACACGAAGGCCAAGCACACGGCGAAAGACGAGCCGGAACCCGCCGAATAGTCGAGGTGGGTTCGCTTGATTCTGCCTCGATGAGCCGGTAGGTTCCCGATGCTCGAACCACTGTGTATCAACGCACCGGGCGCGGCGCGTATCTTGTCCGACACCGCGCTCAGAACGCCGGTAATAAGGACACGACATGCCCGTTCTCACCCGCCTGCGGCGGCTGGGTACCCGTCAATCGGGTGCGGCCGCGCTGACGGTCGCGCTCGCGGTGATGCTCGCCGCCTGCGGTCAGAGTCACCCCGATTCGATCTTTCACCATCGCACCGACGTCAATCGGGACGTTGACTTTCTCTTCAAGCTGATCATCTGGCTCGGGACGTTCGTCTTCGTGATCGTGGAGTCGATCCTCGTCATCACGCTGATCAAGTTCCGTCAGCGCCCCGGTCAGCCCGAGCCGAAGCACGTGCACGGCAACACGACGCTGGAGATCACCTGGACGGTGGTTCCGCTGCTCGTGTTGATCGTGATCGCGATTCCGACCATTCGCACGATCTTCAAGACGCAGGCGACGGCAGTCGCGGACGCGTTACAGGTCGAGGTGATCGGGCACCAGTGGTGGTGGGAGTTCCGCTACCCGCAGTACACGACTCGCGAGGCGAGCGGCCGCGTCGACACGGTGGTGACGGCGAACGAGCTCTATCTGCCGATCGGCAAGACGGTGAACTTCACGCTGCACTCGCACGACGTCATCCATTCCTTCTGGGTGCCGGCGTTGTCGGGCAAGCGCGACGTGGTGACGAATCACACGAACTATCTCTGGTACACGCCCGACTCGAGCGGCGTCGGCGTCTGGAACGGCGCCTGTGTCGAGTACTGCGGCACGAGCCACGGCAACATGCGGTTCAAGGCCTTCACCGTGACGCAGGCGGACTTCGACAGTTGGATCGCGCATCAGGAGCAAATGGCGACGGTCCTGACGCCGGCGCCGGGGACCAGCGGCGTCACCCCAGGCGGTGCCACGGCGCTCGCGACGAACGTCGCCGGCAGCCAGGCCGCGGGGGCAAACACGGGCCCGGGCGTCGTTGCACCACCACCGGGCGGCGCGCCAGCGAGGCAGTCGTCAACCCAAGCAGCTAACGCGTCTGGTGCCGGTGTTCCGAATGCTCCGGGCGCCGTTAATGCGCAGGTGGCGCAAGCCGGTTTCATCGCATACCCGCGTGATAAGCTGCCAGCTTACACGATTCCGCAGACACCCTTCCCCGCCGGACTCAGGTACAACGATGCCCTCCTGGCCTCAGGCAACGCGGCCGCGGGTGAGAAACTGGTAACGAACGGCATCTGCATCGCCTGCCATACGGTACACGGCGAGAAGAATATGGCAGGAATCGTCGGACCGAATCTCACGCACCTCGCGATCCGCACGACGATTGCCGCCGGCCTCTATCCAAATGACGCGCAGCACCTGGCGCGGTGGGTAAAGGACGCGCCGGCGATGAAACAGGGCGTGATCATGCCCGCGCTCGGACTCGGTGAATACGATCCCGTCAACCTCAAAGGTCCAGTCACGGCGGGCGGGTTCACCGACCAGCAGATCGCCGACATCGTGGCCTATCTGCAAACGCTGAAATAACGAACGTCGAATCGGAGATATAGACGCATGGCAACTGCCGCCGTCCGAGTCCCGTACACCCTCGCTGACGAATACGCGAAGGGCGGGCTCTGGAGCTGGCTCACCACCGTCGATCACAAGCGGATCGGCGCGCTCTACATGTACACGGCCCTCGCCTGGTTCGCGATCGGCGGCATCGAAGCGCTGATCATGCGCATGCAGCTCCAGGGTCCGAACGGCCGCGTCGTCTCGGCCGAGACGTTCAACATGCTCTTCACCATGCACGGCACGACGATGATCTTCCTCGTCGTCATGCCGCTGTCGGCGGCCTTCTTCAACTTCCTCATCCCGCTCCAGATCGGCGCCCGCGACGTCGCCTTCCCGCGCCTCAACGCCTTCAGCTACTGGGTCTACCTGTTCGGCTCGCTGTTCATGAACTCGTCGTGGCTCGGCGGTGTCGCGCCCAACGGCGGCTGGTTCGGCTACGCGCCGCTCACGACAATGCCCTACTCGTCGGGCATGAACATCGACTTCTGGATGCTCGGCCTCCAGATCCTCGGCATCTCCTCGCTCGCCGCCGCGTTCAACTTCGTGACGACGATCATCAACATGCGCGCGCCGGGGATGAACCTGATGCGCATGCCGATGTTCACCTGGATGGCGTTCGTGACCCAGTTCCTGCTCATCCTCGCCTTCCCCGTCATCACGATCGCGCTCGTCTTCCTCCAGTTCGACCGCTTCTTCGGCACCAACTTCTACAACACCGTCAGCGCCGGCGCCGACCCGCTCCTCTGGCAACACCTGTTCTGGATCTTCGGCCACCCGGAGGTCTACATCCTGATCCTACCCGCGTTCGGGCTGGTGTCGGAGATTCTACCGACCTTCTCGCGCAAGCCGATCTTCGGGTATCCGGTCATGGTCTATTCCGGAATCCTCATCGCCTTCCTCGGCTTCGGCGTCTGGGCGCACCACATGTTCGCCGTCGGCATGGGCCCGGTCGCCGACTCGGTGTTCAGCGTGACGACGATGCTCATCGCCATCCCCACGGGTGTGAAGATCTTCAACTGGATCTTCACGATGTGGGGGGGCAACCTGCGCTTCACCGTCGCGATGAAGTTCGCCATCACGCTCGTCGCGCTGTTCGTGATCGGCGGCATCTCCGGCGTGATGCACGCGTCGCCGCCGGCCGACCTGCAGCAGACCGACACCTATTTCATCGTCGCCCACTTCCATTACGTCCTCGTCGCCGGCTCGCTCATGGGTCTGTGGGGCGGCGTCTACTACTACTATCCCAAGATCACCGGCCGTCTGCTCGGCGAGCGATTGGGCAACTGGCACTTCTGGCTGACCTTCATCGGCGTCAACCTCACCTTCATGCCGATGCACTGGTCCGGCCTCTACGGCATGCCCCGGCGCGTCTACACCTACGACGCCGGCCAAGGCTGGGATACATATAATCTCATGAGCTCGATCGGCGCCTACATCCAAGCGGTCGCCGTGATCCTCGGGTTCTGGAACATCCTGCGCAGCCGCAAGCGGGGCGAGATCGCCGGCAACGATCCGTGGGGCGCGCCCACGCTCGAGTGGTCGATCCCGTCGCCCCCGCCGGAGTACAACTTCGCCGTCATTCCGACGGTGACGTCGCGCTACCCGCTCTGGGACGTCAAGTCGCCCGAGCTCACGTCGGACGTGCCGCATAGCAAACACGGCGACGAGCGCAATGACCTCGCCTTGGGCGGCAAGCACGTCGGCGCATTCCACGATCATCTGAGCGCGGGCACCCCCGAGGGCGGCGTCAATCCGAACGCGCATCAGGAGTCGTCCAAGGTGTCCATCAAGACGGCCGAGGAGCTCGGAATTCCGATTCCCTACCCGACGATCAAGCCGTTGTTCGTCGCGCTGTTCATGACGTTCATGTTCGCTTGCCTGCTGCTGATCCACAAAGACATGCTCAAGCTGGCCATCACGGGCGTGATCACCTGTGCCGCGATCATGACCTTCTTCCTCTACGCGTGGCTCACGTCGCCGCTCGAACCCCACCACGCCTAATCGCGAGCTTCGACCTCACCCATGGCTACCGCAGTGGCAAGTCACGCACATCCGCCCACGAGCACCGGTCTCGATCACCGCAAGATCGCGATTTGGGCGTTCATCGGCTCGGAGTGCATGCTGTTCGCGTCGCTCATCTCGACGTATCTGATCTACAAAGGGCGCAGCGTCGTCGGGCCGTTCCCGCACGACGCCTGCAACCCGCCGATGTGCGCGACGCCGCTCCATCCCATCCTCAACATCCCAGTCACGTCGGTCTCGACCTTCGTACTGCTGATGTCGTCGTTGTTCATGGTGCTCGCGCTCGAAGCGGTCGAGAATAAGGGGAAGCCGGGCTACGAGGGAATGCGCGGCTCGTCCAAGTTCTGGCTCATGGCGACGGCGATTGCCGGCGCGACCTTCCTCGGCTTTCAGGCGTACGAGTTCACTTCGTTCGTGCACGAGGGGCTGACGATCCGCACCAACCTCTTCGGCTCGTCGTTCTTCACCCTCACTGGCTTCCACGGCGCGCACGTCACCGCCGGCGTCCTCTGGCTGCTCACGCTCTTCGCCATCGACGTCAAACGCGGACTGCAACCGAAGGACGCCCTCCTCGTCGACATCTCGGCACTGTACTGGCACTTCGTCGACGTGATTTGGATCGCCATCTTCACCCTCGTCTACCTCATCCATTAGCGCCGCTCCGGAGCGCAACCATGGCCGATCACGAGTTCACGCATACCAATCCGGACGTCGACGTACACGCAATGGGCGAGGTGCACGAGCACCCCACCTGGCGCGAGTACAAGTGGGTGGCGCTCGTCCTCACGCTGATCACGGTCGGCGAGGTATGGGTCTACTACACCTCGATCAAGGAGACGCCGTTCTTCGTGCCGCTGCTGTTGATCATGTCGGCGGTGAAGTTCGCGATCGTCGTCGCCTTCTACATGCATCTCAAGTACGATCACAAGATCTTCCGCGCGCTGTTCACCGGCCCGCTCATGATCGCGATGGCGACGCTCATCTCGCTGCTCTTCCTGTTCGGCAAATTCGCCGGGCGGTAAGGAGACCGGGGCACCGATGGCGATCGCGCTGCTCCTGCACGGGGGCGCGACCCTCAGCCGGGCGGCGTTCAGCGTCCACCCGAGCACCGTCATCGGCATCGCCGCGTTCGTCGGCGTCTACGAGTGGGCCGCCCGCTCACCGTCGAGCGCGGCGCGCGGAACCGCAAGCCGCGGCCAGCGCCTCGCGTTCCACGGCGCCCTCGTCCTGCTCTTCTTTTCGCTCAACGGTCCGCTCCACGACCTGAGCGACCAGTTTTTGTTCAGCGCCCACATGGTGCAGCACTTGATGCTCGCACTCGTCATCGCGCCGCTGCTCGTGATGGGGACGCCGGGCGCGATGCTGCGGCCCATCCTGCGCCTGCGCGGCATCACGCCGTTGGCACGCTGGCTCACGTCCCCAATCCGGTGCTTCGCGATCTTCACGGTGGTGATGGCCGGCTGGCACCTGCCGCCGTTGTACAACTATGCGCTCGCGCACCACCCGGTGCACATCGTTCAGCACCTCATGTTTCTCGCGGCCTCGGTGATCATGTGGTGGCCGATCCTCAGCCCGCTACCGGAGCTACCGCGGCTCAGCTACCCGGGACAGATGCTGTATCTCTTCCTCCTCAGTATCCCGATGGCGATCGTCGCCGTGTACATCGCCTACGCCGATACGCTGCTCTATCCGATGTACGCGATCGCGCCGCGCGTCTGGGGCATCACACCGATGAACGACCAGATGATCGGCGGGCTGATCATGTGGATCCCCGGCGGGTTGTACCTCTACACGATCATCTCGATCGTGTTTTTCCGCTGGCAGGAGAAGGGCGGCGTCGAGTCGCGCGCGGGCGCGCAGGTCGGTTGGCGGCCGACCTGAGCTCGAGAGCGGCGCACGATCCCACGCGCCACTTTGTCTCCCGGCGCATGCTCGCCCCCAGAGCTCATGCTCTCCCGTACGATCCTCTCGCATACGTTGCCGCGCGGGCTGCACACTTTGCCGCGCTGGTCCGTGACCTTCCCGTACGGCTCGTACACTCTCTCGTACCACGCGATCACCTGCCATTTCGCTCGCGCTCTTTGGCCACACCGCTCGGTGACTTTGACACACCGCGCGCTCACCCGACGATACCGCGCATTCCCCTCACGACATCGCGCGGTCACTCTGCGCCATCCCGGAGGGAGTCGACGCCGCACCGACGCGACTTTGCTGCGCCCCCGCCGTCTGGGAACGCAGCACCGTGATCAGTGGACGCCTCACCACGCTCACCTCGCTTCACGCCGACGGTAGTCGCCTCCCCACCGGCGCGAGTCACCTCCACGCCGACGTCAGCCCGCGCCGCGCCGAGGCGAATCAACGCCCTCGCGCATTCACCCGATGATCGTGCGAGGTGAGCCGGCGATCGGCCGAGCTGAATCGGCGAACGCCCGAAACGAGGCCGCGATCGCCCGCGGTCAACCGGCGACCGCGCGTCCTCCGTCGCTTTCGTGCGGGCGTGGACCCCTTCGCCATCGAGATCAATCGACGCCGAACCACCTCGTGAGTCCGGCACACCATGCTCCCGGCCGCCGAGACCGGCCTTGCCCATCCTCCGGGTCTCGCGCTGACCCATCCTCCCGTCCGAACAGTCACCCTCCCACCTCCCCGTCCCACGATCCACGGCTCCTTCCGAGCCACCAGTGGTACCATACTTGTCGATAAGGCGTCCTATCGACGGGGGCGGACGCGCCGCGCCCAGTGCCTCTTACCGGATGGTTCATGTGAGCACGACCATTCAAACAGCCGGCGAAACCCGCGACGAGTCCAAGGCGCGTGCAGGCCGCGCGGCCGATGCCCCGGCGCCCGTCACCGCGCCCGTCGCCAAGCCCCTCCGCGAGCGACTCCTCTCGCTCGACGTGTTCCGCGGTCTGACCATCGCCGGCATGCTGCTCGTCAACGACCCCGGGACCTGGAGCTCGATCTATCCGCCGCTCGAGCACGCCGCATGGACCGGCTGGACACCGACCGACCTCGTCTTTCCGTTCTTCCTGTTCATCGTCGGTATCACCACGCACCTCTCCCTCACCTCGCGGCGCGCGAGGGGGGACGACGAAGCCGCCATTCGACACCAGATCATCCGCCGCGGCCTCTTGATCTTCCTGTTCGGGTTCCTGATGAACGGGTTCCCGTTCTTCACCTGGGGCAGCGTCGCCGGCTTGGCGCACCCCACGTTCCTGCAGCGCGTGGTCGACCGTCTGCTCCACTGGCGGATCATGGGCGTGCTCCAGCGCATCGGTCTCGCCTACATCTGTGCGGCGCTGCTCGCGCAGGGCAAGTCGCTCAAGCGTCAGGTCATCACGATCGTCGTGCTGCTCTACGGCTATTGGTTCGCCATGACCGTGCTGCCTGTGCCAGACTCGGGCGCGATGGGCCAGCTCGTGCTCGGCGACGCTTCGCGCACCATGGCCGCCTGGTGGGACCGCTTGCTCCTCGATTGGTCGCGGTTCGGGCTCGGCAATCACACCTGGGTGAACAGTGTGACCTGGGATCCTGAGGGACTTTTCTCAACGATCCCCGCGATCGCCACGACCATGCTAGGCAACCTCGCCGGCCAGTGGATCGGTACCAAGCGCCCGTTGCTCGACCGCCTCGGCGGCCTCTTCGCTGCGGGTTCGCTCGGCATGATGGCCGGCCTCATGTGGAACTGGTCGTTTCCGATCAACAAGAGTATCTGGACGAGCTCGTACGTCGTCTTCACCGCCGGCATGGCATGCGTGGCGATCGCCACGATCATGTGGATCGTCGACGTGCAGGGGCTCAAACGGTGGACGAAGCCGCTCGTCATCTACGGCTTGAACCCCATGGTCGCGTTCGTCGGCTCGGGTGTGATGGAGCGCTGCATCTACTCGATCTTCACCGTGCCATACCATGGAAAGTCGACGGCCCTCGAAACGGCGCTCTACGAGTGGGGGTTCCACTCCTGGCTCGATCCGGTCAACGCGTCGTTGGGCTTCGCGATTAGCTTCGTGCTGCTCTGGTTCGGCATTCTGTACGTGCTCTATCGGAAGCAGATCTTCTTCAAGGTGTGACCTCTCGGTACCAATGTTGCCCGTTCTCGCTTCATGATTCGACGTAAGATTCGCGCGGCCCTCGCCGAGGGCCGCCTGCTGGCCATCTTCGCCCTCGTCGCAGGACTCGCCGCGTCACCCCTCGCCGCGCAAGGCGCGCCCGGCGACACGACGCTGGCCTATCGCGCCACGGCCGACTCGTCGTCGGGCGTCGACGCGCTGCCCCGCCGTCCTCGGTCGACCTCCAAGAAGCACGCGTCGGCCAAGTCGAGCCGCACGGCCTCAGCCCGCAGATCAGCGACTGGCGCGGGCGCATCGTCGGCATGGAGCAAGCCGGTGGGCGTGCCGGCGCTCGCCACGGCGGTGGGCAACGCGCTGTCGAGCCACACGCGAAGCGGGGAGTGGGGTGCGATCATCGTATCGCTCACACGCGGCGACACACTGTTCGAGCAGAACGCCGATGCCATGATGCAGCCCGCGTCGACGATGAAGATGTACACGTCGGCAGTGGCCCTCGACCGTTTCGGACCGGACTACACGTTCCGCACGTCCGTGCTGCGCGACGGGCAGATCGCCGCCGACGGGTCGCTCGCGGGC
>JBIOHX010000133.1:0-9752 GCA_044449465.1 Gemmatimonadales bacterium | reverse complement strand
GATCGCGCTCCGCTTCGGCGCGCTTGATCATGAGGAGCTCTGGCTCTCCCTCGATCGACGCGCGCAGCACGAGCGCGATCGCCGCCCGTCGCGTCGGCTCTTCGGCGGCGGCCGCGCGGCCGCGGTGTCCCGCGAGGCGGAGCCCCAGCCGCGCGATGTCAGGTCGCGCGAGCAGGGTGTCGAGTCGCGACGGCACTCATTCCACCTCGCCGCCGGCGTCGATCCAACCGCGGATGCCGCCCGCCATCGACGCCACGTCGCTGTAGCCCATCTGCTGCATCGTCTCGGCCGCCAAGGCCGACCGGTTTCCCGACGCGCAGTAGATCACGACGCGCGCCTCGCGCGGAATCAGCGCGTCCACCTTCGTCTCGAGGTTGCCGCGCGAGATGTGTAGCGCGCCCGGAATCTTGCCGAGGTTCACTTCCTGAGCATCGCGCACGTCGAGGAGCACGAGATGACCGCCGCGCGCCTGTTCGTCGATCGCCGCTCGCGGCGAGAGCTCGCGGATGCGCGACTTGGCTTCGGCGATGAGATCGGCCCCGGACTTCATGCGCCGGCGTGCCCTCGGGCTTCGTTCGTGGTCATGATCGTTCTATGGTTAGTGTTCTGCTGTCGGCGTCCAGCACCCCCGTGGCGCCGAGCGGGATCGTCGCCTGATCGTCGATGTGGCCCACGGGGAAATTTGACACGCACGGCAGCCCGCGGCGCTCGGCAGCCTCGGCCAGCGCCCGCGCCAGCGGCCGCTCTGCGTTCGCTGGTTCGTCCGGGATGTCGGTGAATTGTCCGAACACGATGCCCGCGATTCCCGCGAGCGCCCCGGCGAGCCGGAGCTGCGTCAGCATCCGATCGATGCGATAGATCGATTCGTTCACGTCCTCGAGCACGATGATCGCGCCCTCGTACGACGGCGCGTACGGCGTGCCGGTGAGCGATGCGATCAGCGCGAGATTACCGCCTACCAATCGCCCTCGCGCCCGGCCGCCAACGAGCGTCTTCGTCGCGCCGCCGCCTACGACGTGCGCTCCACCGCCGGCCACCGCGTCCAGGAGCGAGTCGCGCGAGAACGGCGTCAGCTCGGTGCGCGCGGTCGGCGCATGAAAGGTCACGAGCTCGGCTCGTCCTCCGACGGCCGCGTGCAGCGCCGTGATGTCTGAGTAACCGAGCAGCGCCTTGGGCCGGCGTCGCCACGCCGCGTAGTCGAGCCCGTCGAGCAACCTCATCGTGCCGTACCCGCCGCGAATGCACCAGACCGCGTCGACGGAATCGTCTGCGGCGAAGCGGTTGAGATCGGCCATGCGGTGCGCGTCGCTCCCCGCGAGGTAGCCGTCGCATTCGCGGACGTGCGCGCCGACGACAGGCTCCCAGCCGAGCGAGCGCGTGTTCTCGATCGCACGATCGACGTCGCGCGGGTCGCGGCACGGCCCCGCCGGTGCGATCAAACCGACGCGCGCACCAGGCGAGAGCGGTGGTGGAAAACGCATCGTCGGACATACGCACATGCTATCGGCCTCGTCAACTCGACCGCTCGTGAAACGGATGGCACCGTTGCTGCGGAGTAGTGGACTGGCGCCGGCCGGGGGTTGGGGATAGTTGGACCGGCGACTGACATCACGTGGGTCGGAGGATTGGACTATGGGAGATCGTCAGAACAAACAGGGCGACGGCATGAGCGACTCGTCGAGCAACACGTCGGATCGCTCGTCGAGCGGTTCGTCGAGCTCGCAGGGCGGCGGCCTGAGCGGCTCGTCGAGTGATCGCGGTTCGTCGGGCTTCGGTGCGTCGAGCGGATCGTCCGGCTCGTCCGGTTCGGGCTCGTCCGGTTCGGGCTCGAGCGGTTCGGGCTCGAGCGGTTCGATGGGCAATCAAAGCTCTAACAAGAGCGGTTCGGGTAGCAGCTCGAGCAATCAGAGCGGCTACGGCGCGTCGAGCAGCAATCCGAGCTCGAGCAATCCCGGCAGCACGGGCGCCGGCAGCACGAGTGGTGGAACGGGCGGTACCTCGGGCGCTGGCAACACCAGCGGCGGCAATCGCTCCGGTTCGACGAGCGGCAGTGGCTCGAGCAGCGGCGGAATGAGCGGCTCATCGGGCTCGTCCGGTTCGTCTGGCTCGTCAGGGTCGTCTGGCTCGTCTGGGTCGTCAGGGTCGTCCGGTTCATCTGGATCGTCCGGTTCATCCGGCGGTTCGGGCGGCTCGGGCAACAACCCGCGCTGACGAGCACCCGCTCGATCACGTGGTGAAAACGGGAAGCGCGACGGCCCATCGTCGCGCTTCCCGTTCGTGCTCTGCGGCGTCAGCTTCTGCTGATGTCGTTGTCGACTCGAGTTCTCCTTGCCCTCGGTGCGGGCATCGCCGCCGGACTCGCACTCAGCGTGTCACAGTCGTCGGCGACCCACGCCGTCGTCGCCATCGTCGAGCCGGTCGGCACGCTGTTCATCGCCGCCATCCGCATGACGGTGATCCCACTCGTCGTCTCGAGCCTCATCGTCGGCATCGCCGCCGCCGAGAACGGCGCCGATCTCGCACGACTCGGCGGACGCGGTATCGTGTTGTTCGTCGTGCTGCTGTTCGCGTCTGGCATCGTCGCGGCGCTCGTGGCGCCGCCGGTGCTGGCGCACGTCTCGCTCGACCCCAGTGCCGTCGCGTCCCTTCGTTCGGCGCGCAGCGCGCCGCAGGTCGCGAACGCGGGGGCGGCCGTGCAGACGCCCGGGCAATGGGTCGCCGCGCTCGTGCCGGCCAACGCGGTGCAGGCCGCCGTCGACGGCGCGATGCTCCCGCTCATCATCTTCGCCCTGCTGCTCGGGCTCGGGCTGCTGCGAGTGCCTGCCGCCAGGCGCGAGGGCATCGTCGCCATTCTGCGCGGCGTCGCCGCGGCCATGCTCGTGATCGTCGAGTGGCTGCTGGTCGTCGCGCCCATTGGCGTATTCGCGCTCGTGCTGCCGCTCGTTGCCCGCCTCGGATTTTCGGCGATTGGCGCCCTGGCCACGTACGTGGTGCTCGTGTCGGTCGCGGCGTTCGCGTTCATGATCGTCGTCATTTATCCGGCCGCGGTGTGGGCCGGTCGTGTCTCGCTCCGGCGGTTTGCGCGCGCCGCGCTTCCGGCGCAGGCCGTTGCATTTTCGTCGCGGTCGTCGATCGCCGCGCTTCCTGCGCTCATCGAGACGGCCCGGACGCGGCTCGGCCTGCCCGACGAAGTCGCCACCTTCTTCCTCCCGCTCGCCTCGGCGCTCTTCCGCGCCGGCGCGTCGCTCGGTCTCGTGACCGGCTGCCTGTTCGTCGCGCGCCTGTACGGCATTGCGATTGGCCCCTCACAGCTGGCGACCCTCGTCGTTACGTCGGTCTTCACGAGCTTCGGCATTCCGGGTATTCCCGGAGGCTCGGTCTTCGCCATGGTGCCGGTGCTGACGAGCGTCGGCCTGCCGATCGAGGGCGTCGGCATCTTGCTCGGCGTCGACACCATTCCGGACATCTTTCGCACGACGACGAACGTCACCGGCCAGCTCGCGACGGCGGCGATTGTCGGGCGCGATCGGCGCTCGCCGATCGATGCGCGCGAATGATCGCCCGATGCCATGATCGCTCCCCTTCTCTGGACTCTACCCTGGCTCCTGCCGCTCGCTGCCGTCATCGTGCGTGCGCGCCGCTCTCACTCTCTGGCCGAACTGCCGGACACGCTTCCCGCCAATGCCCCATTGGTGTCGGTCGTCATCCCGGCGCGCAACGAGCAGCGCAACATCGCGCGCTGCGTGCGCTCCGTCCTCGCGTCGTGCTATACGCCCCTCGAGGTGATTGTCGTCGACGACCATTCGACCGACGGTACGGGCGATCTCGCGCGCGCGGTCGCGGCTGACGACGCACGGCTGCGCGTCATCGACGCGCCGCCGCTGCCCGAGGGTTGGTTCGGCAAACAGTGGGCATGCGCGACGGGAGCCGGCGTTGCTCGCGGCACGCTTCTGGTCTTCACCGACGCCGACACGCGCCACGCGAGCGACCTGTTGCCGCGCGCCGTGAACGCGCTCGATCGTCGAAACGCCGACTTGCTGAGCGTCGTCGGCCACCAGGAGATGCACAGCTTCTGGGAGCGCGTCATCCAGCCACAGCTCTTCGTGCTCCTCTCGATTCGCTATGGCGGCACGGAGCAGGTCAGCACGACGTCTCGACCCGAGAACGCGATCGCCAACGGCCAGTTCATTCTGGTGCGACGCGAGGCGTACGACGCCATGGGCGGCCACGCTCTCGTTCGGGACCGCGTCGCCGAGGATCTTTCGCTTGCCCAGGAATGGATTCGCGCCCGCAGGCGTATCGCGCTGCTGCTCGCCATCGAACAGCTCTCGACTCACATGTACGCGTCGCTCGCCGAGCTGGTGGGCGGATGGCGAAAGAACATCTACGCCGGCGGCCGACACGCGGCGCTCGGCGGCCGCGCCGGCCGCGCGCTGTATCCGCTGCTGCTCCCGGCGATGCCGCTGTTGGGCTTGGCGCCGCCGGTGGCGCTGGTGGTCGCGGCCGTCGGCCTGCTGTCCAGCGCCTGGCTCCTCTGGTCGGCGATCGTCGTCGTCGCCAGCGTGGGGTTCTGGAGCGCGATTTACCGATTCATGCGCGAGCCGGCGCTCTACGCACTCGTGTACCCACTCGGCTTCGTCATGCTGTTCTACATCGCGGTCGGCGCCGTGGCGCGCGGACGGCGGGTGGAATGGAAGGCGCGGCGCTACGTGGCGCGCTGAGGCGCACGTCAGGGAGTGCGTCTAGTCCAAATCACGAGCACGCCGCACGTGCTGTTGACGCCGCTGTACTTCGCGGGCGTCTCCGCCGGCCCTGCGTAGTACTCGATCGCCTCGATCAAGTTCGGCGGAATGGTGTTCACGTCGAACGGCTCGCCGCCTGCTCCGGCCTTCCCAAAGACCGGATAGCCATCGACATAGACCGACGCGTAACAGTCGTCGATGTTCGTGCCGTGGATCTGACTGAGCGATACGGCGCCGCGGCTACGCACCACGAACGCTTTGGTCGGTTGGAACTTGTCGTGATAGATCCTCAAACTCGGAATCGTCTCGAGAATCTCGTCGAGATGGCTGACGTCCCGTTTTGCCAGATCGGCGCGCGTGAAGAAATGCCCGAGCCCGAGCTTGCGGTGGTCCTCGAAGTCGGGGAGGTCCGCACTCGACGCCTCGACGACCACGGAATCGAGCACGACCACCCGGTTGAGAACGATGCGCCGCGTTACGACCGCGTTCGGTTCGAACGTCAGCCGCTGATCCAGCGGCGCGTAGCCGAGTCGGCGCACCAACACGCGCTGCTCTCCGATTGGCACGTCGGTCAGGCGAAAGACGCCTTGATCGTTCGTCAGCGCCATAAGTCCGGCGTCGGGGAGCGACACCTCGGCACCGACGAGCGGTTGGGCCGTCGAATCGGCGAGGACGGCGCCCGCGAACGAAGCGACGGCGGCGAGCGTCGGGTCGATCGCTAACGCGACCCGCACTACACGCGCGGAGGGCGTCACGCGGATCCGTACCGGCGTCGAGCGCTTGCCGGCTGCGCCTGCGCGCAGCGTCAGCGCGGCGTCGTTCGGTACACCGCACAGCGTGAACGCGCCACGCGCGTCGCTCCGCGTTTGGAGCGCGTGCGGCCGATTGAACACGATGGCTCCGCGCGGCGTCACCCGTACGGCGTAATCGTCCCACTCCGCCGTCACCTCGACCGCGCCGGCCGTGCCGCCGCTCGAGTCGCGCACGCCGCCCAAAACGGCGCCTTCGCCCTTGGCCAATCCGCCATTGTGACTGCCGCACAGTGCCCCGGCGACCTGCACGGGCGTCGGCACGCGAACCTCGATCCTCGACGAGTCGCCAGTCGCCATGACCGCCATCTCCGTCGTGGCGCCGATCGAATCGAGCCCCGGCGTGTGAACCTCGAGCGTGTATTCGCCTGGGATGACGCTCTCCAGCCTGAAGCGCCCGGCGCTGTCGGTCGGCGACGCGACCGACGTACCGGCGAGCGCGACGCGTGCCCGCGCGATTGGAGACCCGCTCACCGAGTCGGCCACGATGCCGGTGACGGTGAGTGGCGGGCTCACCCACAGCGTGTCCGCCGCGCGCCGCGCCAGCGCGAGCTGCCCGCCCGACACGTGAACCTCCACTACCCGGTATTCCTTGGCTGCGAGCCAGGTATACGGTTCGACAACCGGCATGCGAATGTTCCAACGCGAGATTACCCACGCGCCGTCGCGCATGCGTGCAAACTCGAGCTCGCCGCCCGACGCGGCCGCCTGCTCGGCCGGGAGGTGCGTATAGCCGAACTCCATGCTCCGCAGCTCCGAGGTCTTTCGGTCGACCCAGAGCGTGCCGCGAATGTCGGTCACATGCCGCCGCGACGTCGGCTCGAAGGCGATACCAAGCCGTGCGGTGTCGGCGGAGGCCGCGATGTGAAAACAGTGATCGTCGAGAAAGCTGGACGCGAGCAGTGACTCGAGCCCGGGCGCAAAGTACGTCGTCGAATCGCCGTCGACGACGACATAACCGGCGCGGTGCAGGTCCGCCGCCGGCGCCGACCGCCATGGTTGCGACGCGACGTCCGCCTGCACGCGGGCGGTCTGGGCTCTGATCCGCCGCGACGTTCCCTGAAGCACTCGCTCGTAGAGCAGGCTCGTCGTCGCCACGCTCCGCGTCTGCGTGGTAAGCTGGGCAGCTGCCAATGCTGCGCGCACTTGCTCGAGCACGACATAGGTGAGGAGCGCCGTATCCGCGGCAATCCGACAGGAGCCCTTGTCCACCACGCGTATAGTATCGAGCGCGAGCGGAATGCCGGTCACGGTGATGTCGCGCGCGACATCTTGGCCGGCGCGCAGATCCACCGGTTCGGACGTGGTCGCGCGGAACCCGATCCGCAGCGTCCGCACCCGGTAGAGGCCAGCCGCCGGCGCCTGAACGCGGTATCTCCCCGCACCGCCGCTCAACGCTCGAGCCGCCGTGTTCGACGCACTGTCGAGCAGCATGACGACGACGCCGGGCACCGGAACGCCCGCGGGTCCGACGACAACGCCGTGCATCTCCTGCGCGCCGCCCTGTCGCGTCGCAGCTCCCAACGCTGCCGCCGCGATCGCCGCGATCGCCGCGACCCGCGCACCGCGCCCGCATAGTCCGCGCATGGTTTCCCCCGACGCGCGTTCGACATCACGATACTGTCAAACCCGCCCGCGGGCAAATGCCGCCGGTCGCAATGAACCGGTCGCGCTCTGCGATCGTCGCGGCGCTACCGTCGCCGCGTGCTCACCCTGCGCGCCGCCGCCCAGCTCCTCGCCGCCTCCGATTCACTCGACGCCCTCGCCCCCGTCGTCGCGTCGCTCGGCCGCGCCGCCGGCGCCGCGTTGCGCGTCCCCGGCCCCCGCGCTGCGCGCGGCCTCGACGGGCTCATACCCGTGGCGCGCGTCGCCGCCGGACCCGGCGCCCTGCGCGCACTTGAGCTGCTCGTCGCCGGCGAGGCCGCGCTGGCCACGCTGCTGCCCCGCCTCGCCGCGCGTCTCGCCGCCCGCGCGCCGCACGTGCTCTGGATCGTGATCGCTGTTCAACCGGCGACGTCCGCCATCGCGCTCGCCGCCTGGTCGGGCGAGCGCCGCCCGCCGCGCATCGCCGCACTCGTCGCCGACCGCGCACGCATCGTTGACAGCGACGCCGAAACGCTGCGCGCACTCGCCGCGGCCGCCGGTGACCGCGACATCCTCGCGCACGCGCGGTGGGTCGAGATCCTCGGCCGCGACGCGCTCACCGCGCGCTTCTATCGCGCTCTCGAGCAAGCCGTCGATGGCCTCGCTCGTTCCTCCGCCGCCGGCCGCGACGGCGATCGGCGTGAGCTCGCGCTGCTCGCCACGTCACGGCTCCTCTTCCTGTCGTTTCTCGAAGCGAAAGGCTGGCTCGACGACGATCGCGCATTTCTGCTGCGACAGTACGAGCGGTCCATGGCTGATGGCGGCCGCTTCGAGCGACGCGTGCTTCGACCCCTCTTCTTCGGCACGCTCAATACGCCGGCGAACAAGCGCGCCGTCGCTGCGCGCGTCTTTGGACGCGTGCCTTTTCTCAATGGCGGGCTCTTCGCCCGCACTTCGCTCGAGCGCGCAAATCGCGCCGTCACCTTCGCCGATGACGCCTACGGCGCGCTGCTCTACGAAGTCTTCGCGCAATTCCGATTCACCGCGCGCGAGAAGAGCGCCGAGTGGTCCGAGGCTGCCGTCGACCCCGAGATGCTCGGCCGAGCGTTCGAATCGCTCATGGCAACCGCCGAGCGACGGCGCACCGGCGCCTTCTTCACGCCGTTCGAGCTCGTGGCGCGAGTCGCCGACGCCGGTCTCGATGCGGTGGTCGGCAAATCCGCGGCGGCCCTGCTCCAGGGCGCCGAGCTCGCGCCAAACGAGCGCGCCACGCTGCGTGCTTCGATCGAGCGCCTCACGGTGCTCGATCCGGCCTGCGGAAGCGGCGCCTTTCTCGTGCACGTCCTCGAGCGCATCGCCGACCTTCGCATCCGCCTTGGCGACCCGCGCGACCTCGGAACCGTGCGCCGCGACGTGCTCACGCATTCAATCTTCGGAGTCGACGTGAACCCGACCGCGGTCTGGTTGTGCGAGCTCCGACTTTGGCTCTCGGTGGTCATCGAGTCCGTCGAGAGCGATCCGGCATCGGTGGCACCGCTCCCAAACCTCGACCGGAATATTCGCGTCGGCGACGCGCTCGCCGGCGGCGCGTTCGCCGCGCGTGACCCGCACCCTCGCGTTCCTCCCAAGCTGCGCGGATTGCGCGAGCGCTACAGCCGCGCGACCGGCGCGCGCAAGGATTCGCTGGCGCGGACCCTCGAGCGCGCTGAACGAGCGCGCGTGGTCGCTTCGATTGACGCCGAGCTCGATCTCCTCCGGCAGCGCCGGCGCGATCTCGTCGCCGCCCGCCGCGGCCGCGACCTGTTCGGCTCGCGGCGCATCGACTCCGCGGCCGAGCATCGCGCGGCCGAGCAGCTTCGGAGCGCGGCTGCCGCGCTGCGCACTGTGCGTCGCCGCGTCGCGGCCGGGGGCGCGCTTCCCTTCAGCTTTGGCGCGCACTTCGCCGACATCGATGCGCGCGGTGGCTTCGACCTCGTCGTCGGCAATCCGCCCTGGGTGCGCGTGCACCGCGTCGCCGCCGCCCAGCGCGACATCTATCGCCGCGACTTTCATGTCGCGCGCGCGTCCGCGTGGGACGCGGGGTCGGCGCTCGCCGGCGCGACGCGCGGATTCGCCGCCCAGGTCGACGTCGCGGCGCTGTTCGTCGAGCGTTCGCTCCAGCTGCTCACGCGCGGCGGCGCGTTCGCGCTGCTCGTGCCCAGCAAGCTCTGGTGCTCGCTCGCCGGCGGCGGCGTTCGGCGTCTCATCGCCGACGAGGCACGGCTTCGGCGCGTCGAAGACTACTCCGAGGCCCTCTGCGCCTTCGACGCCGCCGTGTATCCGTCGCTCGTCGTCGCGGAGCGCCCGTCGCTCGGTGCAGCCCGCGCGACGGACATTCAGGTCGCGGTCTCGCGTGCCAATCGAGATACATACGCCTGGACGCAGCCCGCGTCGCTCGCCTTCGACTCGACCGCCGGCGCACCCTGGATCCTTCTGCCGCCGGATCCTCGCCGCGCATTCAAGCGTTTGATGCGCGCCGGCCAGCGCTTGGCCGAGAGTGCGATTGGGCGCCATCGGCTTGGCGGCAAATGCGGCTGCAACGACGGGGTCTTCGTGCTGCAGCGGGCGCCGCTCGGCG
>JBIOHX010000132.1:0-9783 GCA_044449465.1 Gemmatimonadales bacterium | reverse complement strand
GAACGACTCCGTGGCCTCGACGAAGTGGCGCTCGTCGTACGCCGCCTCCGCGGAGGCGAACGTCACGTTCTCGGGCACGATGCGGCCGGAATCGAGCACCGTGCCGTTGGCGGCCGGCGTCGTCGCCGGCGCGGCCTGCGGCGTCACTGCGGTCACGGTGCTGTCACCCTTCTTCTGGTCACTGCGCACGCCGCAGGCGATGGCGACGAGCAGCACGGCCGAGACGATGACGGTGAAGACGACTGGTGCGCGGTCGGAATGATTGACTCGGGAAAAGCGGTCGGCGCGATACATAAATCCTCCTCGGAGTAGTGCGGGCTCGTTGGCTGTCGGGTTCGAGCACGCGGGTTCGTCCGGACTTCGACGGAGCCGAGGAAAGGCAAGCGCGGGCCCGATGGGACGCGAGCCGCGGGGCGGGAGGTAAGTGGCTGTGGTTACTCGACCTGTGATCGAAGCGAAGAACTGGGAAGAGTGGGCGTGTGTTCGGGCGGACACGGTTTAGAAGAGGAGCTGTGTCCGCCTGGACACACCGCCCCGACTACTGGCTCTTGATCCCGTGCCGGCGCATGATCTTCAACAAGCTCGCATGATCCGCGAGCCCCAAATCTTGCGCCGTGCGCGTGATGTGCCACTCGTTCCGCTCGAGCGCCTGGACTACGATCTGGCGCTCCGCCTCCGCCTTCCGCTCGACGAAGGTGCGCGCCTCACCGCCGAGCGGTGCCGCCGTGGCGCCTTCGACGACCTCCGCCGGCACGTGCTCGGCGCCGAGCACATCGCCGTCGGCCGCGATGAGCATTCGCTCGATCACGTTGCGCAGCTCGCGCACGTTGTTCCGCTTCCAGTCGTGACGCGCGAGCAGCTCGAGCGCGGCGGCGTCGATCGTCTTGCGGCGCACGCCGAAGCGCGCGCAGGTCGCGGTGAGAATGTGGTCGGCGAGCTCCGGCAGATCGGACAGCCGGTCGCGAAGGGGCGGCACGCTCAGGACGTGGACCGCCAGCCGGAAGAGCAAATCCTGCCTGTATCGACCCGCCGCGACGTCGGCCTCGAGATCGCGATGCGTGGCGGCGATGACGCGCGCCGGCACCGTGATCGGCGTTGTCGACCCGACGCGCACAACCTGCCGCTGCTCGAGCACGCGAAGCAGCTTAGCCTGGGCGGCGGACGGGAGCTCGCCAATTTCGTCGAGAAAGATCGTGCCCTTCCCGGCCGACTCGAACGCGCCCTTGCGCGTGGCACTGGCGCCGGTGAACGCGCCTCGCTCGTGGCCGAACAGCTCGCTCTCGACCAATCCCTCGGCGAGTGCACCGCAGTTGACGGCGACGAACGGCTCGCGTTCGCGACCGCCGCCGCTCAACCTGTGCACGTCGCGCGCGACGAGCTCCTTACCCGAGCCGCTCTCACCGACGATGAGCACCGTGCTCGGGATCGGCGCCACGCGGGCGATCGAGTCCTTCAGCTTCTTCATCGCCGGGCTCGTGCCGCGGAGGGCGGTGTCTTCCGCGGCGTAGGTGCGCAGCTCGGTCACTTCATTGAGAAGCATCCGGCGCTCGACAGCGTTTTCAACCTCGCGGGCCACCCGCTCCACGGGATCGGACTTGTCGACGAAAGCGTAGGCGCCGAGTCGAATCGCCTGAGCGCACCGTTCGTAGTTGCCGGTGCCGGTGTAGACGACTACAGGAATCAGAATGCCGCGGTCGCGCATAGTGCGCAGCACGGCGAAGCCGTCCTTGCCCGGCATCTCGAGGTCGAGGATCACGCATTCGACCGCCTCGCGGGACAGCACAGCGAGGGCCTCTTCGCCACCGAACGCCATGATCGTGTCGAAGCCGCCGATCCGCTTCAAATCGTAAGCGTACTGCTCAGCCATCGCGCGCACGTCGTCGACGATGAGAACGGTGGTCATGTCGCGGATCGAGTGGAAGGCGGGAGTTCGATCGTAAACGTAGTGCCGCGGCCCGGCTCGCTCTCGACGTGGAGGTCGCCCTGGAGATCGGCGGTGAGCCGGCGAACCACGGACAGCCCGAGGCCCGTGCCACCGGACTTCGTCGTATGAAAATCGTCGAATGCGTGCGCCAGCTCCACCTCGCTCATCCCGGTGCCCGTGTCGGCGACGACGAGCCGCACTCCGCCGGCCGCGCCGCGGGCCGCGTCGATGGCGACCGATCCCCCGGCGGCGGGCAGACTCTCGATTGCGTTGCGCAGCAGGTTGTCGAGGACGCGCCGGAGCACGACCGGGTCGCCAAGCACCGGCGGCAGCCCGGACGCGATGTGCGACTGCACGACCGCGCCTTCGACGCTCGCCGAGCGCGCCGCGTCCCGCGCTACCGCGCCGGCGTCGAACGTGCGCCGGTCGAGCTGCGGCGTGAGACGAGCGTAGTTCCGCGCCAGCGTGTCGAGATAGCCGATGCTGGACTCGAGCGTCGCTCGCCGCTCGCCGAACACCGCGGAGAGCTGATCCGGCTCGCGCTCCTGCACCTGCGCCAGATGCTGCACCACGTTGCGAATCGGAATCAAGCCGTTTTTGATGTCGTGGTTTACCTGCCGCGCCATCTCGCCCACGGTCGCACGGCGCTCGGCGTCGCGCAGCTGAGCGGCGCTCGCGCGCAGCCGGCGTCCCATGGCGCCGAAACGCCGTGCGAGCGCGCCGAACTCGTCGTCGCGGCCGGTGGCGAGATCGAGCTCGGGGCCGTCGAGCGCGATCGTCGAGGTGGCCTTGGTGAGTACGTCGAGCGGGCGGCTCAATCCGACCGCGAGCCACAGGGCGATCGCGAGTCCGGCGAGCGCCGCCGCCGCTACCGCGGCAGCGAACCATCGGCTCACGTCGCCGCGCAGCGCGTCGAGCTCGGCGCTGGAGTGCGAGACGACGAGCCGGGCCGGTGCGACCCGCGCGCTGTCGCCCGAGCGCGGGCCGATGTACGCGAGCGACTGCGCGGCGGTGACAGTGGCCGAATCGGTGTTCGCGCTGTCGGTCGAGATCGTCGTGCCGGGAGCGACGAGAGCGACCGCGAGATCGCTGTCGCGCGCAAAGCGCCCAAGAAAGGCGCGATCGATCGTGATGCCGCCGACAAGCGTGAGCCGCCGATCGCCGACGATGATAGAATCCGCACGGGCGAGCGCGAGGAACGACCCCTCCGGCGCCCGCATCGATACGACCGTCGGCCGGTCGGCGGACAACGCGAGCAGTCGCGGCAGTTCCGGATCGAGCCGGTCGAACTCGTTGCGGAAGTGGCCCGAGCTCAGAATGCGGCCCGTCTCGTCTTGGAGCTGGAGCATCGAGAGGCCGGTGAGGCGCATGGCCTGGCCGGCCCAGTCGAGCAGGTACGCCCGGTCGGCGGCCGAGCCGTGGACGGCGAGGCGAAAGCGATTGTCGTCGGACAGCGACCGGGCGAGCGACTCGAGGCGCGCCGACACCGACTCGTTCTCGCGTGAGAGGTCTTGAATGGCGACACCCGCCATGGCCGCCGCGCGACGCTCCTGTTGCGCGCCAAGGCGCGCGGTGAGCTGTCGGCGTATGCCGAAGGCGAGCAGCGAGAGCGAGATGAGCGTCGCACCAGCGAACGCGGCGAGCAGTCGCGTACGAAATGTCATGGCCGGACCGCTGCGCCACGGAGTCTCAGCGTGCCGTCCCAGTCGATGTGTGCACTGACCCGCGCTGGATCGAAAATCACGCGCCGACGGGTGTCGACGAGTGGCACGACCGACGCTTGCAGGTTTCCAGCGATGAGCCAGGGCGCGGCGATGAGAAGGTCGGCGACATCGCGGCACGCGGCGAGGGATTCGCGCGGCACCGCCAGCACGAATCCCTCGCCGCGGCCGGCGCGAAGCGCGCGCGCAAATTCATCCGGCTCGAGCGACACCGCGGCAAGCCCAGGGCGGAGCGCGACGAGCCGGTCGGCGAGATCGCGAGCGACCGCGTCGTCAGCCCGATAGCCGATGCCGGCCGCGCGGACAGGCGCCGGCCGAGCATCATTCGCGTCGATGAATGTGCAGTCTGAAACGCTCCACCAATACGGCGGCTCGGCGGCTCGCGATTCGGCGCGTACCGCGTCGCGCGCGAGCGTCGTGCGGAAGCCGGACGCCGAATCGATCGCCGCCGGCGACAGCACCGACGACGCGCCGCCGGGTGCCACGACGACATACGTGCGATCCCAGGGAAGCGCGACTGAGGCGAGGCCGGCATGCGACGCCGCGTAGCTCACCGCGCGCGGCGCGGCGGAAAGCACCAGGGCGTCGCCGGCATCGATCGCGTCGCGCGCGTCGGCGTCGCCTCCGAAGCGCACGAGCACCGGCGGCCCGCTATCGGGCGCGACTGGGGCAAGCCTGACGAGCCCTGGCGCCACGCCGTCGATCCGATACCGGCCCGACCCGTCGCCCCAAGCGACGTCGTTCCGCGGACGGTAGACCGCGAGCGCAGGCTCGGCGAGCACGCGCCAGGCCGAATCGGGGAGCGACAGCGTGAGCGTGCGGTCGTCGACGATCGTGGCGCCATCGGCGATCCGACGCGCGAGGAGCGCATCGCTCGTCGCAGGCGCTGCGGGCGAAGCCGCGGTTGCGCGCCAGGCGGCGATCACGTCGCGCGTCGTCACTGGGTCGCCCGCCGAGAAGCGCGCTCCGGCACGGAGCACTACCGTCACCCGGGTGCCCGTTGCGTCGTGCGTCCACGATTGGGCGAGGGCCGGAAGCACTCGTCCGGCGCAATCGACGTCGATGAGCGTCTCGTACACCTGCGCGAACACGAACCGTTCGCCCGCATTCACCGGCGCCGCCGGGTTGCGCACATCAATAGGAGCCGGCACCACGACGACGACGGAATCGGTTGGTCCGGCCGGAGTCGGACCACGTTTTCCCGACGGCAAGACGCATGATTCCGGATAAGACGGCGGCGAGGCCGGCGCTGGCGCCATCGATGGCGAGATGCACCGCGCTCCGGCCAAGGCCACGAGCGCGGTGAGCCGCCGGCGAACCACGCGTGCCGCCCGCCGGAAGCGAATGTTCCGTCCGAGCGGCCGCGATGTATGAGTCACTGATTCCTGGTCCAGCAAGGGCACCTGTTGATGTACCCCATGCGACGCGTTCGGGACGGCTCACGTCAAATCGAGTCGACGAACCCTCGCTCGGGTGTGACGCCCAACACAACTCAGCGCATCCCTTCTTCTTGCCCCCGAATGCCGTCGCGAGGCAGACCATGGGCGCCAGCCGCCCCCGAGTCAAGACGTGCCACCTGCTCCGCCCGCTCGTCCTTTTGGTATGCGGCGCTTTCTGAAAATTCCGAACGATCCCCTCGCGCGCTTTCGGCTTTTGTCGGTCTGGTTCGCCGTCAGCGTCGCGGTTCTCAATATCGGTCTCTTTGCGCTGGTCGACCGCCCGCCGTACCTGACCGTCTGGCCGGCGGCCGCCGCCGCGCTGCTCGCGGTCTGGTGGATCTACGGCTACCGGCGCCGCACCTTCCCGGTCGTCGGCTGGCTCATCGACCTCGTGCTCGTCAGCGTCGTCACGACGCTGTCGCCGATGCCGTCGCATGCCATCGGTGTGTTCTTCGCCGCGGTCCAATTCCGCGCGCTGTACGTGTCGCGTCGCGAGCTCGTTTTGCTCGCCGCCACGTTCACCATCGCGCGCGCCATCTCGCTCGTCCTCGAGCCGAACGCCCTTCCGCTCAGCGCGCTCTGGGCGACGGCCGGACTGCAATCCCTTGGTCTCATCGTCATCGCGTGCACGCTTCACCTGCTGGTGTCGGCGACGAAACGCCACGACGTCATGGCCAAGGAGCTGGAGCGCAGCGACGAGCGGTATCGGCTCGTCGCGAACGCGACGCGTGACGTGGTCTACGATTGGAACGTCGCCGCGGGCACGATCGAATGGACGGAGTCGATGCAGCACGTGTTCGGCTACAGCCGGGCGGAGGCGGTTACCGACCCCGGGTGGTGGTTCGAGCGCGTCCATCCAGCCGATCGCGAGCCGCTCGAGCGTTCGGTGATGGCCGCGGTCGCCGACCCCAACACATCGCTCGACGCGGTGCACTATCGCGTCCGCCGCGCCGATGGCAGCTACGCACATGTCTCCGGCAGCATGATCGTGCAGCGTTCGCCCGACGGCAGGGCGCACCGGGTGGTCGGGTCGATTCGCGACGTGACGAACGAGCGTCAGCTCGAGGAGCAGCTTCGTCAAGCGCACAAGATGGAAGCCGTCGGTCAGCTCGCCGGCGGCGTGGCGCACGACTTCAACAATCTGTTGACGGTGATCGGCGGCCACGTGTTCATGCTCGAGGTCAACACCGATCGCAGCGCGATTGTCGACAAACACCTCGGCGGCATCACGACGGCCACCGACCGCGCCGCGGCGCTCACGAAGCAGTTGCTCGCCTTTAGCCGCCGGCAGCTCCTCACGCCAACGGTGCTCGACGTCAACGCCGTCGTCGAGGAGGCGCTGGGGATGATGCAGCCAGTGCTGGGCGAGCATATTCGGGTCTCGGCGCACCTCGATCCGATGCTCGATCGCGTGTTCGCCGATTCCGGCCAGCTCACGCAAGTGCTCGTCAATCTGGCGCTCAACGCGCGCGACGCGATGCCCACGGGCGGCACGCTGAGCATCGAGACGCAAAACACCACGATCGGGCCGCGATCGGATGAGGCTCCAGGGTCACTGGCCCCCGGCGAGTACGTCAGAATCACAGTGCGCGACACGGGCGCGGGGATGGACGCCGGAACCTTGGCTCGCGCCTTCGAGCCGTTCTTCACGACGAAGCCGCACGGTCTCGGCTCCGGCCTCGGCCTCGCGACTGCGTACGGGATCATCAAGCAATCGTTTGGCGACATCGAAGTCGAGAGCGCACCTCGCGCGGGGGCGACGTTCACGATCCATCTCCCCGTTGCGGCGGCCACGCCGCTCCCCGTCGCCCTGAATGAGCGCCGCATCGCGGCTGTCGCGGCGGTAGACCTGACCGCGGCGCGCGACCGCTCGGTGCTGCTCGTGGAGGACGACGACGGCGTTCGCGACTTCGCGCACGAAGTTTTGATCCGCGCGGGATACCGGGTACGAGCCGCGCGCAACGGCGTCGACGCGCTCGAGCAGATGCGCATCAACAATGACGTCGTCGACGTCGTCGTCACCGACATGGTGATGCCGGAGATGGGCGGCCGCGAGATGGTCCAACATCTGCGCCGCCGCTGCCCCGACTTGCCCGTTCTTTACATCACGGGCTACAACGATGACTCTCAGATGGTCGAGGAGCTGCGGACGAGCGACGCCCGGCTGCTCGAGAAGCCGTTCACCGCGATCGGCCTGGCCGAAGCCGTCGCCGACGTCGCCGAGGCGGCGGTGGCGAAGCGGCCCCCGCTCGCGCGCGCGGTCTGACTTGCCAGATCGGCACGGTCGCTACACACTACACTGTATACAACGGCGGTAGGGTTCGCCCACCGCCCGTACACCGTCGCCGGTGAGGCTGCCATGCGCCCAGGATTCGTCGTCGTCGCCGCGCTGCTAACGCTCCCGTCGCTCCCCGCCAGCGTGCAGGGTCAGGGGCTTCGTCTGCCCCACATTGGCCGCCGAACGGCCGTACCGCCCGCGTCGCTTCCACCGGAGATGCCCGTCGTGTCTCGGGCCCTGGCGTACAAGCGCCTCCGCTGGACCGCCGAGGGCTACGCGATGATGAGCTCCGTCCGCGTGCCGCTCAACGGCGTGGGCATGACGAGCTATTCGACCTTCGGCACCGGCACGCATGCGGCGTACAGTCTCACCGATCACTTCTCGGCGACCGTCGACATGAGCGCCTCATTCATGGGCGGTCCCGTGATCACCGAGGGAATCGAGGTCGGCACGCGTTACTCGCCCTTCAGCTGGGAGCACTCGGTCCGTCCGTTCTTCGACGTGCGTGGCGGCTTTCTGCGGCTGTACGACACCTACGCGCTGCCCGTCGGATCGCTGCTCGAAGCAGGCGGAACGCTGCAAGACGCCGCGCTCGAGTCCTTTTACAGCCATGGCTTCGGCGGCATCGGCGGCGTCGGCACCGAGTTCACCCTCACGCGCTCGCTCGCGCTGTCGACGGAGATTTCCGCGACGCGCATGGGCATGCGGACGTACCAGCGCCAAGGGCCCAGCGGCATTCCCGGCGGTCAGAGTTACGGCATGACGAGCATCCGGTACACGTTGGGGTTCAAGTATAGCCCCGTGCGGTCGCTGCACTTGGCGCAGAACCCGAGGCCGTGAAGGCGGGTCGCGCGAAGCTGATAGTAGATCAGCTTCTCGAGGGCCGGGTGTCGCGGTAGATCCGAGCCGCGAGTCATGAGTTTCGAGGCGGCAGGTGACGCCTCGAAGTCGGTTCTCGACGGTGAGATATCGACGTCGCTGAGCGAGTCCAAGCGTCGAGATTTCAGCGTCGAGATTGCAGCGTCGAGATGGACGCGCTCTGCGTTTTGAGGGCTGAGGTCTCAGGGACAAACCGACCGACGCGGCGCCGATTCGATGTGCGTTTCGCTGCATCGGCGTGCGATGCGTCACCATGGCGATGTGCGGTCGATCGTGTGGCGCGCCGCGTGCCGAATGCAGGCCTCCGAGCGTCCTTCAAGTAGTCGCGTTCGGCGCGAAGATGCGCGGCGCCGGCTCACCCGCCCTTCGACCTCGAGAGTTCTCATATGCGGTACCCCTTGTACTCGCTTGGCCTGTGTGCGTTCGGTGGACTCGTTGTCGGCTGCATGTCGCCGTCGGAGCGCTCGCGCGCCGACAGCGCGCAGGCGCTCGTCGTCCGACAAGACCAGCTGATGCACAAGCTCATCGCCCAGCGCGACTCCGTGACGCACGTGCTCGGCGACGCCGACACCTTCATCGGCAAGATCGACAGCTCGATCTCGCGCGTGAAGGGGTTGCCCCGTGGATCACGCGCCGCCAAGGGCGAGGAAGGACCGCTCGAAGAGCAGGTCCGCCAGCGACGCGACATGCTCCACCGCGTCGATGCCCTCGTCACGCGCGCGCGGGAGACCGCGAAGGAAGTCGCGGACCTCAAGGACCGCGAGAAGCAGCTCCTCGCCGAGAACGGCATGCTCAAGGATTCGCTGTCGGCCGACGCGAAGCGCTTCGCCGACGACGCGCAGCAGATCGCGCAGCTGCAAGGCACGATCGAGCAGCAGGCGCAGTCGCTCGCCACGCTGCAAGCCCGCCTCGACGACTTCGACAAGCAGCTCGCGGCGGCCAAGGAAGCGGCGACCCGCGCGTACTACGTCATCGGCACCGAGGACGAGTTGATCAAGAAGGGCGTGATCGTGAAGGAGGGCGGCGCGAATCTGCTGATCAAGCGAGTCGGCCGCACGCTCGTGCCGGCGCGCGAGCTCAACGCCGCGCTGTTCACGCCGATCGACACGCGCGAAGTGCACGCGATCGGCGTTCCCGACACGACTAAACGCTATGAGATCGTCTCGCGGCAGAGCCTCGACGACGTGAAGGTCTCCGACCGCGACGGCACGTCGTTTCGCGGCGGCCTGGAAATTCCGGACGCCGAGAAATTCTGGGCGCCATCGCGCTACCTGATCATCGTCCAGCGGTAGCCGGCGGAGGCGCGGCCGACACCGGCCGCCCGACCGTCAGCACGGCGCGCAGCGTGGGTTCGAGCTCGTTGAAGCTCGAGTCGGCCTGCGCGCCGAGCGCGTCGAGGAGCTTGCTGAAGAAACATCGGGCGGCCGACGTCGCCGCAATGTCGAAGATCTCTTCGTCGCTGAACCCGTGTTCGCGGAGCGCCGCAACGTCGCGATCCGTGATCTGATCGGCGTGCACGACGAGCTTCTCGGCGAACGCCAT
>JBIOHX010000131.1:0-9835 GCA_044449465.1 Gemmatimonadales bacterium | reverse complement strand
GCTGATCTTCGAGTACTTCCGGGTGCCAAAGAGCTGCCAGCATCGCGTCCTATTCTACGGCATCCTCGGGGCTCTAATGATGCGCGGTCTGTTCATCGCGGCCGGATCGGCGCTCGTGTCGAACTTTCACTGGGTGCTGTATGTCTTCGGCGCCCTGCTCGTGCTCACCGGCATCCGAATGGCGTTCAAGGGCGATGATTCGTTCGACGGCGAGCAGAACCGCGTCGTCCGCCTCGTGCGGCGCTGGGTGCCGATCTCGGCCGAATTCAAAGGAAAGCACTTCTTCACCGTCGAGGCCGGGCGCCGCTTGGCTACGCCACTCCTACTCGTGCTCGTGCTCGTCGAGGTCACCGACCTGATCTTCGCCATCGATTCGATACCGGCGATCTTCGGCGTGACGACCCACCCCTTCATCGTCTTTACGTCGAACATCTTCGCGGTGCTCGGGCTGCGCTCGCTCTATTTTCTGCTGGCGGCAGTCGTCGACCGCTTCCACCTGCTGAAGTATGGGCTGGCGGTCATTCTCAGCTTCGTCGGCCTCAAAATGCTGCTGGAGCACGTGATACGGATCGACATCACGCTTTCGCTGACGGTGATCCTCTCGGTGCTGGCGCTGTCGGTCGTGGCGTCTCTGCTCGTATCCAAGCGCGCCACGCGGACCCCATCCGGCGGCGCGGGGCCCGCTTAGCCGCGCTTTTCGATCGCGTCGCGCACGTCGAGCAAGATCTCGAAATACAGCTGCTCGCGGCGGTAGGCAAAGTCTAGCGTCGCCATCTGCGTGGCATCGCCGGAGACCTTGGCTCGTTCGAACGCTTCGCTGTACATCTCGTCCAGATTTGCCAGAATGCGTTCGCGGGAGCGTGACATGCGGATCTTCTCGAGGGCGTTGAAGGTCAAACGAGGAGGAGAGTCGTCGGTAGACTGCAGCGGATCGCCGCCGATCTGCTCGAGCAGGTACCGGCGCGCTCGGTCCATGAGCATCCGCCGGGACTTGGGGAGATTGTCCATTGAAGCGGAACGGGATCTTCGAGCGCGACTACTTCCGGTGCTGCTACTGCGGCAACCAGTTCCCCGCCGACGAGCTCACGCTGGACCACGTCCAGCCGCGCGTTCGAGGCGGCGATCGCTCGGAAGGCAACTTAGTGACGGCGTGTAAGGCCTGCAACACGCTAAAGGGCCACCAGCGCCTCAGCGCTTTCCTGCATGACAATGCCGCGGCGCGGGAAAGCTTCTTCCGCTTCGCAGTACACGTATGGCCACGCCTCCTCCGCCTCGTGACCGACGAGCTGGCCGAACTCGACGCCAAGAAACCTTAACGCTCCTTCGTCGCATGCCTCACGGATCCCGTGGCATGCGCGGATCTTGTCTCTCGCGACTCGACGAATTCGCCCGGGACCGCCACGAACTCCCATCCCTGGCCCCCGAGTTCGTCAATAACCGCGCGCGATTTGCGCCGCCACGCGGTGGAAACGCGCACGCCCGCGTTCGACTCGCGCTGATGCGCGCCCGGTTTGCATTTGTCCACAGCGGACGCGCAATCGCTCGCGGCGAATCCGTCGTTGTCCGCACTCGGCGCGCGATCGTCCGCCTTCGATCGACGACCCACCGCCTTCGATCAATGACTTACCGCATTCGATCGACGACTCGCCTCGGTTCATCGACGCCCCACCGGCGAGGACGCGCCTTCGTCCCCGCTTGATTAGCTCTGGTGCGCATCTGATCAGCCTCGATGCCCGGTCGATGAACGCATGACCGCCTTCGGTTGTCCCCCTACCGCGCTCCATCGGGGCTCGCCCTCGCTCGATTGCCGCTCGCCCTCGCCCGATCAGCACTCGTCCGCGGCGGACCCGCAACCCTCCGCGCTCGAAACGTCCTCTCGGTCGCAAACCGACATTCGAGCGTGAAAATCGCGAGCTCGCATGCGCGCGCAATCGCCCGCTATCCACATGACGTCGATCTGCCGCACCTCGTACTGAGCTCGCTTTGCCGTCGAGCCGACCCAACCCCGCGAGTCACCCCGCTATCGAAGTCCTCTCTCGCGCATCAGCATCGCGATCGTACGGTCGTCGCTCGCTTTGGGTTCGAGCACGGCGAGTGCATCCGCTTCACTCGGCGCCTCGCAGCGCGCGAGTCCGGGCAGCGTGCCCAAGCCGGCGCGCGGCGTGCCGGCGCGGCGATCCACTTCCAGAACGGCCGTGATCGGAGACTCGCCGCTCGCGCTCGTCACGCGAATCTGAATCGACGGCCCATGTCCCATGACGCGCTCGTAAAGAATGTCGCTCGGCATGGCGACAAACTGCCGACCCTCGGCGTTCCGCGCAATCCGCGTTACGCCGACGGCTGCCGGTAGAATACCGCCTCTCGCACCACCCACCCTTTGCCGAGGTGCTCGACGACGATTCGCTCGAGCAGCGCCGGGGTCACTCCCGAATACCACACGCCGTCCGGATAGACGACGACGATTGGTCCGCCCGCGCACACGCCGAGGCACGGCGTCTCACCGCGCTTGACCCGGTTGGGTCCGAACAGCAAGCCTTCACGCTGCAGGAGCGAGGGAAGCAGCCGATAAAGCTCCGCGCCGCGATGGTCGGGCGAGCAGAACCCGCCCACACACACCAGTATGTGGCGCGAGTAAGGCTGCATCGAAGGCTCGAGCGGAGGAAGCGTCATGTCGTTGTGTGAGCCGTCACAAACGAGAAAGCTATCGGGCATCCGGCGATGATTGAGCGGCTCGAGATCGAGCGGCTCGTCGTGCTTCGCGCGCGCCCAAAACGGACGACACATGTCGCCGTGGTGTTCGTACACGGCTACTTCGCCGACGCCACCATCTGGAACGAGTGGCTTCCTTACTTCGCTGAGCGTGGATTTCCGGCCTACGCGCTCAATCTCCGCGGCCGCCGCGGCAGCGAGCCCTCCGGCCGGCTCGGGCGCGCTTCGATCGCGGACTTCGTGGACGACGCACGCGCCGTGGTGCGGCACGTCGCCGCCGAGCACGGCGCACCCGCCGCCGTCGGCCACTCGATGGGCGGACTGATCGTGCAGCGGTTGGCCGCCGAACAAGCGATCCGCGCCGCTGTGCTCGTGACACCCGCGCCTCCGCGCGGCATCACTGTGCTCACGCGAGGCGTCGTCGTGAAGCAGATCAAGTATCTCCCGTCGATCCTCGCTTCTCGGCTCGTGGCGCCAGCCGCGAGGGACCTGCGCGCGCTCGTGCTCAACCGCCTGGAACGGGCGCAGCAGGACACGCTGATCGCGTCGCTCGTTGCAGACAGTGGCCGCGCCGCGCGCGATATGTCGGTCACGGGCGTCGCGGTCGACCGCCGCCAGGTCCGGTGCCCGATGCTCGTGGTGACCGGCGACGACGACCGCTTTATTCCGCGCCGCATCTCGGAGCGCGTGGCGCGTCGATATGGCGCGGACCTGCGGGTATTCGAGGGCCACGCACACATGATCGTCGTCGAGCACGGCTGGCAGGCGGTGGCGAGCGCGATCGTCGACTGGCTGCCCTAGTATCTTTGTCGCATGGCCACCGCCGACGATTTCCTCGCGATTGACATGCGAGTCGGCACCGTCCTCGACGCCGAGGCGTTTCCCGAAGCGCGCAAGCCGTCGATCAAGCTCCGCATCGACTTCGGTCCCGAGCTCGGGGAGAAACGATCGAGCGCGCAGCTCACGATGCACTATCACCCCGAGCAGCTGGTCGGCCGGCAGGTCGTGGCGGCCGTCAACCTCGGCACACGCCGGATCGCCGGATTCGTGAGCGAGGTACTCGTACTCGGCGCGATGCCGACCGAGCGCGAGGTGGTGCTGCTGGCGGTCGATCAACCAGTGGCCAACGGAACCCGAATCGGCTGACACGTACGAATACGATGACGACAATCCCTGCGCAGATCGATCCCGCGCTCGCCGCCAAGGGGTACGCGCACCCGGAAACGCTCGTAACCACGGATTGGCTCGCCGGGCATCTCGACGATCCGTCCGTCCGTATCGTCGAGAGCGACGAGGACGTGCTGTTGTACGACACCGGCCACATTCCCGGCGCGGTGAAGGTGGATTGGCATTCCGACCTCAACGATCCTGTCGTCCGCGACTATGTGTCGCGAGAGCAGTTCGAAGAGCTGCTCCGCGCCAAAGGGATCGACGAATCGACGACCGTCGTGTTCTACGGCGACAAGAACAACTGGTGGGCCACCTACGCGTTCTGGGTCTTCCAACTCTTTGCATTCACGAACGCAAAAATCCTCGACGGTGGACGTACGAAGTGGGAGCAGGAAGGCCGGCCGATGACCAACGGCCTGCCGTCGCCGAAGCGGACGGCGTACCACGCCGACGATCGGAACGACACGCCAGTCCGCGCTTTCATGGACGACGTGCGCCGTCACGCCGCCGCCAAGGGCGCCCTCGTCGACGTCCGCTCGCCGGACGAGTACTCGGGCCGGAAGCTCCACATGCCCGAGTATCCGCAGGAGGGCGCGCTGCGCGGCGGCCATATCCCGGGTGCAAAGAGCGTCCCGTGGGCTCGTGCCGCCAACCCCGACGGCACCTTCAAACCGGCCGGCGAGCTGCGCGCCATCTACGAGCAGGAGCAGGGGCTGTCGCCGCGCGCGGACGTGATCGCCTATTGCCGTATCGGCGAACGGTCGAGCCACACCTGGTTCGTGCTCCGCTACCTGCTCGGCTATGATAAAATTCGAAACTACGACGGCAGCTGGACAGAGTGGGGGAATGCGGTCCGCGCCCCGATCGAGCGATAGGAGATCCGATGTCGACGTCGAGTCAACCGGCGGGATCGAATGCACCGGTCATCACGAAAACCGAAGTCACCTGGCGCGGCGACCGGCTGTTCGACGCCGGTCTCGCTGGCCGCACCCACCGCATCGACGCCAACGCGAAGGAGGCGCCGGGCCCCGTCGAGACGCTGCTCGGCGCACTCGCCAGCTGTTCGGGCGTCGATATCGTCGAGATCATCGCCAAGCGGAAGACGCCGGTCGAGCGCATGGTCGTGCTCGTGACCGGCGAGCGGCGTCCGGAATCTCCACGGCGGCTGATGCGCGTCGAGCTCGAGTTCAAGATCGACGGCGCGAGCATCGATCGAGACCAGGCCGAGCGGGCGATCCAGTTGTCGTTCGAGCGCTACTGCTCTGTCGCGGGTTCGCTCGGCGCCGACATCGTGGTCGAGACCGTGCTCACGCTTAACGGCGAACGCGGTCAGCCGGCACGCCAAAAGGTGTGGACCCCCGGCGGCTGATCGCCGCGCGAGAACGCGCCGCTCAGTGCGTCCGGAGACCAGCCTCGGCAAGCGAGGCAAGAACGCGAGCTTTCACGCGCCAAGGCGCCCGTTGGTCGCGGCGAGTCGAAGCCAGCGCGTCGAGAAAGTCTCGCTGAAAGACCTGATACGCATAACACTCCGGACACACGGCGATGTGTGCCCGCAGGCTCGTGGTGGCTTCAGCAGTCAGTTGATCATCGAGGTAATCCCAGAGTTGCAGCACGACTTCCATGCACTCGGTGGGAACGACCTCGGATAGGGTATCAGGCATTTCGTCGCTGCTCGACGAACGCCGGACGCGGAGTGAACCCCGCATCGATGGCGTACGTGAGCAATTGCTCCTGCATCAGGCGTCGACCTCTGAACAGCCGGGACCGCACCGTACCGATCGGCACGCCGAGCATCTCGGCGGCCGACTCGTACGATTGATCTTCCACATCCACAATAATCAGCGCGGAGCGGAATGGTTCCGGAACCTTGTCCAAAGCGTCGCTGATGGCGGGCGCGAGGTCGAGGCGGGAGAAAATGTCCTCGAATCCTTCGCGCGCGGCGGTCGCATAGACCGACCCGGCCGCCGCGGCGTCCACGTCGGTCGCATCCAATTCGACCGTGGGACGCGCGCGCTCGCGTGAGCGCAGGAACACGTTGCGACAAATCGTGAACAACCAGCGCCGGCAATCGCTGCCCGGCATGTACGTGTGCCACGAGCGGTACGCGCGAAGGAAGGTGTCCTGCACGACGTCATCGGCGTCGCTCTCATCTCGCGTCAGAGATAGCGCGAAACGATACACGTCATCGATCCACGGCAGCGCTTCGCGCTCGAATGCAGCGTCCTGATCCTTCAAGCAGGGCTCCTCAATTAACTCGCTGTAAATAATTGATGTGTTAAGTATATGTCGACGGAGCGGATTTGGCGAGGGCTATCCACGCCAGCCGAGGTGATCCATAGTTCAGACTCCCCAACCGGCCCTACAGTCAAACGCGAAGCTGGCGGCCAGAAGTCATTAACTACCGAACCGCCGTGTTAACTGTGATACACAGCTGACTCGGCGAACAACGGTGCGCATGACAGACAACCAGCATGGCGCCAGACCCTGACTCCCCCCCGAGCTCCGGACAAACCAACCAACCCGCCGAGCCCCACCAGGCGGACAGCGCCGACCAACTCAAAACGACGCTGGCGGGGCTCGCGCACGAGCTGAACAACCCGCTCGCTGCAATCATGGGATTCGCTCAATTGCTCCTCAAGAAGGAGTGGCCCGGAGAGGATCGAGCGGCGCTCGAGACGATCAACAACGAGGCGATTCGCTCGGCGGCTATCGTACACAATCTGCTCGTGCTTTCGGGACGACGCGTCGCGCGCATCGGCGCTGCGCGCCCGCTCGACGTGCTCGTCGTGAGCGGCAATGCAGCGACGCGCGCGCGCGCGGAATCGCTGCTTTCGTCGCGCGGACATGCCGTGTTTGCCGCGCCCTCTCCCGACCTCGCGCTCAAGCTCGCCGCACATACAACGTTCGACGTCGTCGTCTGCGACGAGGGGATCGTGACGCTCGGGGGCGTGCCCCTCGGCAGCGCACTCCGCGAGACGCGCGGCTGCGCGAGCGCGCGCTTCGTGACGACGATGCCGCGCGTCCCCGGCACGTCGGAGGTCGACTCCGACGGGCTCCGTCGTCTCGTTGAGGCCGATTGACGGACTCGCGCGCAGAGACATATTCGCGCGCGCGCGTACTGGCCGCGTTCGCCGCGGTGTACATCGTGTGGGGCTCGACCTACCTCGCGATTCGCTACGCTGTCGCGACGATCCCGCCCTTCTTCATGGTCGCCGCTCGCTTCGTCGTCTCGGGCGCGATTCTCTACGCTTGGGCGAGGGCGCGGGGCTCGCCCCGGCCGACGCGCCGAGAGTGGCGCGATGCGGCGATCGCCGGTGCGCTGATGCTTGGTGTCGGCAACGGGAGCGTGTCCTGGG
Organism: Gemmatimonadales bacterium; assembly: GCA_044449465.1. Classification (GTDB taxonomy): domain Bacteria; phylum Gemmatimonadota; class Gemmatimonadetes; order Gemmatimonadales; family Gemmatimonadaceae; genus JAQBQB01. Next base: position 2,600 of record JBIOHX010000131.1, on the reverse strand, counting down.
CCGAGCAGCGTGTGCCATCGGGCCTCGCGGCGCTGCTCGCTGCCGTCGTGCCGCTTTGGATGGTGCTCCTCGACTGGGCGGGACCGCACGGCCGTCGTCCGCGGCAACGTGTGATGCTCGGCGTCGCCGTAGGACTCGCTGGACTGTTCGTGCTCGTAAACCCTCGCGCGTCGAGCACCGCCGCGGGAAGCGGTGTCGATCTCGGCGCCGCGATCGTGTTGATCCTGTCATCACTCGGCTGGGCCGCCGGTTCAGTGTACAATCGCTACGGCGAACGTCCCCACTCGGCGGTGATGTCGACCGGAATGCAGATGCTCGCCGGCAGTGTGCTGCTGCTCGCCATCGGAGTCGTGATTGGCGAACCGGCGCGCTTGCACGTCGACCAGATCTCGGCCGCGTCCTGGATCGGCTGGATCTATCTCGTCACCTTCGGCTCGCTCGTCGGCTTCACGGCGTACATCTATCTGCTGCGGGCCGTGTCGCCTGCCAAAGCCTCGACGTACGCGTACGTGAACCCGCTCGTCGCGGTGTTTCTCGGGTGGGCGATCGCCGGCGAACCGGTCACGGCGCGCACGCTTCTCGCGGCGGCGATCATTCTCGCCGGCGTGGCGATGATCACGATGAATGGACGCGGCGTCGACGCTTGAGTGCGCCCGACTCGGGCATGCGGCTTGCCCCGATCGCTCGGCGGAGGAACGCACCATGCCGACCCGCACCACCCACATTACTCGCACCGCTCGCAAGCATCGCGCGTCGAAAAAGTCGAAGCCGCTCGGTGATTATCAGCGAAAGCGCGACTTCACCAAGACAGCCGAGCCTGAGGGCGCGTCGCGCGGCCGCAAGTCGGCGCGCGCGCTGCGCTTCGTCGTTCAAAAACATGCGGCGAGTCATCTCCACTTCGACTTTCGCCTCGAGCTCGACGGCGTAATGAAGAGTTGGGCCGTTCCGAAAGGCCCAAGCTACGATCCCGCCGTGCGGCGCCTGGCCATGGAGGTCGAAGATCACCCGACCGAGTACAACACCTTCGAGGGCACGATCCCCAAGGGACAGTACGGCGGTGGCACGGTGATGGTGTGGGACCGCGGAACGTACGAGCCCGAGGCCGGCGGCGGCGAGCAGGCACTTCGCGATGGCTACGACCGTGGCGATCTCAAGTTCCTGCTGCACGGCAAACGTCTCGTTGGTGGCTGGGTGCTCGTTCGCATGCGCCGCGACGAGTCCGACCGCGCTCAGTGGCTGCTCATCAAGCACCGCGACGACACGGCCGACGCGTCGCGCGACGTAGTCGCCGACGAGGAAACGTCCGTCGCGACCGGGCGAACGATGGACGAAATCGGAGCGCGCGCGCGGCGGGTGTGGACGAGCAATCGCGAGCCGCGTAGTACGACCAAACCGGCCGCGAAATCCACGGCCGTAGCGACGAAACAGGCGGCGCGGAAGAAGCGGCCGGCCCGTGCCAAGCGCGCCGCGTCGCGATCGCGCGCCTAATCGATGAGGCTCGCCGGAATGATCCCCCGGTCGCCGAACTTCGCGCGAAGCTGATCGACCGTCCGCGCGAGAATCCGATCGCGCTCAGTTTCGGCCAGGCGCGATTCCGCGCTCTCAAAGAGTGTCAGCTGATCCGCCGTCGCGTCAGCCGCCAGCGACGACAATCCGACGCCGATGAGCCGGGCCGGCACTCGCCGTGCACGCCGCAGCTTCTCGAACAGGCGGCGCGATACCTCGAGGATCACGCGATCGGTGATGACGGGTGCATCGAGCGTGCGGCTTGCCTGCCGCGTCTTGAAGTCGTGATCGCGAATACGCACCGTGATCGTTCGGGCCGTGAGACCATCGGCGCGCAGGTCGGTCGCGGCGCGCGTGACCAGCGCTAGCAGCTCGCGCCGGAGATCATCGTCATCATCCAGATCGGCGCCGAACGTCTCGTCGCGGCTGATGCTCTTTGCGTCGCCGTGCCCTTCCACCTCGCGCGAGTCGATGCCGCGCACGCGTCCGTACAGCCACGACGCCTCGCGCTCCCCGAGCCACTGCGCCAGCGTCGGCAGATCATATCGCAAGACGTCCGGCACGCGGCGCATGCCGAGCTTGGCGAGCCGCTCCTGAAAGCGCGGTCCAATGAGGGGGATCTCGGCGAGTTCGAACGTCGCCAGAAACGACGCCTCTTCGCCCGCTGGCACGACGTGCACGCCGGTCGCTCCGCTGCCTGGTTTCGGCTTCGCCCGCTCGACGGCGAGCTTTGCGACGAGCTTCGACCCGCCGCCGCCAATCGACACCGACAAACCCGTCGCGGCGGTCACCGCCGTTCGAACGCGTGACGCGGTGGCAGCAAGCGGCTCCCAGGCGTACAGCGATTCGGTGCCACGCAAGGTGTGCGGCGAGAAGAGCCGCGAGATTCGCGCGGTGCTGGAGCGTTTTTCACCGGTGGTCGAAGGAGCGAGCGTCGACGAGTGGTACATGGACCTCGGCGGCACCGAATCGCTGTACGCCTGGGAGCCGCTTGCTGCCACCGCGTCACGCGTTCGAACGGCGGTGACCGCCGCGACGGGTTTGTCGGGGTCGATTGGCGGCGGCGGGTCGAAGCACGTCGCAAAGCTCGCCGG
>JBIOHX010000130.1:0-9941 GCA_044449465.1 Gemmatimonadales bacterium | reverse complement strand
CGTTCACGACCTCGATGATGCCGCGTTTGACCACGCCGCGCAGCACGGCGCCGGAAAAGCTCAGGTGCGTCATGAGATGCTCGACCGGCACCCGTCCGCCGAGCGACTCGAGCAGCTCGAACAACGCGCGGCGCTGCGGGGCGCGGCCGAATTCCTTGTCGCGCTCGGTCAGCGACGCCATCTCCCGCCGGAGCACGGCGACGCGACGCGTGCGGCGCGCCGGCTCGGGCGCGGCCTGCGACGACAGCGCCGCCGGCAGGGCGCATCGCACCGCGATGCCGAGCGGCACCACGTAGTATTCGGCCATCCACGCACAGAGCGCGAGCATTTGCTCGCCGAGCACCGGCTCCCTGTCGGGGAGCGCGTGTACTCGCTTGGGCGTCACCGCGGCGTTCGGCGCGCCCACCCGGATGATGACGCCGATCTCGCGCCGGTTCCGAAACGGCACGGCCGCCCGCATGCCCGGTCGGGCGCGCTCCGCGTCCGCGTCGTCGACCTCGTACGTGAACGTGCGAAACAGCGGCAGGGGGAGGGCGACATCGACGAGCACGACGGTAAGTTAATGGCAACTCGGAGGCCCACCGTGATCGCTTCCCTACGTTCGCTCGCCATCGCCGCCGCTCTGTTCGGCGCATTTTCCGCTCTGCCGGCGCAATCGCCAGCCCAGGCGCCGCTCGATCCCCTCGCCGCCAAGGTGCGCGCGTACCGCGGCGCGCATGACGTCGAGATCATGCGCGAGTTCACCGACCTTCTCGCCATTCCCAATCTCGCGAGTGACTCGACGAACATCCGCCGCAACGCCGAGCGAGTGATCGCGATGCTCGCCAAGCGCGGCGTCACAGGCCGCCTGCTCGACGGTCCGGCCGGCGCGCCGCCCGCCGTGTACGGCGAGCTGCGTGCGCCAGGCGCGACACGAACGATCGTGCTCTACGCGCATTACGACGGCCAGCCGGTCGACGCGACGCAGTGGCTCACGCCGCCCTGGCACCCCGTCCTGCGCGATAAGCCGGCCGACGCCGGCGGCGCGATCATCCCCTTCCCCGCGGCCGAAGGCGAGCTCCGGGGCGACTGGCGGCTGTACGCACGCTCGGCCGGCGACGACAAGGCCCCAATCGAAGCGATGCTCACGGCGCTCGACGCGCTGAAAGCGGCCGGTGTCGCGCCGTCGGTGAATCTCAAATTCTTCTTCGAGGGCGAGGAGGAAGCGGGCTCCGGCCACTTGGCGGAGATCCTGCGCCGCAACGCGCCGCAGCTGGCGGCCGACGCCTGGCTCTTTTGCGACGGGCCGGTGCACCAGTCGCGCCGGCAGCAGATCGTCTTCGGCGTGCGGGGTGTGACCGGCGCCGAGATCACCGTCTACGGCCCATCGCACGGGCTCCACAGCGGCCACTACGGCAACTGGGCGCCCAACCCGGTGACGCTGCTCGCCAACCTCGTCGCCAGCATGCGCGACGACGATGGCAAGATCCTCATTAAATCGTTCTATGATGACGTGGCGCCGGTCACGGCGGCCGAGCGCGCCGCGGCCGCAACCGCTCCGCCCGTCGACTCGGCGCTGCGCTCCGAGGTGCAGCTCGCGGCCACCGAGGCCCACGACGCGCCGCTCGTCGACCGCATCATGCTGCCGGCGCTGAATCTCCGCGGCATCCGCGGGGGCGGCGTCGGCGCCACCGCGTCCAATACGATACCGACCGAGGCGACCGCGTCGATCGACTTCCGCCTCGTGCCGCGCCAGACGCCGGAACGCGTGCGTGCGCTCGTCGAAGCCCACGTCCGCTCGCGAGGTTTCTTCATCGTCGACCACGACCCGACACGCGCCGAGCGCATGGCACACGCTCGCGTCGCCAAGATCACTTGGGAGGCGGGCTATCCGGCGACGCGCGTCGCCATGGATTCTCCGCTCGCGCGCGCCGTGATCCGCGCCACCCGCGAGTCGCTCGGCGCACCGATCGTGACGCTGCCGACGATGGGCGGCAGCCTTCCGCTCTCGATCTTCGAAAACGCGCTCCACACGCCCCTGATCGTGCTGCCCATTGCCAACCACGACGACAATCAGCACGCCGCGAATGAAAATCTCAGACTACAGAACCTGTTCGACGGAATTCAGGTGTTCGCGGGTGTGATCGCGCGAGTGGGACAGTACTGGCGGTAAGCGGCGGGGCGTCGACCGTCAGGCGGCGCTGTCGCCGAGCTTGCGCGGGAGCTGCACCCGAAACGTCGTCCCTTCGCCGAACACGCTCTCGACTGAGATCTGACCGCCCAGTTGCTGCGTGAGCCGCCGCGTGATGCTCAACCCGAGGCCGGTGCCCCCGAACGATCGTGTGCGCGATTGGTCGAGCTGCCGGAAGTCCTCCCAGATCGCGTCCATCTCCTCGGGCTTGATGCCGACGCCGCTGTCGCTCACGGCGAGCAGAATCGACTCGTCGTCGCAGCTCACCGACAGCCGAACGAAGCCCTGATTCGTGAACTTGACGGCGTTCGACAGGAGGTTGAGCAGAATCTGCTGCACCTTCGTCTTGTCCGTCTCGACGACCAGGCAGTCGCCTTCGATCACCCGGTCATACGAGAGCTTCCTCGCGACGACCATCGGTTCGACCTGCTGCGAGACCTCGTCGATCAGCGAATCGAGCGCGACCTCCTCCACGCGCACCGGCATCTTGCCGGCTTCGATCTTCGCCAAGTCGAGGATGTCGCTGATGAGTGACAGGAGATGTTCGGCGGCGGTACGGCTTCGCATCAGGTAGTCGCGCTGCACGTCGCCCAGTTCGCCCGCCAGTCCGTCGATCAGGAGCGCCGAGTAGCCGATCACGGCGTTGAGCGGCGTGCGCAGCTCGTGCGACATGCTGGCGAGAAAGTCCGACTTGAGCTTGTTCGCTTTTGCGAGCTCCTCCGATTGCCAGAGCAGCCGCTCGTTCTGCTGCGCCAGGTCCGCCGTCGCCTCGGTGATGCGGCGTTCGAGCTCGCTGTTGAACTGCTTGAGCGCCTCGTACAACCGCTCGTTCTCGACCTGCTGCGTGAGGTCGTGCAGCACCGATACGATCGCGATCGGCTCGCCCCGCTCGTTGCGGATCTTGCCGGACACGACCTCGACCGGCAGCTGAACCGCCGATGTCGGCTGCGCGAGCGACATCCGCACGCGACGCATCGGCGCGTCGGTCAGCGCGAAATCCGAGATGAACGACGTGAACTTGGTGTCGTTCTGCCGCACCGCTTGCGACATGCGGTGGGTGAGCTCGGCGCCGCGCGGACCATGAAAGAGCTGGTCGGCCTTCTCGTTCATCAGGATGATGTTGGCCGAGCTGTCGGTGACGAGGATCGGATCGGCGACGTTCTCGAGGATGAGATTGAGCCGGTCGCGCTCGTCCGTGGCCACCACCTCCGCTTGCCGGACGCGCTGCACCTGGCGCTCGAGCTCGCGCGCCGCGCGTCGCAGGTCGGTGACGTCGCGCAGCACCGACAGCACCGCGTCCTCCGGTCCCACGCGTTCACCGAGCGGATGCGTGAGCACCTCGAACAGCAGATCGTTCCCCTCGTCGGGGTCGACGAGATTGAGCTCGCGAGCGCCGCCGGACGGCGTGCCGGCGATCGTCGCGCGCGAGAGAAAGGAGCTGAAGAGGAGGTTGTTCAGCTCGACGGCGCGCCGTCGTCCCGGCGAATCATTGTCCGTGACCGACAACAGATGCTCGGCGCGCTTGTTCTGCACCACGATGTCGTTTGACGCGTCGGTGATGACGACCGGATCTGGCAGCGAGTCGACCATCTGCTGGAACCGGCCGCGCTCCTGCATCGACCGCTCGAAACCGCGTTCGGCGTCGAGGTGCGCCGCAACCCGAAATAGCACCGGGCCCGCGAACATCACGAGCGATGCTACCTCCTGCAGCGCCTCGCCCGACATGCATCGGTCGACCACGACCACGCCGCCCGGTGCGCTGCTGAAGCGCCGGTCATGCAGCGGAACGAGGTGCGCGCCGAGCGGGGCGAGAACCTCGGCGGCGTAGGTGTCGGCCCAGATCGCCGGCGCCCCGCGATAGTGCGGCCGCGGCATCGGCAGCGCCGTCCAATCGTCGAACGAGATGCGCGCGCCCTGCGTCGAAGGACCAGTGCTCGTCACCGGCGACAGCGCCAGGGTCGCTACCATCCAGGGGTGCGTGCGTTCAGCGATGGTGTATTCGAGCGGCGGCGGCGTATCGAAGCCGGCGAACGACGCCAGGCTCAGATGCTCGTCGGTCGTATCGAAGCGGAGGAGACAGGCGCGCGTCGCCCCGGTGGACGCAAGCACGTCGTTGAGGATAAAGGCGGCGGCAGCCCGGAGATCCGGTGCCTCCGCGAGCGCCGAGAGCAGTGCCAGCCCACGGTCCGCGGCGTTCGGCGGCACGATGGGCGCGGCCGCAGCGACGTTGGTCGCCGTCACATGGCGTGAGGCCGACGTTGGCTAGTCGGCCTTCTCCAGCTTGAGCTTGATGTTGACGAAGTTGTACGGCGGCCACGGGCCGGAGTACTTGAACGCCAGCACATCCTCGTACTTCCGGCTCGTCTCCTTCACCCGCTCGTCGAACGCGTGCTCCTGCGCCCGATCCACCAAAAAGGCCGCGTTCAAGATCATCCGGTCCCCAATGGGCTTGTTCGACCGGCTCGCCACCGCCACCGGCTTCAGCCCGTCGTGGATGTCGGCCACGTAGCGGGCGCTCATCTCCTCCAGGGCCGAGTCCACAAGGCGCCCCAGCTGGACGCGCGCAAAATACGTCGAGGTCGTCGTGTGGCGGCTGATCTCGTCCTTCAGCCGGCTGATCTCGTCGTTCTCGCGCTCGAGGTTGGCGATCACCTTCTCGCGGTCCCACAACACCTTGAGGCCAAACTCGATCTTGTCCTGCATCTTCTCCAACACGTCGCTGAAGGCGCGGTACGTCGAGCGCAGCAGCTCGGTGACGTCGTCCTCTGAACGGAACACGGTCCCGAACGACATCGGAATGACCGTGAACTCCTTCATCACCGTCTCGTTGACGAACTCGTGCGCGAGGACGTTTTCGCGCGTCGGATCGTAGATCACGATCGGCGTGTCGCTCACGACCGCCGCGAGGTCTTGGAACGAGACGGTGAACACCCGCTGCCCGCCTCCGATCCCGATCGCGCCGAACTCGCGCTGGCGGTCGCTCCGGACGATGCAATAGACGTATTTGCCGGCGTCTATACCTGCGGAAGGCGTCGGCTCAACCGTCGAAGATTCTAGCATCCACTCATTGCTTGAGGGAGAAATGAAAGCAGTGGGCGCGCAGACGCTAAGTCTGGCATCGGGGACGTAAGTCCGCTAGACGCAAGGGAGTCGACGGCCGGAGATGCGGTCTGCTGAGGTCGCCGCGCGACGAGCGGCCCCATCCCGGCATTTGGTTGTTGCGTGAATGATCGGCACGTCACATGCCCGACGCAACCTGCCGCGGCGATGCTGATCGCCGACCCATCCGCCAGGAGTCATATGCATCGAGCTTTCAACACGTCATTCATCGTTGCCGTCGCGGCTGCTCTCGCCGCGTGCGGTAGCGACTCCAACAATTCCGTCGCGCCACTCCCGGGCGGCGTCCTCGGCAGCACGCCGGGCTGGTTCAACGGCGACGTCGTCGAGTTCGATTACACGGCGCAGTTCGAGTGCAAGAACCCGCCAGCGGCTGGATCGACGTCCGGGTGCGAGCTCGGCGCGGACGCGGTCACGATGCCCCGCGCCAATACCGCGATCCCCGTCCTGTACGTCCTCGTCCCGATGGGCTTCACGCCTCCGGACAGCACCCTGCACTGCCCGACACCCGGCAACTGCGTCGCGCATCCGCATGACGCCGACGTGAGCCGGGTGTTCGGTCCCGGCACCGAAAAGAATCTGCTTCCGCCGCACAGCCACATCATCATCGACGCGATGAATCATCAGACGACGCCGTGGGTGCTCGAGGTGATCGGCGTCAAGGATCGACCGACGTGGGACAACATCGCCGCCACACAGAACCTTGGTCAGGTTCGGCTGCTCCAGCTCGCGGACCCGAAGAACGTGCATCTCACGGACGACATTTCAACGAACATCTTCCTCTTCTTCAGGGTTCGTTGATCGATGCGCGCATTGTCTCATAGCGCGATCTCGACCTGGAGAGCCCCGCTGCTGGCGCTGGCCGGCGGCGGGGCGATCGCGCTCGGATCGTGGCTGCCGTGGATGACATACTTCGCCGGCCTGGTGCCGCTGCGCGGATGGATCGGTTGGAACGGGCGCCTCTTGCTCGGCGCGGGAGACATCGGGCTCGTCGTCGCAGTGGCGCTTGCACCGCCCCGCGGCGCGCGCACTCGCGGGTACGCCAGGCGCGTTGCCGCCCTGGTCGGACTCGGCGTCGTCGCGGCGGCGGCGTGGCTTCTCCTCGGCGTGTGGGATCTGACTCGCATTCATGCGGCGAACGCCATGGTCGCGCCGCGGCCGGGATTTGGACTCGTCGTCGTGCTGGCTGGCGGAGCGATGCTCTGCGCGTCGGCGTGGCCGGCTGCGAAAACTCGATTGGGGTCTGTCGAGAATCAGTAAGCAGAGGGGTCAGTCGATCCCACGCTGCTTCACTCCGAGCCCTGGCCCATCGGGAATCGCGATTCGTCCACGGGCGATCGTCGCCCCGACGTACGGATCGTCGGTCAGCAACGCCGCGCCGTCGAAGTCTGCATAGTCGAGCAGCGGCGCAAAGTGCGCGGCCGCCGTGATGCCGAGGCTCGTCTCGATCATACAGCCCGCCATCACGCGCATGCCGTGGGCGCGCGCGGTCGCGATCATCTTCAGCGCCTCGCGCAGGCCGCCGCACTTGGAGAGCTTGATGTTGATCCCGTCGACCAAACCCGCGAGCCGGGCGACGTCGGTAGCGACGACGCACGACTCATCGGCGATCACCGGCAGGGCCGACCGCTCGCGCACGAACCGGAGTCCGTCCAGGTCCTGCGCGGCGACGGGCTGCTCGACGTACTCCACGCCGCACTCGGCGAGGACGTCGATCATCGCCAGCGCCTGCTTCGGCGTCCAAGCGGCGTTGGCGTCGACGCGGAGAATCTTCTCGCGCGCCGCCGCACGCACGGTGCGGATGATCTGCTCGTCGCGGTCGGTTCCGAGCTTGACTTTGAGCACCGGATAGTCGGCCGCCTGCGCGATGCGCTGGCGCAGCTCGTCGTCCGACGCGGCGATGGCGATCGTGAAGCTCGACAACGGCGCGCGCGCGGGGTCGAGCCCCCAAAGGCGGTAGAGCGGCACGCCGAGCCGCTTGCCGGCCAGGTCATGGAGCGCGGCACTCAGCGCCGACTTCACGGAACCGTTGAACCGCAGCGCCGCGTTCATCTCGGCTTCCACGTGCTCCAGCGCCCACGGGTCGCAGCGTTCGACGATCGGCGCCAGTCGCGCGAGCGCGGCAAGCGCCGTGTCCGGCGTCTCGCCGTAAAAGCGGTTCGGCGCGGCTTCGCCCCATCCTTCGGTGCCGTCGTGGGCGGTGACGCGGATGCGGATCAGACGGTGTTCGCTCGTGCCGCCTCGGGCAATGACGAACGGATGGGTCGTGTGCACGACGGCCACGTCGTGCGAAACGCGTAGGGTCTCGACCCCGCTCACACCCGGCGCGGTGACAGGCTGCTGAGACGCCGCGCGATCGACGCCACCCGGTACGACGGTCCCGCGTCCGGATCGCCGCGGAGGAAGGCGAGCAGCGCGTCGGCCAGGTCGAAGCCGCGGGCGAAGCGAGTTGCCGGCGCCTTCGCGAGACAGCGCATGACGATGTCCGACAGAGCGGCGGGCACGCGCGTGCTCACCTCGACCGGTGGCACGGCCGGCTCGTGGACCTGCTTGTAGCTCACCGCAAAGGCGTCGGCGCCGTCGAAGGGCGGAAAGCCGACCAGCGACTCATATAAGAGAATTCCAATGGCGTAGAGATCGCTCCGGCCATCGACCAGCTTGCCCATCGCCTGCTCGGGGGACATGTAGTGCGGCGTTCCCATCGCCCGTCCGCTCGCCGTGAGGCGGGCGTGAAAGCGCGCCGTGGCGATGCCGAAATCGGTGAGGCTCGCGTTGCCGTCGACGTCGAACAGCACGTTGTCGGGCTTCACGTCGCGATGGATGACGCCGTGGCGGTGTGCGTAGTCGAGCGCGCAGGCAACCTGCGCCGCAACCGCCGCGGCCGGCGCGGGCTCGACCTGTTTCTGCTTCTGGATCATATCGGCGAGCGAGCCGCCCTCGAGGTACGGCATGACGGTGAACACCACATCGTCGGTCGCGCCGTAGTCGAAGATGCTGCAGATGTGCGGGTGCACGAGCTTGGCGGCGGCTTCGGCCTCGCGCCGGAAGCGTTCGGCCACCTCTTCGTCGCGCGCCAGATGCGGGTGCAACACCTTGATGATGACCCGCCGGATGAGCTGTGCCTGCTCGGCAATGTAGACGTCGGCCATGCCGCCGCCGCCGAGCCGCTTGATCACGCGGTAGCGGTTGCCCGTGGCGCGGCGCAGGCGCGTGAGCTCCTCGTCGGGCCGATCGAACGGTGCGCGGTTGAGCACCGGCAGCGTGTCGGAGCACCGCCCGCAGGCGGCCGACGACGCGCGATTCCAGGTCCCGCAGCTCGGACAGAACACCGGTCAGCCTCCGAACTGCATCCGCACGAAGTCGTACGGCGCCCAGGGGCCGGTCACGTCGAAGTGCAGCAGGTGGTGGGCGTCGTGCTGCTCCTCCACCGCGCCTAGGAACTCCTTCCAAAGGTCGTGCTCGACGAGGAACGCACCGCTGAGGTTGAGACCGGTCACCTCTTCGTGTCGGAGCGTCAACGCGGCGACGGCGTGGCGGCGAAGCGCGCGGAAGGACTCGGCGGCCGCGGCGGCGAGATCGGAGCCCGCCTCGAGCTCATCGGCCTTGCCGTCGGCCCGCACGGCGTGCACGCGCGCTACCTCGCGATCCTCGACGAATTGCAACGCACCGGTCAGCGACACGTAATGGAGCTCCATCCAGCGCTTGAGGACATCCGGCGCGCGGAAGACCACGCCAACCGGTGCGGGCAGGATCGCCGCGCGACGGAACACTTCATCGACGATGGCCCGGTGTCGGTCGATCTCCACCCGGCCAGCCTCATTCAGGGCAAAACTCCCCTGCTCAGAGACGACCGCGCACAGATCCCGAAACGGAATGAGTGTGGCGCCGGCGCCGCCGTCACCCGCGGCCAGGGCTCCATTCTGTGCGTCGCTGAGGGTGATGCCGTGGAGGCAGAGGGCCATGGCGCGGCTCGCGGTGGGACTCGGTTCGGGAATGCTGGGCACGGCTCCGGGGCTCGACCCGGCCGGCGATGCACCCAACAACATGCACGGCCCCGCGCGGAAATGGGACTGGCGGCGCGGTCCCTGCCTCCAGTGCCGACATGCCGAAATCCCTGTCGAGGGCGCGTGCCGCGGGCCGCGCCCGGACCAATCACCCCGGACCGGCGCTCACACCGGCGGCCGCGCGCTGCCGGCGGACGTTTGTCCGATTCTTCCCAGGCGGCTATCGCGACGAGACCTACATCGACTGGGAGCGCGGCTACAAATGGGCCGCCCACGAGCGCTGGCGCGTCGAGCTCGGCGCCTCGGAACTGGAGGGGCTGGTCGGCAGCGGGCAGTTCGAGGAGGCAGCGCGCCGCGCGGTGGCGATCGAGTCGCGCACCAACTTGTTGTTTTCCTTCGAAAAGATGGCGCTGCGCGACGCGGTCCGGAGCACCGCCGGCGCCCGCGCCTTCGCGACCGGGTTGCGGGACTTTCTCTACGGGCGCGGGGACGACGAGGCGCGCTTTGGGCAGTGGTGCGAGACGATCGCCGGCCTTCCGCGCCGCCAGACTCGGGTGCTGACCTGGCCGCTGGTGACGGTGTTCGGCTTCATCGCCCAGCCGGAGCGCCACATGTTCCTCAAGCCGAACGTGACGCGCGAGGCGGCAAGG
>JBIOHX010000129.1:0-10017 GCA_044449465.1 Gemmatimonadales bacterium | reverse complement strand
GTTCCATGCATCGTCGCGAGTTCGTCCAATCCATCGCTGCCGCGGCGGCCGTGCCCGCGGTCTGGCGTCGCCGACTTCGCGGGGCCGGTACGCCGCGCGCCGTTCCCAGCGCCGCGCAGCTCGCCTGGCAGCGCGACGAACTGGCGATGTTCCTCCACTTCGGCGTCAACACGTTCACGGATCGTGAATGGGGTGACGGCACCGAAGACCTGGCGATCTTCAATCCCATAGCGCTCGACGCGCGGCAGTGGGCGCGCGCGGCGAAACGCGGCGGGTTTCGTACGCTGATCCTCACCGCCAAGCACCACGACGGGTTCTGTCTCTGGCCGACGCGGACGACGGAGCATAGCGTCGCCAAGAGTCCCTGGCGCGGGGGGCAAGGGGACGTCGTGCGCGAGCTGGTCGACGCCTGCGGCGCGGAGGGGCTGCGCGCCGGCCTGTATCTCTCGCCGTGGGATCGCAACAGCCCGACGTACGGCGACTCGCCGCGGTACAACGATCTCTATTGCGACCAGCTGACCGAGCTGTTGACACGCTACGGCGAGATCGCCGAAGTCTGGTTCGACGGCGCGAACGGCGAAGGGCCGAACGGCAAGCGGCAGACGTACGACTGGCCGCGCGTCTGGTCGCTCGTGCGACGGCTGCAGCCGAACGCCGTCATGTTCTCCGATGCGGGTCCGGACGTGCGGTGGTGTGGGAACGAGAACGGGTCAGCGGGTGATCCGAACTGGTCGACGGTCGATCCGACGGCAGTGCCATACCCCGGAGCGAGTGGCGCCGGCGTGACCGACGCGCTGCAGCATGGCGATCCGAACGGCGCGGTGTGGCGCCCCGCCGAGGCGGACGTATCGATCCGCAAGGGCTGGTTCTATCATCCGGCAGACGACGGGAACGTCAAATCGGTCGATGCGTTGACGGAGCTCTATTTCTCATCCGTGGGTCGGAACGCGAAGCTGCTGCTCAATGTGCCGCCGACGCAGGACGGGCTGCTGCACGACGTCGACGTCGGGCGAATTGCCGAGATGCGCGATCGGTTGGCGGAAATGTTCGCAGTGGATCACGCGGCGGGTGCGCCGATGCGGCGGAGCGCAGGCGGCGACTTGGGGGTGATCGATCTTCCGGCTCCCAGGGCGATCTCGATGGTGCGGCTCGAGGAGCCAATCGAGCGGGGTCAGGCGGTCGCGGGGTTCACATTGCTGGGGTCGTCCAAGTCGTCTGCCACGTCGCGTGACGGCGACTGGGTGGTTCTGTCGCGAGGGGCGACGATCGGCTACACCAGGCTCGATCGGTTCGCGCCGACGATCGTTCGCAGCCTGCGCCTCACGGCGACGCTTGTTGGCGACGAACTTCCGCAAATGAGAATCCAGGTGTTCTAACGCGCCACACGTAAGTCATCGAGAATCGGCGCCCGGAGCCCGGCCAACGTCCGCCGCGCGGGCGCCACGAGATCGAACACTACGACCTCGTTCTCACCGCGGCGGAGCCAGGGGCCCGGTACATAGAGCGTCTGCTGCGGTCCGATGTCCCAGAACCGGCCGAGCTGGTGCCCGTTCACCCACACGGTGCCTTTGCCCCAGTCGCGCGTGTCGAGAAACGTGTCGCCCGGACGGTCGACGCGAAACGTTCCGCGGTAGAATGCCGGGCCGGCTACCGCCGCCCGCGCAAAGCTCGGCGCCGGCCCGGTCGACATCGGAAGCGTGAATACATCCCATCCGGTGAGCGCGCGGCCGTTCAACTCGACCGAGTGCGTGATTCCTTTGCGCTCGCCGCGAAGCGGCTTGGCGAAGTTCACGCGACCCGAGTTCTCGAGGAGGATGTCGAGCGTCGCCGCGGCGGCGGGCAGGTCGATCGTGAGACTGTCCTCGGCCAATCGCCGGTCGAGCGTGCCGGCAAGTGCTCCGTTCAGATAGATCTGTGCGTAGTCGCGGACGTCATGCACGGCGAGCGTGCCATGCACCGGGCCGCGGAGCGTCGTCCGATAGTCGATGTAGCCATACGACTGCCCGAAGGTTTCCATACTCCGCGGCAGCTCGGTGTGCACCGGCGCTCCAAGCGTCGACCAGAGGGACGCGATGCCGGTGAGCTCGAACGGCGGAATAGCGATCGTCGAATCGCTCGGCGGCACCGGCGGAAGCGGGTGGCTCGAGTGTTTGGCGATGACGTCGCGGAACGCGAAGTACTTGGCCGTCGGCCGGCCCGACTCGTCGAGCGCGGCATCGTAGTCGTAGCTCGACGTCTGCGGGTGATATCGTCCGCCGTCGATGTTGGCGCCGTTCATGAAGCCGGGCGTCGTACCACCGTGAAACATGTAGAGATTCACGGAGTAGCCGCGGTCGAGCATCCACGCCAGCTCGGCGACCTGCCGCGTGGCATTGGTGGTGCTGTGGCGACGTCCCCACTGATCGAACCAACCGGCCCAATACTCGCCGCTCATCAATGGCGCCCGAGGGCGAAAGCGCGCGAGCCTGGCGAAGGCAGAATCCGCGTCGCCGACGCCGAAGTTGACGACCGCCCCGAGTCCAGGGCTGCTGCCGCGGGGGAGTTGGACGTCGCCGTCGGCGGTGTAGAGGTAGACATCGGTGAACCCGGCGTGCTCGAGGGCGCGACGCTGCCATTCCATATAGGCGGTGTCGCGATCGAACGAGCCGTATTCGTTTTCGACCTGGACGGCGATGATCGGGCCGCCGCGCGAGGCGAGCAACGGCGCGAGCTCTTGGCCGAGGCGATCGAGCCAGCGTTCGGCGGGCGCGGTGAACGCCGGGTCGGTGCTGCGTAGCACGACGGAGGTATCTCGAAAGAGCCAGGCCGGATAGCCGCCCAAATCCCATTCGGCGCACACGTAGGGGCCCGGGCGCAGGATGACGTGCAGCCCTTCCTCGCCCGCGGCACGGATGAACGCGGCGATGTCGCGCTGTCCAGTGAAGTCGTAGTGGCCGGGCTCGAGCTCGTGATAGTTCCAAAACACGTAGGTGGAAATCGTGTTCAGTCCCATCGCGCGGGCCTTACGAAGACGGTCATGCCAATACTCGCGCGGCACGCGGGCGTAGTGCATCTCACCCGAGATGATCTGAATCGGCTGTCCGTCGAGGAGGAAGCGGCCGGAATCGGCGACGAGATGGTGTGGCATCTGCGCCGCCCCGACGGCGGTCGCCGCGACGCCGAGGGCGAGGGCGAAGGCAAGGGAAGCGCCGCGGACGCTCATTTCACCATGAGCGCGCCACGCAGCCGAATGTCCTTGGACGACGCGCCGATCATGACGCGAAAGCTACCCGGTTCGACCACCCAGCGATCGTGCCCGTCGAACATCTCTAATTGGGCTCGCGACAACGTGAACGTCACGTCGCGCGATTCGCCGGCCGCCAGGTGTACCCGGGTGAAGCGCTCGAGCTGCATCACGGGACGCGCCACTGAGGCGAGCAGGTCGCGGATGTAGAGTTGTGGCACCTCGTCGCCCGCACGGCTCCCGGTATTCGTGACGCGGAAGCGGACGGTTGCGGTGCCGTCGGCACCGATCTCGGCTGGCGTAATCGAAAGACTCGAATACCGGAACGTGGTATAGCTCTCCCCGAAGCCAAAGGGAAAGAGCGGCTGGCCGGTGAGGTCGACGTAATCGTCGCCGCGCCCGGTCGGCTTGTGATCGTAGTACAGTGGAAGCTGGCCCTCGGAGATGGGAAAGGTGATCGGCAGGCGGCCGGCCGGATCGGCGTCGCCGAAGAGCACGTCGGCCACGGCGCGGCCGCCTTGCTCGCCGGGATACCAGAGGTCGAGCACGGCGCCGACGCGCTCGAGCCAGGGCGACATCGTGATGGCGCTACCGCCGACGAGCAGGACGACGACCGGCTTGCCGGTTGCCGCGACGCGCTCGATCAGCTCCTCCTGATGTCCCGGGAGCGCGAGTGATGCGCGGTCGCGAAACTCGCCCTCTTCGACGCCGGCGACGACGACAGCGGCGTCGCTCGCCAGTGTCGCTTCCACCGCGCGATCGATCGCACCGCGCCAGTCGTCGTCGACTCCTTCGGACCAGACGAGCTTCACACGGGCGTTGCCCGTGCTCTCGAAGTACTCGAGCCGAATGGTGTGTACGCTTCCGGGCGGGAGGGATACGTCGGCGAGATGCGCGCCGTACGACTGCTTGTGCCAGTCGTCGACGATCAGCTTGTCGTCGAGCCAAAGTCGATAGCCGTCGTTGCCCTCGACGCCGAGCGTTCGGACGGGCTGGCCGGCGGCGGGAACGGTGAGCCGGCCTGTCCAGCGCACGGAATACCAGTCGAACGGAATGCCGCGCGCCGGGGAGTTGAGGGTCCAGCCGAAGTCGACGCGCGGATCGGTGCGGACGACTCGCGGAACGCCGGTGAGCGTGTTGTTGTCGAAGTACTCACCGAGGAGGCCGCGCTCGATCTCGCCGTTGGCGGTGGAGGACAACTGTTCGGCGGGCACGGTCGCGTAGCTCCGGGCGGCGCGCCCAGGACCGGGCTCGTAACGCACCGTGCCTGAGGCGCCCAATCGCTCGCGAATGCCGTCGACTATAGAAACTGGGTGGACGCCCGGACCCGAGTAGCCGCCGAGCCGAGTTTCGGCGGCATCGACGCCGATCACGGCGAGCGATTTCGTGGCGGCCGACAGTGGAAGCGTCGACCGCTCGTTGCGCAGAAGCACGATCGACTCGCGTTCCGCTTGGCGGGCGAGCTCGAGATGCGCTGCGCTGCCGTTCACCGCGGCCGCACTGTCGGCGTCGACATAGGGGTGCTCGAACAATCCGAGGTCGAATTTGACACGCAGCACGTGCGCGACCGCGCTGTCGATGGCGGGCTGGGCGACCAGGCCGCGGCGAAAGGCGTCGAGATACGGGCGGTGCTGCGGGTACGACGACTGAAAGATCACGTCGAGGCCGGCGTCGAGCGCGTCTTTGGTGGCGCTGGCGGTGCTGGCTTCGGTGTCGTGCAGGATCGTGGCGCCGCCAGTCGCGGCGGCGTCGGAGATGACGAAGCCGCGGAAGCCCCATTCGCCGCGCAGCACCCCGGTGAGCAGTGCGCGATTCTGCGTGGCGGGTGAACCGTCCACCGAGTTGTAGGCGCTCATCACCGATCGCGCATGGGCGTCGACGATCGCGGCTCGGAAGGGCGGGAAGTATCGCTCCTCGAGCTCGCGCCGGTCGACGTCCATCGGGTAGCTGTCGCGGCCACCCTCGCCGACGTTGGCGACGAGATGCTTGGGCGTGGCGACGACGCCCCGCGTCTCGAACGCCGAGACGAAGGCGCGCGCCATGCTCGACGCGAGGACCGGGTCCTCGCCGTAGGTCTCTTCGACGCGGCCCCACCGCACATCGCTCGCGATGTTGACGACTGGCGAGAGCACCTGTCGAATGCCGCGACTCCGCGTCTCGACGGCGATCGCGCCGGCGACGGTCGAGACGAGTGCGGTGTCGAAGGTGGCAGCGAGCCCAATCGCCGCCGGAAAGACCGTCGCGTCGGGACGGACGAGCCCGTGCACCGCTTCGTCGAATGGGATGATCGGGATGCCGAGGCGGGTGGAATCGACGAAATAGTGCTGGATGGCGTTCACGCGCGCTGCGTAGCCGCGGGCGTCGGCGCCGTGCGTGCCGGGCGCGATCTGCAGTCCGAACGCGCCATGGGCGTAGTCGGCGGCGCTGTCGCGGTCGCCGGGGAGCATGAAGAGCTGCCAGAACTCGTCGTCGATCGACATGCGGCCGATGAGGTCGCGAATGCGGGCGTCGATCGGGAGGCGAGCGTCGCGGTAGGGCGGCGGGGCCTGGGCACGGGCCTCGTTCGGCGAGGTGGCCGTGGCGAATGCGGCCAGCAGCGGCGCGGCGGCGGCGAGCAGAAGCGGGCGAGTGCGTCGCATGGGCAGGGAAAGCCTACGACGCGCGCGCACGCCACGGCAAGGGAGCAGGTTGGCGATTCGGCGCGTTGCGAGACTGGCACGACGCTCGCAGCCGAAGGCGGACAATCATTGGAGGAAGACATGGCCACGACCACCGAATCCGCCACATCCACCGCCGCGAGCGCGAGCACCGTCGCGGTGCGTGCTCCAGAGCCGGCCAAGCACGGAAAGGCCCTCGAGCTCTCCAGCCAGTCACTGCGCGAGGATGCCGCGATCGACCGACGGCACGTGTTCACCGGCTGCGGCGGTAAGAACGAATCACCGCAGTTGTCATGGACTGGCGCGCCAAAGGAGACGAAGAGCTACGCGATCACCTGCTTCGATCCCGATGCGCCGACAGGCTCGGGTTTTTGGCACTGGGTCGCCTTCGACATTCCAGCGTCGACGACGTTGCTGGAATCGGGAGCGGGCAACGACGACTCAGCGGCCGGCGGCAAGAGCGGGCGAAATGATTTTGGGCTTACCGCGTATGCCGGACCCTGTCCGCCCAAGGGCGACGGCGACCATCGGTACATCTTCAGGGTGTACGCGCTCGACGTCGCGTCGATCACGGGCGCCGGCAAGGACACCTCCGGTGCCGCGCTCAACTTCATGATGCGCGGACATGTGCTGGCGACTGGGACGCTGACGGGGCGCTTCGGGCATTGAGGGGAGCGGCGGTCAGTCATCCGCTTACTTCGCGAAGCCCAACGCATCCCGCGCGCCGGTGAGCACGAACTGTACGGCGATTGCCGCGAGGAGCAGGCCCATGATGCGCGTCATGACGCGAATGCCCGTTTGCCCCATCCGAATCGCCAGCCGCTCGCCGGCGCGCAGCACGATCCATGATATGAGCATCGTGATGACGATCGAGCCGTAGAGCACGAGCTTCTCGGGCACGGCGCGCGCCTGGCCGGCGAGCACCATCACCGTCGAGATCGCGCCCGGGCCGGCGAGCATCGGCATGGCGAGGGGCGTCACCGCGACGTCCTCCTTCACGCGCCCTTCGGCGATCTCGGGCGAGCTCTCCTGCGTGCGGCGCTGGCCGTGCAGCATGTCCATCGCCACGACCCAGAGAATCAGTCCGCCGGCGATCCGGAAGGCGTCGATCGTGATGCCGAACAGCTGGAAGATGAGCGAGCCGCCGAGGGCGAAGACGATGAGGATGAGTGCGCCGGCGATGCAGGCGCGGCGGGCCGTCGCGGCGCGATGCTCCGCCGTCTCGTCGTGGGTGATGACGAGATAGGTCGGGATGACGGCGATCGGATCGACGATGAACAGGACCGACGTCAGCGTGACGAGGGCGAACTGGGGGAAGTGGCCCATCAGGCGGCGCGAGAACGGATAGCCGAGCCGAGCGCATCGAGTGACCGGCGAAGCGCGGTGGCGACGGCTGAATCCGCGGCGAGATCGGCCGCAGTCGGGCCGTTGCGCGGCAGCTCGATCGTCGCGCACGCCGATTCGATGACGCGCGCCGACATGGTATTCAGAATCTCCAGCAGCTGCTCGCGCGCGTACGTCGCGCGCGCCGTTGCCATGAGGACGGCCACCGGCTTCCCTGGAAACTCGAGCGACCCGACTAACCAGTCGAGCGCATTCTTCAAGGCGCCGGGCAACCCGTGTGCGTATTCCGGCGTCGACAGCAGGAGCCCGTCGGCCGCCCCAATCCGTTCGCGCAGATCAACGACGAGCGGTGGCACGAGGCGTTCGTCGCCGGTGTCGAGGTCGGGGTTGAACGCCGGCAACGAGGCGAGCCCACCATAGAGCTCCACGGCGACTCCGTCCGGCGCGACGAGCGACGCCGTCTGTAGAAGCGCGGTATTCGATGCGCCGTCGCGCAGGCTGCCGGAGATTGCGAGGAGATGCATGTCCGGCGAAAGATCGGTGGGGCGGGCAAGTGCCCGCCCCAACGATCTCAACGCTTACCAGATCCGAGCGCGCAGGCTATCCGGCCGGACCATGGGATCGCCTTCGGTGCAGCCCCACGCTTTGGCGAACTCCGGCATGTTCGAGAGCGGCCCGTTCACGCGCCACTTGCCCGGCGAGTGCGGATCCGACTTGATCTGCTGCAATACCGCCTGGTCGCGCTGCAGCCCGCGCCAGATCTGCGCCCAGGCGAGGAAGAAGCGCTGTTCCTGCGTGAACCCATCGATTTTGTTGCGCGCCGATGCGGGCTTTGCGGCGAGCGCCTTCTCCATGGCGTAGTACGCGACCGTGAGGCCACCGAGATCGGCGATGTTCTCGCCGAGCGTCTGGCGGCCGTTGATGTGCGACGAGCTGTCGACCACCGTGTAGCCGTTGAACTGGTCGACCACCTTCTGCGCCGCGGCCTTGTACTTGGCCGCATCCTCCGGTGTCCACCAGTCGCGCAGATTCCCCTGGCCGTCGAACTGCCGCCCTTGGTCGTCGAAGCCGTGCGTCATCTCGTGGCCGATCACGGCGCCCAGCGCGCCGTAGTTCACGGCGTCGTCAGCGTTCGGATCGAAGAAAGGCGGCTGCAGAATGCCGGCCGGGAACTGAATCTGGTTGAGCGACGGGCTGTACGAGGCATTGACCGTCGGCGGCGTCATCCCCCACTCGGTGCGGTCAGGTGCATGGCCAAGTCGTGCCCAGCTCCGCGCCGCGTTCCACTCGGCGACGGCGTGTTGCTCCCCGTAGTACGAACCCGGTTTGATGTTGAGCGTGGAGTAGTCGCGCCATTTGTCCGGATACGCGACCTTGCGCATGAAAGCGTTGAGCTTGTCGACGGCCTGCGCCTTCGTGGCCTCACTCATCCAGTCGAGCCCGCGAATGCGGTCGCGCAGCGCCGACACCAGATTGTCGACCATCTTCGCGGCGCGCGCTTTTGCTTCGGGCGTGAAGTTGCGCTTGATCCACTCCGCACCGACCGCCTCACCGAGCGCGCCGTTCGTTGCTGCCGCGCACTGTTTGAGGCGCGCCTGTTGGCGCTGCACGCCGGTGGTGGTCTGCTGCCAGCGGAACGCCTCCTCGCGGAAGGGCGAGCTGAGTGAACCCATGGAGGCATTCAGCGTGTGCCAGCGGAGGTACGAGCGCCAGGCGTCGACCGGAGTCGCGACGACGAGCGAATCGAGTGCCGTGAAGTACTTCGGCACGCGAACGTTGACGTCGGTGGTCGTGTGAGCGCCCTGCTCTTGGAGGTAGCGTGGCCAGTTGAAGTGCGGCGCCAGCTTCCCGAACTCGGCGAGCGTCATCTTGTGATAGGTCGCCACCGGATCGCGCATGTCGGCCTGTGGGACGCTGATCTTGGCGAGCGACGTTTCGAGGGCGAGGATGGAGCTCGCGTGCGCCTTGGCCTGGGCCGGCGTCTCGCCGATCAGCTCGAGGGAATTGGCGATGTGTTCCTCGTAGTCGGCGCGGCGCTTCTCGGCGCGCGGCGACGTCGCCAAATAATCCTCACGGTTGAGGATCAAGCCGCCCTGGTTCGCGGACAGGATGACCATCTTGCTGTTGCGCGGATCGGTCGATGGATTGAGCGAGAAGGGTGCGAGCCCGCCGCCTCCACGTCCTCCGCCGCGCGCGCCGCGACTACCGAACGCCTTGATGACGTCATCGGTGGTGCTGACGGCGGACGCCGCGTCGAGCGCGGCCTTGATCGGGCCGAATCCGGCCTTCTCCATGGCGACGGTGTCCATGCACGCGGTGTAGAACGTGCCAATCTTCCAATCGTTCGAGCCCAGCTTGGCCTCGCCGTCGCGCACGAGGTTGGCGTCGTCGATGACGATCCTTTGGACGACCTCCTGGTTTTTATCGCCGAGGATGCCGAAGCTGGCGAGGCTGGTCTTGTCGGGCGGAATGGTGTTTTTCTTCAGCCAGTTGCCGTTCGCGAACTCATAGAAGTCCGTGCACGCGGCGCAGGTGGTGTCGAGGTTGGCGCGGTTGATGGCGGTGTTTCGCTGCGCCGGGAGGGGTGACGTGAGCACCGCGGCAGCGAGCGAGAGGGCCGCGGCGGCGAGGGCGAATCGGGACGTGTACGGCGTGTCCATGGTCGAACTCAGGTGTGAAAGGCTCAAGACGAACGGGATATGTTCTGAAGTTGGCGGCGGGGCGCGGTGGGCGCAAAGGGCGGAGCGCCGCCAGTCACAGTCGATACGGGGGGCCGAGCCCACGTGTTGGCCG
>JBIOHX010000128.1:0-10045 GCA_044449465.1 Gemmatimonadales bacterium | reverse complement strand
TGATCCTCGACCGGGATGTCGCCAACGGACTCGAGGTAGTCGCCCACCTTGTCGCCGGCGCCGGCGGCCGCGCTGCCCTCCTGCACGTTCACGACGACGATCCCGGCCGGGCCGGGCTCGGTGAGCACGCCGAGCCGCGGTACGCGTTCCTGATGCGCCCGAATGCCGGCGAGGGGCAGGATGCTGTCCCAGGGAAAAGCCTCGCGCCCGTCGATGTGCCGTGCCGCGAACGACGCGAACGATTTACCGTTGGCCGCGGCGCTCACGGCACTCCACCAATCGGCGGCGGTGAAGCCGTGGCCCTTCTCGTACGCCGATTGGTAGAGCGTGCGGAGCACGTCGTCGAGCGAATGCTGGTCGTCGCTCGCGTCGCGGATCAGGATGTCCAAGGCGAGCCCGGCGAGCGAGCCCTTTGGATAGTAGATGTACTCCGTGCCGTCGACCGGATGGACCCAGGTGTCGAGCGACGCGTCGCGGAGCGACACCGGCACGGCCGACGCGACTTCATTCATCTTCTCGGCGGTGAGCATGTAGAACCCGCGCTCGTCCGTCACACCGCCGCGCACCTCGGCCAGGTCCGCGTAATAGTCGGTGACGCCTTCCGAGATCCAGAGCAGGGGCGTCGGCTGCGGATGTGAGTACTCGTACGGCCACATCCCCGCCGGCCGCAGCCTCTTTACGTTCCATGAATGAAAGATCTCATGTGCGTAGAGCGACGGCTGAAAGTCGCCGCCGACGTACGACGGCGCGAGAACGTCGACGTGCGAGCTCTGGTGCTCGAGGCCGCTCGCGCCGGCGAAGGTCGAATCGACGATCTCGAATACGGTATAGTTCGGCCACGGCGTCTCGCCGAACACCGCCGCTTCGGGCGGGATGACGTGCTCGAGCTGGTCCCACACCGCGGCCCGCGCCATCGGGCTCACCGTCCCGGCCGGATAGCTCGCGAACCGCACCCACCGCCCGACGATTCGCGCGCTGTCGACGTCGAACCGGCCGACGAAGAACGGCATGTCGACGAGATCGTGGTAGGTCGCCGCCGTATACGTTCGCGGCGCAACCTGCGTCATGCCCGTGACCACGCGCCAATCCGGATCCGTATGTACGACCACCGTCGACGGAAACTCGAGCGGCTGCCCCTCGGCGTAGAGAAAGAGATTCGTGCCGTTGAACAGGAGAAAATCGGGTTTCGCCCAGCTCATCGCGTTGTCCAGCGAGTCGGCGACGTAGCGAAAGGAGACGCGAACCGATCTCGCGCCTGCCGGCAGGATACGCCACGTGTCGTAGTCGACCTTGTCCCAGCCCAACTGCTTGCCGGCGGCCGTTGCCTCGAAGCTCGTCACCCAGCGCGAAAAGTTGCTGATCTCGTACGCACCCGGCGTCCATGCGGGGAGCGACAGGAGCACCGGCGCCGCGCTCGTCGTCGAGAACGACATCGCGACATCCACCAGCCGGACGTCGCCGTTCGCCCGAGTGAACGTGACGTCGTAGTGCACGTCGCGGATTGGTGCCGACACCGAGTCGCCGCCGCGCAGAGAGGCCTGTGCAGGCGCCGCCGAGGGAGCGACCAGCGGGGTGAGCACCGTGATCGCGGCGAGCCCCATTGTCTTCGATTTCAGAGAACGCAGTATGCGGTGCATTCGCGAAGCCTCTCCGGTCCATTCGAGCGGCGCGGACCCGTCCCGTGGTCCGTCCCGCCAACATTATTGCCCTCTCCCGCCCCGTCTGTCATGACGCATCCTAGCCAAACAGACGACGTTGTACACTCTCCGTACAGTCCCGCAACAGCGGCCCTGGCCGAGCCGACGGCGCGACGACGCAGTTGGCCGCCCGTCGGCTGGTTCGCGACATATATTGGAGGCGCGCCCCGTATGAGCGCGCGCTGATCCGGCCTCGGCCGGCCCGGCGGATTTCCTCGAGGCGCTTCTCATGGTTCCACCTATCGCCGAGTTGGGTCCCAGCGCTGGCGTCGCTGCCCGCCACGGCTGGCTCACGCCCGACCGGCTGACGCGGGTTCGCGCCATCCTGCTCGCCCTCACGCTCTTCGTCGGGCTCGCGGTCTACGTCTTCCACACGCTCGGCGAGCCCCACATCGCGCAGCCGCTGCTGGTGCGCAAGCTGCGCGGCGTCGGTGTCCTGACCTGGCTGTATGCGCTCGTGCAGATGATCGACCTGCGCTTCTACAATAGTCGCTGGGCGCAACGGCGCCGCGCGTCGGTCGGCATTCCCGACAGCCTGCTCGGATGGCTGCTCGGCCAGATGCTCGCCTGGTTTGGAATTCTCTATTATGGACTTACGGAAGACGTCCGCTGGTTCGCGGCTGGGTTGCTGCTGCTCGGCCTGAGCTTTCTCGCCTTCCCGATTCGTCGGCCGCGCGCCTGATCGGCGCCCCGCCGGACGCTCGAACGCCGAGGCGCTTCCCTCCGGCGCATGGCGCCGCTAGGATGCTTTTTTCGACTCTCGACGCTCGGTTCTCGAATCACCCCGTCATGCTCAGTCCGTCATCGCTGGCGTTTCTGAAACGGCTGCTCGATACACCGGCTCCTTCCGGCTTCGAGGCGCCCGCGGCGAGGGTCTGGCGGGAGGAGGCGTCATCGTTCTCCGACAAGGTCACCACCGACGTGGCCGGCAACAGCATGGCCGAGGTGAACCCGGGCGGTTCGCCGACGATCATGCTCGACGGCCACATCGACGAGATCGGCCTGATCGTCCAGTACATCGACGACGACGGCTACATCTACCCCTCCCCGATCGGTGGCTGGGACCCGCAGGTGCTCGTCGGCCAACGCATCCGCTTCGTCGGGCGCAATGGCGACGTACTGGGCGTGATCGGGAAGAAGCCGATCCATCTCATGAAGCCCGCCGATCGCGACGTCGCGTCGAAGATGACCGACCTCTGGGTCGACATCGGCGCCACCACGCGTGCCGAGGCCGAGGGCCGCGTGAGCGTCGGCGACCCCGGCGTGATCGATTCCAAAACCATCGACTTTCCGAACAACCGCGTCGTCTCACGATCGATCGACGACCGCATTGGCGCCTTCGTGGTCCTCGAGGCGCTCCGCCGCTACTCGCAGAATCGCGGATCGGCTCGCGTCGTCGCCGCGGCGACTACGCAGGAGGAGATCGCCTGGCACGGCGGCGGTGCGCTCGTCTGCACCAACTGCATCAACCCGCAGCTCGCCCTGGTCGTCGACGTGACCTTCGCGACCGACCACCCGAACGTCGAAAAGAAGGAGATCGGCGATCATCGGATCGGCGGCGGGCCGGTGCTGAGCCGCGGAGCCGTCATCTCGCCCGTGGTATTCGAGCTGCTGCGCAGCACCGCCGACCGTCAGGGGATAAAGTTTTCGGTCCACGCCGCGGGGCGCGACACGGCGACCAACGCCGACGCCATCCACATCGCGCGCGAGGGCGTCGCCACCGGTCTCATCTCGATTCCAAACCGCTACATGCATTCGCCGAACGAGATGGTGAGCCTCGAGGACGTCGACAAGACCGCGACGCTCCTCGCTGAGGTCTGCCGGCAGGTCACCGCCAAGACCGACTTCACCGCGCGCTGAGCCGCCGGCGAGACACGGCTGGCCGCGGTGCCGCTCAACGCCTGGTCGAGCGCGACCTACACCTTTCCGCTCCCCGAAGGACACCGCTTTCCGATCGCCAAGTACGCGATGCTGCGCGACCGCGTCGTCGCCGACGGCATCGTGTCTCCCGAACATCTCCACGAGCCCGAGCGCGTGTCGCGCGACGAGCTGCTGCTCGCGCATACCGCGGACTACGTCGATCGATTCACGGAGGGCTTGCTCGAGCCAAACGAGATTCGGCGCCTCGGCTTGCCCTGGTCGCGCGCGCTCGTCGAACGGTCATATCGGTCGGCGGGTGGAACGCTCGAGGCGGCGCGCCACGCGCTCGAGCACGGCGTGGCGATGAACCTTGCCGGCGGCACGCACCACGCCTTCGCCGATCACGGCGAGGGGTTCTGCGCCTTCAACGACGTCGCCGTCGCCTTGCGCGTGCTCCAGCGCGACGGCCGCATCGCGCGCGCGGCCATCGTCGATCTCGACGTACATCAGGGCAACGGCACGCACACCATCTTCGCCGGCGACGAACGCGTCTTCACCTTCAGTATGCACGGCGGGCGGAATTATCCCTTTCACAAGGTGGCCGGGCGCCTCGATGTCGAGCTCGACGACGGCACCGGCGACGACGTCTACCTCGCGCAGCTGGCGACTGCGCTCCCCGGTGTGATCGCCGATGCCCAGCCCGACATCGTGTTCTATCTTGCCGGCGCGGACCCGCACGAAGCCGACCGCCTCGGCCGGCTCGCGATGACCTTCGAGGGGCTCGCACGACGCGACGCATTCGTGCTCGAGCAATGTCGCGAGGTGGGCATTCCGGTAACCGTTGTGATTGGCGGCGGCTATGCTGCCCCGATCGAGCTGAGCGTGAGCGTGCACGCAGCGACGGCGCGGATCGCGGCTCGCTACGCCCTGCATCCAGCGGCGCGGCTGCGGGGTTGAGAGATCCCGCGATGACGCTGGAACTCGCGCGAACTATCTTCTCACGATGCCGCCAGTTCCACCCCCGCGGGATTCCGGTCGAACGTCGACGACGACCGCGCCGCTCTACTGGGTGAGATACGGCGAACGCGGCTCGCGCCCGCTACTCGTCCTGCACGGCGGACCCGGAGCAGACCATCGCTATTTGCTCCCGCAGATGCTCGACCTGGCGCGCGACCACGAGCTTCTGCTCTACGACCAGCGCGGCGGCGGGCAATCTGCGTCGGACGATCGTTCGCCCACGACCTGGCGCACCCACGTCGAAGACCTGGACGCCGTCATCGCCGAGCTCTTACCCCACGAAAAAGCGCCGACGATCGTCGGGTATTCGTGGGGCGGACTGCTCGCGAGCCTGTTCGCGATCGAAGCGGCGGCTGGCCGTGCGCGAATCACCCCTGGGCGCATGGTGCTGATCGACCCCGCGCCGGTCACGAGCGCGTTTCGAGCGGAGTTCGAGTCCGAGTTTGCGCGGCGTCAGGCGAGCGCCCACATCGCCGGCGAACGTGCCGTGCTCGCCGACTCTGATCTTCGCGCGCGCGACCCGGAAGCGTACCGCCATCGGGCGTTCGAGCTGAGCGTCGCCGGCTACTTCGCTGATCCAGCTCGGGCCCGCGATCTAACGCCATTTCGCGTCGTAGGCCGCGTACAGCAGTCTGTCTGGGAAAGTCTCGGTGATTTTGATCTCACCGCGCCCGGGCAACTGGATACAGTTGACGCGCCAACCATCGTCATCCACGGTCGGCAGGACCCGATCCCCATCGCCTCGTCCGAAGCGGCCGCCAAAGCGTTGCGGGCGGAGCTCGTGCCGATTGACGACTGTGGCCATGTGCCATATGTCGAGCAGCCCGCTGCGCTCTTCGGAGCAATTCGTCGGTTCCTCGGCGCGAATAGGTGACGACTGTGCCATCGAGTCGATCTTTAAGTGATCGGTACGCGTTTTCGCCGACGTGCACTCTTGCCTGCCACCCTCATTTGCTGTTGGTTGTCCCACGCCCATGCCCTTTCCTGACCCCGCTCCGCAGGCGTTCATCGCCACCATCGAATATCTCGGCCAGCGGTACACGGTGACCTGTCGCGTCACCTTCGACGGCATCGAGTACGTGGGCCGCCTGTGGTTCGCGGAGGAGGATTGGGACGACGCCGGACTTCCCGACCGCGCGGCGATCCCCGGGCGCACGCGCGACGAAGTCATCGAGCAGGCACGAAAGCTGTCGCGGCAGGAGCTGGGCCTTCGCCATCGCCGTGCGCTCGCCGAGAAGCGACGCTTCATTCGCCTGCGCCGCGCCGCCGACGACATCCTTGCCAAGATCCGCTACCTCAACCAGATCGCCATCTCGATGCGCGACGGTCTGCTCGACGAGGACGGCGCGCGGCAAGAGATCGAGCTGACCGAGCGGCAATTGCACGAGTGCATCGACCGACTGCGGCACAGCGCGGGCATCGAAGCTTAGCAGCGACGCCTCGCGGCCCCGGCGGTCTCCTGTGCCCGCCCGCCGGCGCGACGACCATTGACGTTCCACAATTCAAGAACTCGATGCCACGATCGCAGCCCAAGAAGCGGCGGGCCCCGGCGCCGACCCCGGCACGCGCCGCCGAGATCTACGACCGGCTCGCTGAACACTACCCCGACGCTCACTGCGCGCTCGACTTCAAGTCCCCGTTCCAGCTCCTCATCGCCACGATCCTCAGCGCGCAGTGCACCGACAAGCGCGTGAACCTGGTCACGCCCGCGCTGTTCGCGCGCTACCCCGCGCCCGCTGCGTTGGCCGCCGCCAACCAGGCCGACGTCGAGGAGATGATCAGGTCCACCGGTTTTTTCCGGAACAAGGCCAAGAGCCTGATCGGCATGGCGACTGCCATTGCCGAGCGCCACGGCGGGCGCGTCCCCGACGATTTGGAATCCCTGGTTGACCTTCCCGGAGTGGGGCGGAAGACGGCAAACGTCTTACTTGGCAATGCCTTCGGAAAAGACGAAGGCATCGTCGTCGACACACATGTGAGCCGAGTCACACAACGCCTGGCGCTCACTCGCCAGATTGATCCGGTGAAGATCGAGCAGGACCTGGTCCGCCTGTTCCCGCGCGACCGGTGGACGATGCTCTCGCACCTGCTCATCGAGCATGGACGCCAAGTCTGCGACGCCCGGCGCCCCAAGTGCGAGATTTGTTTCCTCAGCGACGTTTGCCCGTCGTCCAGGGTATAACGATCGGCTCTTTCCCCGCCCGGAATGTTCCGTTACACAATCCCCGCCCTTCTGCTCGCCGGCGCCTGCGCGTCGAACCGCGGTTCGCGTCCGGTGCAGCTCGCGGCCGAGACCGAGACGGGTGCCCGCGTCGCCCCCGCCGACGTTCCGGTGGAACCGGGCGACTGCGCCGAGGCGCTGCGTCGCGCCACGGCCAAGCCCGACCTCGACGTCGACAGGATTCCGTCGCCGGTCGTCGCGAAGCCCGCTGCACTGCAGCGCGTCCCGCGCAACGCGCTTCGCAAAGACGGGAGCGCCGAAGTCAAGGTCGATGTCCTCATCGACACGCTCGGCAAGGCGGACATGAAGACGTTTACCGTCGTCGCTGCGTCGCATCCTTGGCTCGCGACCAACGTCAAGAGCGTGATTGGCAAATGGAAGTTCGCCCCCGCGGAGCTCGCCGGCTGCAAGATCCCGCGCGTCTTCCACTTCATGGCTTCGGCGCCGGCGCGCAGCACTGCGTCGCGCTAGCACGGCGCGCCGCAACCCCGTGAGCGCGCCGCCGCCCGACGGCGAGGCGCCGCGCTACGTCGAAATCGAGCCGAGCCCGGCGCTCGCTCGCTGGGTCTCGTGCTACTGGACCATCACGTCGCACGGCGCGGACACCGCCGCACGCGTGCTCCCCGACGGCTCGGCCGACATCATCTTCGATCTCGCGGCCGGCGCGCGCCCGATCGCCGTCGGCGCCATGCGCGAAGCGGCGCTCCATCGCGTGCACGGCGCCGTCGATTTGTTCGGCGTGCGCTTCCGTCCCGGTGCGGGCCTCCCCTTCTTCGACGTCGCGATGCGCGAGCTCACCGACCGCGTCGTACCGCTCGACGAGCTCTGGGGCTCGCTCGCCGATTCGCTCGCCGACGCCCTGGCCACGGCAGAGCGCGACGACCGCGTCGCGGTGGTCGAGCGAACGCTGCTCGAGCGCATCGCCGCCCGGCGCTCGCGCGGCGACGCGCAGGCCGAGCTCCCGGCACGCGCCGTCGCGCTGTTCCTCCGTTCTCGCGGTGGCCTCAACGTGCGCGATGCGGCCACCGCGCTCGGCGTGAATGAGCGGGCACTTCAGCGCGCATTCGACGAATCGGTCGGCATCAGCCCCAAGGGGCTCGCCCGCGTCCTGCGCTTTCGCCACGCGGTGCGCGCCATCGAGCGAATAGTCGCGGCGGGTGGCCAGCCGTCATGGACGACCGTCGCCTACGACGCCGGTTACGCGGACCAACCGCACTTCATTCGCGAGTTCAAGGCCCTCGCCGGCCTCACGCCGGCCGACTACGCGCGCGAATTCGGGCGCGTCGGATTCGTTCAATACGGCGACGCGGAGCTCCGATAGCATTCCGTCATACCTCGAATCGGAGAGCGTTGCGACATGGCGAACGAAACGAAGAAGCTCACTCCTGTCCTGCTCGTAGACGCGATCGAGCCCTGCGTGCCCTTCTGGGTCGACCGCCTCGGCTGGACCAAGACGGTCGACGTGCCCGGCGAGCATGGGCTCAGTTTCGCGATCTTCGCCAAGGACGGCGCGGAGTTGATGTACCAGACCTGGGAAAGTGCGCGCGAGGACCTCGACGCACTCCGGCCGCCGGGAGGCACGTCGGTCGGCCTCTTTCTCGAGGTGAGCGACCTCGCGGCGATCGAGCATCAGATCTCGGGACTCGAGATCGCGCTGCCACGCCGCCGGACCTTCTACGGGATGGACGAGATCGGCGTGCGCGAACCGGGCGGCCACCTCGTGGTCTTCGCACAACCGACGGCCGGCGGCGCGGACTGACGCGTTCGTCGCCGGCGAGCGCGCGACAGCTACCGTCGCGCTCTCGCCAGCCGTAGTTTCCGCCCATGTCCAAGACCGCCACGTTCGACACCAACCGCGGCGAGATCGTCGCCGAGCTGTTCGATAAGGAAGCCCCGAACACCGTCGCCAACTTCGAGAAGCTCGCCAACGATGGCTTCTACGACGGAATCAAGTTCCACCGCGTGATCCCCGACTTCGTCGTCCAGGGCGGCGATCCGTACTCGCGTGATCTGCCGGCCGGCGATCCCCGCATCGGCACCGGTGGCCCGGGCTACAAGATCAAGTGCGAGACCGCCGGCAACCCGCACAAGCACGAGGTCGGTTCGCTATCGATGGCGCACGCCGGCAAGGATACCGGCGGCAGCCAGTTCTTCATGGTGCTCAGTGAGGACAACACACGCCATCTGAACGGCGTGCACACGGTGTTCGGCAAGATCACGCGCGGGGTCGATGCTATGAAGAAGATCCAGCGCAACGACGTCATCAACTCCGTTCGTGTCGCCTGACGGCATACCGGAAATACCCACGCCATGGCTCATCCACACGATCACGACCACCACGCGCCGACCCACGGCAGCGACACCAAAGCAGCGTTCTTCGGGCTGATCATCGGCGCCATCGTGCTGTTCGCCGTGCTGCGCACGATCGTCTACCTGACGAACGCGCATTACGCGCACGAGCAGCCGGCCGCCGCAGCGGCCCCGAAGTAGGGAACCCTCTGTTGGGGGCAGCGGTCAGTTGGTGAGAGAGCGCTGTCGGCCGGCGGCAATCGACCCGGCGTCAGCGATCCGGCACGCGCCGTCCTTTTGTTCGCGCTCCGCGCACTGCGCGACTTGTATATTGGACGCATGACCACGCCTCCCCTGCCGACCCGCGCCGAGGCCCTCGCGTTGATGCACGAGTACACGCGAAGCGAGTCGCTGCGAAAGCACATGCTCTCAGTCGAGGCGGCGATGCGCGCTTACGCCAGCCACTTCGGCGAAGACTCGGAGCGATGGGGCCTCGCCGGGCTGATCCACGATTTCGACTACGAGCGCTTCCCGAATGCCGCTCGCTCGCCGACTGAGGAGCACCCGTCATCGGGAGTGGAGATTCTCCGCGCGCGGGGCTGGCCCGAGGACATACTCCAGGCCATCCTCGGCCACGCCGCATATACGAGCGTGCCGCGCGAGACGCGGATGGCGCAGGCGCTGTTCGCCGTCGACGAGCTCACCGGCTTGATCACGGCGACGGCGCTCGTGAAGCCGACGAAGAGCGTGCACGACGTCGACGCCAGGTCGGTGAGAAAGAAGATGAAGGACAAAACGTTCGCGAAGGGCGTGAGCCGCGAGGACGTGATGGTGGGGACCCAGGAGTTAGGCGTCGAGCTCGAGGCGCACATCCAATTTGTGATCGACGCGATGCGGCGCGTCGCCGACGCCATCGGCCTCGCCGGAGTGCCGCTGCCCGCCGCGGAAGCGGGCGCTGGCG
>JBIOHX010000127.1:0-10124 GCA_044449465.1 Gemmatimonadales bacterium | reverse complement strand
GTCCCGGGCCGCGCCGACGGCGGCGCTGGTCGCGATGGCGATCGGTCTCGCCCGCGCCGCGTCCGCACAGGACACGACGTCGGCCACTCGGCCGCCGGCGCCGCCCGCCGACACGGTCGTCGCCTGCGCGGGCCAGCGCATCGACTCGATCATCGTGCACACGTCGGCGCCGACGGCGGCGCTCCTGCGGCGCGTACCGATCGTGGCGCGCATGGTGGCGGCGGTGCACACGACGACGCACCGCGACCTGATCCGCCGCTTCATGCTGCTGAACGTCGGCGATGCCTGCGACGAGCTGCGGCTCGCCGAGTCGGCGCGCATCATTCGCGAGCAACCGTTCATCGCCGACGCCGACGTGCTGGTGTTTCCGAGCGCGGCCGGGGGCGTGAATCTCGACGTCGAGACGAGCGACGAAGTGGCCCTGGTGCTCGGCGTGTCGGCGGCGGCGGGCATTCCGCCGGTGCGGGTGCTCCGGTTGGGCGACGCGAATCTGAGCGGCGAGGGGATCTATCTGTCGGGCGACTGGCGCGACGGCGGACCCTTTCGCGACGGATTCGGCGGCCGGTTCTCGGACAACCAGCTCCTCGGCCGGCCGTACACGTTCACTGTCGACGGACACCAGGACCCGCTCGGCGACAGCTGGCAGGTGAACGCGACGCATCCGTTCTACACGGACATCCAGCGGATTGCCTGGCGCGCGCGGGCCGGTGCGCGCGACGGATACGTACAGTATTCGATCGACCAGAACACGGCGCACGCGCTTCGCCTGGCACGGAACTTCTTCGACGTCGGCGGCATCGTGCGCGTGGGGCCGCCGGGCCGACTGAGTCTGTTCGGCGCCTCGGTCTCCGGCAACGACGAGCGACCGGCAACGCTGCCGGTGCTGATCACCAACCGTGGATTCGCCCCGGACACCGGCACGGAGCTGCTCGGCCGGTTCAAGCCGCACCGGATCGCGCGCGTCAACGTGCTCTGGGGCGTGCGCGACATCGGCTACACGCGCGTGCGCGGCTTCGACGCGCTCACGGCGACGCAAGACCTGCCGGTGGGTTTCGAGCTTGGCACGCTGTTCGGGCGGAGCCTTTCAGTCCTCGGCTCGCGCGACGATGACATCTTCATGTCGGGAGACGTGTACTTGGGCGCGGCCCAGCGAAACCTGGGCCTCCGGCTGCAGCTCGAGGGCGAGGGCCGGCGCGACAACGGCGCGGGACAGTGGGACGGCGTGCTGACGAGCGGGAATTCGGTCGTCTACTTCCGGCCGGGCGAAAACAACACGATGAGCGGCTCGCTCGAGTTCAGCGGCGGCTGGCATCAGAGAATTCCATTCAACCTTTCATTGAGCGATCCCACCGGCGGGTTGCGCGGCTACATCTCGTCGCGCACACCGGGAAGCCAGCGCCTGGTCGCGCGCTGGGAGGATCGCCAGTTCGTCGGCCAGCCTTACAAGCTCGGCGACCTGGGCGTTGGGGTCTTCGCCGAGACCGGCCGGCTGTGGGCCGGAGACATCCCATACGGCGTGACGACGCCGCTCCGGTCGTCGTTCGGCGTGAGCCTCTACGGCGCGGTTCCCCCGGCGTCGGCGCGACTCTGGCGCTTGGATCTCGCGATCGCCGCCGACCCAGCCCCGGGCGGCCATCGCCTCGAGCTTCGGCTGTCGAACATGGACCGGACCACCTTCTTCCTCGCCGAGCCCGCAGATATCGGAGCGACGAGAGAACAAACGGTGCCTTCGTCGGTGTTTAGGTGGCCGTGAGGGTCGTGGATCGTTGGTCGTGGATCGTTGGTCGTGGATCGTTGGTCGTGGATCGTGGATCGTTGGTCGTGGATCGTGGGACGTGGGACGTGGGGCCGAATGAATGGGTGATCGACGAACCCTTCCCCGGCGCAACGTCAAAGTTGTTCAATCCGTTTGTGTCCGCTTGTGTCCGTTTTTGTCTTTCACCAATCGTTACGGCCAGCCCGAGCGGCCGTTCGCCTGCGTCGTCACGCCTGCACGCTCGCGGTCAGTCTCTTCAACAGCGGCACGAACAACAACATCACTGCTGCCGCGCCGAAGCCGGCGACGACGAAGATCATGTAAAAGCCGTGGTTGGTCAGGCTGATGTGCTGAATGAAGCCGGCGAGTCCGGTGGCCGGAGCGGGTGGTGCTTGACCGGGCGTTGGCGTGAACGCGGCGAGCGAGCCAGCGATCTTGTTCGCCGCAGCGTTGGCCAGGAACCAGACGCCCATCAGCAACGATGCAAACCGAAGCGGCGCGACCTTCGTCACGTACGACAGGCCGACCGGTGAGAGACAGAGCTCGCCCCACGTATGGAAGGTGTACGCGGCGACGAGCCAGAAGGGGCTGACGAGAACGCCGGTGTCGGCGCGCGTGCCGCCGACGACCATGAACAAGAAGCCCGTCGCGAGGAGCGCGAGGCCGAGCACCATCTTGAGCGCGGTCGACGGTTCGCGGCGCCGGCGGCCGAGGGCCGTCCACATCATGGCGAACAGCGGCGCGAAGATGAGGATGTCGAGTGGATTCACCGACTGGAACCAGCTCGACGGAACGGGGAACGAGCCCACCCGCAGGTTGGTGCTCTTGTCGGCGAACAAGTTCATCGAGCTGCCCGTCTGCTCGTAGGCCGCCCAGAAGAAGATCACGAAGAAGACGACGATGAAGAGGGCGATGACCCGCCTGCGCTCCTCGCCGTGCGAGCCGAGGAAGGAGATCGCCAGCGCCGCGCCGATGACCAGCCCCATTCCCAGACCGAGCATGCTCTCGCCGCCGGCGAGCCAACCGAGCGCGCCGCCGATGATCAGGCCGATGCCGGCGTGCAGCGTCGCGTTCGACCCCGGGTCGCTCGTCACCGCCGCGGCGGACGATGCTCGCGTTGCCGCGTCGGTGCGGCTCGCGCCGACGCCGATGCCGGGCAGATATCGCTCGCGTCCCCACAGGTAGACCAGGAGCCCGAGCAGCATGCCGACGCCGGCGGCGGCGAAGCCGTAGTGCCAACCGAGCCGCGAACCCTGCGCGAGCTCGCCGCAGACGAGCGGCCCGAGGAAGGCGCCGAGGTTGATCCCCATGTAGAAGATCGTGAAGCCCGAGTCGCGGCGCGCGTCGCCCTCGCGATAGATCTGCCCGACCATCGTCGACACGTTCGACTTGAAGAAGCCGGTGCCGATGATGATGAGGGCGAGGCCGGCGTAAAACGCCGACATCCCTGGAAAGGCGAGCGTGAAATGGCCGAGCGAGATGATGAGACTTCCGATCACGAGCGAACGGCGGGTGCCGATGAAACGGTCGGCGAGATAGCCGCCGATCACCGGCGTGAGATAGGCGAGCATCGTGTACGTGCCGTACAGATTCGCCGCCCGCGCCGTGTCCCACTTGAGCGCGTCGACCAGATACAGCACGAGAATGGCCCGCATCCCGTAATACGAGAAGCGCTCCCACATCTCGGTGACGAAGAGGAGCGCGAGGCCGCGCGGGTGGCCGAACAACGCGGTGTCGTCGAGGATGGGCGGCCGGTCGGTGGCAGTCGCTGCGATGTCGATCGTGGACGACATGACGTCTCGGCTGAGTGTGAATGAATCCGGACCGGCGGCGCGCCTGTGCGCGCTACGCCGTCCGTGCGGTCACGAGCTGATACAGGGAAGGCGGATTCGTGCCGCCCGCCGCCTGCTGCACTCGCCAGTCTACCCCCGTCGGCGGCTGTTTGATGCACGCCGCCCAGTGGCCCGGCGCCTTCTCCTCGAGCGGCGGCACGATCGCCGCGCACGCCGCGT
This sequence comes from Gemmatimonadales bacterium, assembly GCA_044449465.1. GTDB lineage: Bacteria > Gemmatimonadota > Gemmatimonadetes > Gemmatimonadales > Gemmatimonadaceae > JAQBQB01. The sequence continues at coordinate 6,356 of JBIOHX010000127.1, read as the reverse complement.
CTTTGGCGGGATGCTGGCAGCGTGGATGAAACACGCAGCCCGACGGCGGATCCGCGGGCGACGGCACGTCGCCCTGCAGCATGATGCGCGACTTCTTCACGGTGGGATCGGCGACCGGCACGGCCGAGAGCAGCGCCTGCGTGTATGGCATGAGCGGCTCGCGATAGAGATCGTCCGACGACGCGAGCTCCACGATCTTGCCGAGGTACATGACGGCGACGCGGTCGGCGATGTGCTCGACGACCGACAGGTCGTGGGCGATGAACAGGTAAGCGAGGCCGCGATCGCGCTGCAGGTCCTGCATCAGATTGATGACCTGCGCCTGCACCGACACGTCGAGCGCCGACACGGGCTCGTCGCAGACGATGAAGCTCGGCTCGACGGCGAGCGCGCGGGCGATGCCGATTCGCTGCCGCTGTCCGCCCGAGAACTCGTGCGGGTAGCGCGACATGTACTCGGCGCGGAGCCCGACCTCGTCGAGCAGTTGGCGCACGCGCGCGTCGGCCGCGGAACCTTCGGCGATCTTGTGGATCGTGAGCCCCTCGCGTACGATCGCGCCGACCGTCATCCGCGGGTTGAGCGACGAAAAGGGATCTTGAAAGATGACTTGCATGCGCCGGCGGAGCCCGCGCATCGCGCGCCGGTCGAGCGAGACGAGGTTGATGCCGTCGAACTCGATCGAGCCGGCGGTCGGCTCCGTCAGGCGGAGAATCATGCGCCCAGTGGTCGACTTGCCACAGCCCGACTCGCCGACCAAGCCGAGCGTCTCGCCGGGCATGACGTCGAACGAGACGCCGTCGACGGCGCGCACGGCCCCTGCCGATTTGCCGAACAATCCCTTCTTGATCGGAAAGAGCTTGGTGAGCCCGTGCACCGAGAGCAGCGGCTTGGCGCTCGCCGGCGTCGTCACGACGCGGCTCCGGCGCCGCTCGAGCCGACCGCGGCGACGACGAGCGGCTCGTGCTTCTCGGCGCGCCGCGCCGGCTCTGCGGCCAGGTGGCAGCGCGACACGTGGCCGGCACCGATCTGGTAGAGCGGTGGATGCTCGGCGACGCACCGCTCCCAAGCGTATGGGCAGCGGTCGTGGAAGCGGCAGCCCGCGGGCCAAGCGGTCGGCGGCGGGACCGTACCGGGAATGGTCGCCAAACGCTCGCGCGTCTGGCCGAGCTGCGGCATGGCGTGCAGCAGCCCCTCGGTATACGGGTGGTGGGCGTGGGTGAACAGTTCGGTCACCGACGCCTCCTCGACCACCTCGCCGCCATACATCACGATCACGCGCGACACGCTTTCGGCGACGACGCCCAGGTCGTGCGTGATGAGCAGGATGGAAGTACCGAACTTCGTTTGCAGGCTTCGTAGCAGCTCGAGGATCTGCGCCTGGATCGTCACGTCGAGCGCGGTCGTCGGCTCGTCGGCGATGACGAGGGCCGGGTTCATCACCAGGGCGATCGCGATGACGACGCGCTGGCGCATGCCGCCGGAGAGCTGGTGCGGGTACTCCCGCGCCCGCTGCGCCGGCGCCGGAATGCCGACGGTCTCGAGCATCGCCACGGCGCGGTCCCAGGCTTCGCGCTTGGAGCCGGCGTGGTGCACGCGTACCACTTCGGCGATCTGGTCGCCGATGGTGAACACCGGGTTGAGCGCCGACATCGGCTCTTGAAACACCATCGAGATGCGGGCGCCGCGAATCGCGCGCATCGCCGGCTCGTTGATCGTCACCAAGTTGTTGCCGTCGAACGCGATCTCGCTCCCCGGCTCGATGCGGCCGGGCGGCCGCACCAATCGCAGCAGCGACAGCGCCGTGACCGACTTGCCGCACCCGGATTCGCCGACGAGCCCGACCGTCTCGCCGGGGGCGATGTCGAAGCTCACCCCGTCCACCGCCCGGGCCACGCCCCCCTCCGTGTAGAAGTAGGTGCGCAGGTCGCGGACGCGGAGCAACGGAGCGGTCGACTCAGCCATTTTTCAGCGGTTCGGTGATGGTCGTGGACGACGCCCCCGGTCCTGACGGGACCCGAAGCGTGTGAAGCTGCCGTGGGTCGAGCACGTCTCGCAAGGCATCGCCGAGCACGTTGAAGGCCAACACCGTGGCAACGATCGCCAGACCGGGAAAGAGCACCATCCACCAATTGCCGGCGTAGAGGTCCACACCGTCGAGAAAGATCGAGCCCCAGCTCGGCGTCGGCGGCTGCGCGCCAATCCCCAAGTACGACAGACCGGCCTCGAGCGCGATGACGTTGCCGACCGACAGCGTCGCGCTGACGATGATCGGACCGGCGACGTTGGGCAGCAGGTGGCGGAAGAGAATCCGTTTGCTCGACGCGCCGAGCGCCTCGGCGGCACCGATGTACTCGAGCCGGCGTGCCGTCATCGTTTCGGCGCGCACGAGACGCGACAGCGCGAACCACCCGGTTCCACCGAGCAGCAGGATGAGTCCGCCGAGCGGCACTGGATGCCACAGCCCGAGAATGGCGAGGAGGAGGAGCACGCGCGGTATCGATAGCGCGCCATCGAGCAACCGCATCATCGCGCCGTCGAGCGCGCCGCCCGCGTAGCCGGCGACGAGGCCGTACGTCGTGCCGACCGTGATCGAAAAGAGCACCGACAAGAACGCGACCGCGAGCGAGATGCGCGCTCCGCTCAACACGCGCGACAGCAGGTCGCGGCTGTACTGATCCGTTCCGAACCAGTGCGACCAGGATGGCGGTGCGTTCTTGAGTTCGACGATGCCGAGCTGCTCCGCGCCGCCGTGGGACACGAGCATTGGTCCGATCACCGCCGCCACGACGAGCACGGCGATCGTGCCGAGCGCCCACCGCGCCGTGCGGTGCGCGAACAGCCGACCGACACGGCTTGTGCTATGCACGGACACGCGGGTCGACGGCCATGTGCAACAGGTCGGCGAGGAGGTTGCCGATGACGACGAGCACCGAACCGACGACGACGGTCGCCGTGACGACATCGTAGTCGCGCGCGTCGATCGCGCTCACGGCGAGGTAGCCGATACCCGGCCAGGAGAACACCTTCTCGACGAACACCGTGCCGCCCAAGAGCGCGGGGAGGAGCAAGCCGAGGAGCACGATCATCGGCGTGATCGCGGTGCGGAGCGCGTGGCGCCAGACCACCTCGTGCTCCGGCACGCCTTTGGCGCGTGCGGTACGCACGTAGTCCGACGGCAGCGCGTCGAGCATGGCGCTGCGCTGGTAGCGGGCGACGGCCGCGGCGCTGAGAAGCGTGAGCGACGCGGCCGGGAGCACGAGATGCGCCAGTCGGTCGAGGAGCGCGCGCCCCGCCGGCAGGTAGTCGTGCATCACCGGATCGACGCTGCCCCCAGCGGGGAGCAATCGCCACCAGTACGAGAACAAGAGCAGCATCATCAGCGCGCCCCAGAAGTCGGGGAGCGAGTAGAGCGTGAGCAGGACCGTGGAGCTCACGCGGTCGAACCAGCGGCCGCGGTGCACCGCCTGCAGCACGCCGACGATGATGCCGATGATGAAGCTCGCGCCGAGCGCGAGGCCGGCGAGGAGCAGCGTGTTCGGGATCGTCTCGCGCAGCGCGGCGGCGACCGGCTCGTGGCGTTCGAACGAGTAGCCGAACTGGCCGTGCGCGATGCTCGCCAGATAACGCACGTACTGCACGACGAGCGGACGATCGTAGCCGAACTGCGCACGCCAGTGCGCGCGCACGGCTGGCGTGACGGCCGTCGAGTCGTACGAGAACGGATCGCCCGGCGCCAGACGAATGACGAAGAAGGTGATCGTCGTGACGATGAACACGACGACCACCGACTGGAGGAGCCGCGCGGCGATCGTTCGCCGCACGGCTCAGGGTTTGGCCGGCGTGAGCCCGATCCGGTCGCGATCGATGCGCTTGTCGGCCGCGATCGACCAGTCGGCGAGATTCGCCCACCACTCGTCGGCGCGCATCGGCGCCGTGGTGATGCGGCCATTCACCGCTTCGATGGCCACCCCGTCGTAGAGCCAGATCGCCGGCACGTCGTCGACGATCGTCTTGAAGGCGCGCGATGCGTAGGCTCGGCTCTTGACCGGGTCGCCGGTCATGGCGAGGCTGTCCATCAAGGCGTCGGCGGCGCGATTCGAATAGTGATAATAGTTTTGCCCCGTCGGGCCAATCGCCGACGTGGCCCAGAACTGTTTCGTGTCCGTGGGGCTCGGGTCGGTGCCAAAGCTGAGCAACACCATATCGAAGTCGCCGTGCGTGACGCGGTCGTTCATGGCATTCGGCTCGAGGCGTTCGATGTCGGCGCGCGCGCCGACTCTTCTGAACGCTTCCTGCATCAACACGGCGTAGGCGTTGCGCGGAATGCTCGGTGCCGAAGTGGCGATGGTGAAGCGCAGCGGCTGCCCCGCTCTGGCGCGCATGCCGTCCGGTCCGCGGCGCCAGCCGGCGGAGTCGAGCAGCGCGTTGGCGGCCACGGTGTCGTACGGCGGCACCTTCGTCGTGCTGTCGGCGACGGCCAGCGTCATCGGGAAGGGCCCGTGATTGAGCCGGCCCTTGTCGCCGAACACGTTGCGCAGCATCGCGACGCGGTCGACGGCCATGGACAGCGCGCGCCGCACGCGCTTGTCGGAAAAGATCGGGTGCGGCGCCGTACTCGATTTGCGCGCGTTGGCGTTCATCGCCGCGAAAGCGTAGGCGAGCTGCGCGTACACCACGGGCCGCGCCACGGTGCTGCTATCGAGCCGCGGCAGTTGCGCGAACGGAAAGTTGTCCATGACGTCGAGCTGACCGGTGAGCACCGCGGCCGCGGCGCCGGCGGGATCCATGGGCGTGAAGATCACGCGGTCGAGCTTGGGCCGGCCGCGATAGTTGGCCGTGTCGGCCACGAGCGAAATGCGCGTTCCGGCATCCCATTTCTCCAATCTGAACCTGCCTGACCCGACCGGGTGGCGGGTCACGTCGGACGTGTGGAGCTGGTCCGGCGCGATGGAGCCGTAGATGTGCTCGGGCACGACGACCAGCTGATAGGCAAGATCGTAGAATTGCTCGGGCTTGCGGTGCTTGAACCAGGCGACGGCGGTGAGCGAGTCGCGCACCGAGATGGAATCGATGTTGGCGAGCAGCGAGGCGGTGGGCGACCCGACCTTGGGATCGGTGAATACCATGAAGCTGTAGCGCACGTCGTTCGCCGTCACCGGCTTGCCGTCGTGCCAACGCGCGCGCGGGTCGATCGAAAACGCGATCGACAGCGAATCGGCGGACCAGCTCCAGCTCCTGGCGAGCCGCGGCGTGAACCCCTTGTCGCCCACGGTCGACAGATCTTGGCCGATCTCGGCCAGGTGGTCGAAGATCTGGTCGGAGACCCAACGCCCGACCTGGTCGCTCACCAGCGGCGGAAAGAGGCTGAGCGCGTCACCCGGCGTCGCGACGATGACCGTGCCTCCGGTCGAACCCGACGCGGCGGACCGCTCGCCGCCACACGCGGCCGCGAGCGCCGCCGACGCGATCAGCAAAAGTGATGAGGGGACGCGCATGGTCGAGAAGCTGGGAGAGGAAGAAGTGCGGGGAGAGCTCCAACCGTCAACGCCGCCAGGTCCAGGCGTCGTCATTGTATCGGACGACGAGCGCCAGGGCCTGGGCACGCACGTTCGGCTCGAGCTCGAGCTCCGTCGCCGACGGATCTTCGTGTTCGCGGACCGCATCGATGAGCGCGGTGGCAAGATCGTCGACACTTGGCGCTCGGCCAAGGGCGTCGACGAGCGTAGCCGGAGTCGGGATCGGAGCCTGAGCGACGGCGGCCAGCTCGGTGAGCAGCGACTGATCGTCGGCGACGAGGATCGATCCGTGCTGCAGCAACGCTCCGTCCGAGCGCCATTGGGCGCTCCCCGCCAGCTTCCGTCCGCGCACGGTGAGCTCACCTGCGCTCGGCCGATCGAAGCAGGGCGCGAGGTCGGGGATCGGCGTGCGGCCGGCCGGCGCGGCGGCGGTTGCATCGACGCCCATGGCACGGAGCGCGTGCAAGAGCAGGGCGTTGATGCGGAAATACGACTCGCGGAGCTCACCCGCGTCGCTCACGGGACCGGTCACGCTGTAGGTGACCTCGCGATGGTGTAGAATCGCTCGGCCTCCCGTCGGCCGGCGCACGACGGCGAGCCCGTGCTCGTCGATTCGCCGGCGGTCGTAGCGCCCGTGTGCGGTCTGGTTCCGTCCGAAGGAAATAGTGGGAGCGGACCAGGAGTAGACGCGGAGCGTCCAGTCGCCGGGGGCCCGGGCGCGAGCAATCAGCGCCTCGTCGCGCGCCATGTTCTCGGCGCCCGCCGCGGGCGGGGTGACGACGAACCGCCAGTGCGAACGGGTCATTCGCGGGGCGTGGGGGGGGGGGAGCGGTGCAACGC
>JBIOHX010000126.1:0-10343 GCA_044449465.1 Gemmatimonadales bacterium | reverse complement strand
GCGCGCCGCGGCGCGCTGGGTCGAGCGCCGACGTTGGCTCGTCCATGAGTACAAGCATCGGGTCGAGGACAAGCACACGCGCGATAGCGACGCGTTGCGCCTCGCCGCCGGACAACTGGCGCGGATGCGCGTCCGCGCGCTCGCCGACGCCGAGTGAGTCGAGTAGCTCGCGGGATCGCAGGCGCGCTCGTTCGAGCGGCCAGTGATGCACGTGGATTGGGGCGAGGGTCACGTTCTCGAGTGCCGTCAAATGCTCGAACAGGGCGTGCGCTTGGAATACCATGCCGACTCGTGCACGAAGCTCGCGAAGGTGTGACTCGGGTGGCGTGGGTCCAGCGGCACGTGTGAACCCTCCGACGCCGATCGAGCCCGAGTCGAAGGACTCGAGCGCGGCGACAGCGCGTAGTATCGTCGATTTGCCTGCACCGCTCGTTCCCATGAGGGCGGCGATGGTGCCGTGTTGCACCTCGAGCGAGACGCCGCGGAGGACCTCGCGCGGGCCGCGCCGCACGCACAGGTCGCGGAGGAGCAGTGCTGGCGCCGTCGCGGGGGTCATTGGTTAGGAGATAAGGCTGCGCGGACTTCGCCTCGGCATTCCAAGAAGGGCCGGCAAAACGATTCCCGCTTCGCAGTCAGCTAGCGCAGATGAGACGAAGTCCCGGGGTAGACACCACCATGCGGACTCTCGGTCTCCAATTTAGCCAGTCTCCGGCGCAGATTCAGTGCCATTCCCCGCGCATTCAGTGTTGGCTAACCGCAAGTATCGGAAGGATGGGAAAGGGATTGCCATGGATCGACCGCCTCGCTCCTTCGTTACGCTGCTCTGGACCGGCGCCTTTGCCTTTGTGATGACCGCCGTCATCTCAGGCGTCTGGACCGGGCTGTTGTTCGCCAATCTCGCCGTCAGCCCGAGCGTGCCCTGGGGAGCTGCAGTCATGGCGGTCGTGCTGTGGATGCTGTGGTCATACCTGGACGGCCGATGGGCTCCGTCGCGCACGCAGCAAAGCCGGCACTCGTATCTCCGCGGCGGTCGCTTGCCGGCTCGCCTCACGGCTTGGGCCCTGCTTGCCGGAGGCCTGTGGATCGTGGCGCTCGCCGGCTTCTGGATCGTGCTGCACGACGTTGTCGCGACGTCGACCAACCGGTTGCCAGACTTCTCGCGCCTTCCGGCCGCCACCGTCGCCGCCTCGCTAGCAATGGCGTCGATCTCCGGGGCAATATCGGAGGAAGCCGGATTCAGGGGCTACTTCCAGGGTGCGCTCGAACGCCGTGGATTGGGACCCGCCGCAATCTTCGTCGCCGCACTGGTCATGGCGCCGGAGCATGCTCTGACTCAGGGTTTCGTCTGGCCGACGATACTCTTCTACCTTTTCGTGGACGGCATGCTCGGGGCCCTGGCGTTCGTCACCAAGTCGATCCGGCCGGGGATTGTGGTCCACGCCATTGGACTGCTGGTCTTCTTCACGGTGGTCTGGCCGCATGACCAGGACCGCACATTGATCTGGCGGAGCGGCGCCGACGCGTGGTTCTGGGTCCACGTGGGCCAGACGCTACTCTTCGCGGCTCTCGCGATCCTGTCTCTCGTTCATCTCGCTCGGCTGGCCGCGAATGGAACATCGACCATTCGATCGCAAACCGTGGTCGAATCGGAAACACTCGCTTCCGATCGGCCGTCAGCGACGAGGTGATGACCGCCGCTCACCCATCCGTTCCCCTCTGATGCCTAGGTGAAGTCCGCGCGGGCTCATGTCCTAACCCATCACGTGGGTCATGCGGCCCGCCACCGGCGCTCGAGATAGCCAGCGACGCGCGCAAGCGGGAGCGAGAAGGCAAGGTACACGATGCCACAGAGCGCGCCCGGGACGACCCAGCTGCCGACGTTGGTGGCGTAGATCGCCGTCTGCTTCGTGAGCTCGACGACGGTGATCACCGAGACGAGCGACGAGTCTTTGAGCAAGGCGACGAAGTCGTTGGTCATCGGCGCCAGAGCGAGTCGGAGCGCTTGCGGCCCGCGCACGAGGCGGAAGATCTGCACCTCGGAGAGGCCGAGGGTGCGCGCGGCCTCGAGCTGGGCGCGCGCGACGGCGAGCAAAGCGCCGCGGTAGATCTCCGACTCGTACGCCGCGTAATTGAGGCCGAGGCCGAGCACGGCGGCGGCGAACGCGGGCAGCCGCACCACATTCGACAATCCGTAGTAGATGACGAAGAGCTGGAGGAGCACCGGCGTGCCGCGCACGACCTCGACGTAGACGGTGCACGCGCCGGCGACGACGGCGCCGCCGTAGACGCGTCCCGCGGCGAGCGCGAGGCCCGCACCGACGGCGAGCGCCATCGCGAGGCAGGAGAGCACGAGCGTGATGAGCGCCGCTCGCAGCAGTCCGGGGAGATAGGCGACGACCGAGCTCGGGGCACTGTTCGCTCGAAGGACGTTCGACGGCGGCGCGTGCGACAGAATGCCGGAGAAATACTGGCCTTCCGCGTCCGTCCAGACGTGCCACGCTTCGAAGGTGCGCCGCAGCGAGCCATCGGCCATGCGAGCGCGAAGAATCGCGTTCGCCGAGTCGCGGAGCGCGGAGTCGGCGCGGGCGAACAGGGCGACGTAATGGCCAGCGGCCACGGGCGCGGGCTCGATGACGAAGCCGCCGGCGCGCCGGAGCGAACGTTGCGCGATGATGTCGTCGAGGAGGACGGCGTCGAGGCGGCCGCCGACGAGATCCTCGTAGGGGTGCACGTCGTCGTCGTAGGAGACGGGGATCACGCCGTCGCGCGCGCCTTCGTCGACCAAGATGCGGTAGGCGCCGGTGGCGCCGAGCGTGCCCACGCGATGGCCGCGGAGATCGGACAGCGTTCGGAAGCGCGCGCTGTCGGCCGGCCGCACGGCCAGCACTTCATGAAACTCGAAGTAGGGGATGCTGACGGCGTGCCGTTCGCGGAGCTCGGGCCTGTCCTCGACGCCCGACATGCCGACGGCGAAGTCGCCTCGCTCCACGGAAGCCTCGATCGAGCTCCAGGCCACTTGCACAAATTGCGGTTCGCGGCCAAGCCCATGGGCGATCATCGCAGCGATCTCGACATCGAAGCCGCGGACCCGCGAAGGATCGGAGGGGTCGGCCTCGACGAACGGCGCTCCACCTTCGGCGTCGCCACCCCAACGGAGGACTTTGGCGCCGGCGTGCGACGCCGGCGATCGGCAGGCGACGCCGGGGACGAGCGCCGCGAGGCCGATGGGCAGCGCGCACCGCGCGACCGCGGAGCGCAGCGTTCGCGGCGTCACGCGACGCTTATTGCGTGCGGGTGAAGACGTCGGCGCCGAAGCTGGTCAATCCCGGCCGGCCGGCGTAGCCGAGGTACGGGAGGCCGAAGATGTCTTCGATGCTCTTGAGGAGAGAGTAGTGGTTGTACGGCGTCTGCGACACGGTGCCTGGCGCGATGAAGGGTGAGAGCAGCACCGCGCCGGTTCGTCCACCGCCCGGCCCGTTGACTCCCGCCGCGTTCACGTTCGGCCCGGACTGCTCGTCGCAGCAGGCGGTGGCGTCGATGCTCAAGGCTTCGTCGAAGGTGATGACGAGCAGGCCGTCGGCGCGGAAGGCCGGCGACTTCGTGATCAGGGGCACCCAGTGGCGGAGGAACTCGTTGGCGGACACGAGTCCGCCCGGCTCGCCGTTCCTGCACGGCCGATCGTGGCCGTCGTGGCAGAGGCTCGGCACGATGAACGAAAAGTTCGGCGTACGCGACGCCGAGCGAAGGGCGCCCTCGAGCTGCTCGAGGCGGACGACGTTCTTCGCGCACGAGGCCGAATCGATGATCGCGTGGAAGTAGACGAACGGATCGTGCTTGGCGGCGTACATGTCGTTGACCGCGGCGCGCTCGGTGGAGTCGAGCGTCCCGACGGCGGGATGCCCGCACGTGGCGCGCTCGCGGGCCGGGTCGTTGCCCATGTCCTCCATGTAGCCTTTCCAGGTGCGGTGCTTGGCCGCGAGCTGATTCGCGATCGTCTGCACGGGCGCGGGATAGACGCAGCCGACGCCGATCGGTTGACCGTCGGAGGCGATGCCGGTCTCGACGAAGTCATCGAAGTGGGGACAGTCCTGCTGTGTGCGCAGGTTCGGCGCGACGCCGCTGACGATCGCGACGTAGTTGTCGAGGCTGTAGTGGCCGATGCCGTAATACTGCGGCAAGAGCGCGCCGGCCTTGACCAGTGTGTCGGCGAGGTAGGGGGCGCGCGTCGCGGGGCCGAACGTCGTGTCGTAGCCCTGGTTCTCGAGCATGATGACGAAGACGTGATGGATCGGCGGCAGCGCAGCGGCCGGCTGCTGTGCATCGGGCGCGCGGAGCGCGGCGAGACCGATCGCGCCGGCGATGAGCGCGGAGCGTGAGATTGATGCCATGAGGTCGTTGGAGATGAGGGCTATCGGCGCTCGGCGAAGATCTGGACGAGGTGGACGAGGGTTTCGGCCGTCTTCTCGAGCCCGCGACGGGAGTTGAATTCGAGTTTGCTGTGGAACTCGTGGCCGCCGGTGAAGAGGTTCGGGCAGGGGAGGCCGCGGAAGGTCAGGCGCGAGCCGTCGGTGCCGCCGCGGATCGGTTTCGTGAAGGGCGTCACGCCGGCGCGTCGCGAGGCCTCGAAGGCGTTCTCCATCAGCTCGGGGTGATGCTTCAAGATCTCTTTCATGTTCTTGTAATTTTCCTTGAGGTCGACGGCGACGGTGACGCCTGGGAACGCCTGCTCAGTCGCGCGCGCGAGGTCGCCGAGCAATCGCTCCTTGGCATCGAGGCCGCTCAGCTCGAAGTCGCGCAGCAGTACCTTGATGCTCGACTGCTGGACGTCGGCGACGCCGCTGTAGGGGTGGACGAAGCCGACGCGGTCGTCCGTCGTTTCCGGCAGCATGTCGGCCGGCATGTGTGTCAGAAAGTGCGCGAGCGCGTAGATCGAGTTGACCATCACGCCCTTGGCGGTGCCGGGGTGCGTGTTGCGGCCGGTGAAGGTGATGGTCGCGAGCTTGGCGCTCCAGGTCTCGTCGCCCATCTCGCCCAAGCCGCCGCCGTCGACGGTGTAGGCGAAGCGCGCCCCGAATGCCGTGACGTCGAACTTTTCGATTCCCGAGCCGATCTCCTCGTCGGCGGTGAAGCCAATCGCGACGCGCCCGTGTGTGATGCCCGGGTTGCGTGAGAGGGTGTCGACGAGCGTCATGATCGTGGCGACGCCGGCCTTGTCGTCGGAGCCGAGCAGCGTCGTGCCATCGGTGGTGATGATGTCGTCACCGATGAGATCCTCGAGCGCGGGATGTTGCGCGACGGTGATGACCTGTGCGCGGTCGCCCGGGAGCGTGATGTCGCCGCCGCGATAGTCGCGGTGGATGATCGGGTTGACTTTGGCGCCGGTGACCGCGGGCGAGGTGTCGACGTGCGCGAGCAATCCGATCGTGGGGACGTTGGCGTCGACGCCAGGCGACGCCGGAACGAACGCGTAGACCATGCAGTGTTCGCTGACGCGCACGTCGACGGCGCCGAGCTGTTTGAGCTCGTCGGCGAGGAGGTTGGCGAGCTTCCACTGCTTGGCCGTGCTCGGCGTCGTGCCGCGGTCTTCTTCGGACTGCGTGTCGATCCGGACGTAGCGGAGGAAGCGATCGACGACGGATTCGGTGGGGGGTACGAGAGAAGTCGGCATGCGAAACGCTGGAAGGTGGTGTCGCCGCCCGCGGCCGTGCGCGGCGCGGGGAATAACTTGCGGCGGCGGCGGTGGCGGGTCCAGCGTGTCGACGCTGGCGCACGGACGTGTCATGGGGCCGCCGGTGCCCGGTCGTCGAGCTAGGGAGAACGGCGAAGGGTGGTCCCCGCCTGTAGGGGCCACCCTTGACTGTTACGTCCCCGGCAATGCGCTGAGACCCGGCCTCCCCTTATGAGCGAACTCCAAGACGATCGGCAAGGCGGAGCGCGTCGATCGCGAGCGTAATCTCGCGCCCGACGTTGAGCATCTCGAAGGATGCGAGTCGCTGGTCACAGACCTTCGCGCATTGAACGAGGGTGCTCAGCACGGCGAGGTCGAGAGAATTCCACAACCTGCAATCGATCACGACCTGCTGATGACCGCGTTCCAGGGCGGCGAGAACATCGCCACGGAGCGCTTTGCGGTCCGAAAGGTCGATCACGGGCGCGAGCTCGACGCGATAAGGCGGAAGTTGATGAAGAGCGGCAACTGTCATGTTTCCTCCAACGGATCGGACGACCGGTTTCGCCATGCCTGAATGCGTCGACCGTGCCAGCGCGCCGGCCGAGCGGATCGGGCGTTGGACGGCTTGACCTGACGAATGAGGAGTTGGGCGCCTGCAGATGGCCGACGGCGCACCAAGCTGTTGGATGGCCGCGTCAGCGCCTGTATCAGGGCTCCCTCAACCGCTGGTCGTGGCAGACCCCGCCGGAAGCGCAAGGGCGCGATCCGGGCAGGCCCGCGAGTGATGTCCACAGTGTGTTGCGTCGACGCATCGGTGGGGTTCGATCGGTGACCTCACGGTCGAAGGAAGCACAGGCGACGCGCATGGGCTTACTCTCTGTGCAGCAATAGCTTACCAGTTGTCGATTGCTCGGCGCACGGCGCCCTCCGCGCGGCACCCTGTATGCGAGCGTGGATGCCGGCTGCCGCCGCGAGTTTCTGTTGCCGCTGACTGACCATGTCGCCTCGTCGAGAACTGTGGTCTTTCGTCTTGGATTCACTGGCTGGATTGACTGCGTTGACGCCCCGCTGGCCTGCGCCGCCGTTGGAACGCGTGTCCACCACTTCTCTCGAGTCTTCGTGAACTCTCTTGCGCTGCCCTCCGCCAATCCTGACGTCATCTTCAAGCCCGTTGCCGAAGGTGCGGTGCTGTTCTCGGTCAAGGATGAGGTGTACTACGGATTGAACGCCGTGGGCATGCGCATCTGGCAGCTCCTGCCGCCAGTCCATTCGTCGGTCGACGAGCTTTGCGGCGCACTGCGCACCGATTATCCGCAGGTCGACCCGGCAGTGCTGCGTGTCGATGTGGTCGAGTTGCTTGACGAGTTGACGGCCCTAGGGCTCTTGCAGACAGCCGAGAGCAATGATGAGCGTCCGCGTTAGCGCTTATTGGAGCAGGATACGTCGGTTGAGCGCCTCGGACTGGCTGGATCTCGTCCGCGGGTTTTGGGCGCTCGTATCGGCGCGGCTGCTGTTATGGTCGCGCCCGCGGGGATCGTTCGTCGCGACGGAGCACGTCGACTCGGCACCGAGCACACGCGTCACGAGCGACGCATTGCGCTGGGCCCGCGCCGTGAATCGAGCGGCCGCGTACGGGCCGTACAGAGCGCGCTGTCTCGTGCGGTCGATTGCGCTGCAACGTTTACTCGAGTCGCGCGGCATTCGCGGCAGTCGCGTCTGTATCGGGGTGCGTAAGGTGGGGTCCGTCTTTGCGGCGCATGCCTGGGTCGATCTGTCGGGCGAGATCATCGGCGACCTGGAAGCGCGGGTGAGCGCTTTCGATCGGCTGAGCGACATTCGGTTAGCGGGTCGCAATTGACAGCCATCGTGGGTGTATTCGGGCCGGATGTGAGCCTCGAGCGCGAGGCAATCGCGCAGAACATCCTGAAACGGATGCGATCGCGCGGCGGGCAGCATGTCGCCATTCGGGTGCTGGCGGGGGCCACGATCGGGGTGTCGCGAGCCGCGTGGGAGCTCGCGCTGTCGCCCGAATCGGCTTGGCTCATCGCCGATGATGGCGACTGCGTGATCGTGGCTGATGCGACGCTCTACTATTTGGGCGACCTCACGGCGCGCCTGCGGGCGAGCGGTTGCACGGCGATCGGCCCGACGCAGGGGGACCTGCTCCTCGCGGCATACCGGACGTGGGGCCATGCGTTCGTCGATCGCATTGAAGGCGACTTTTCGTGCATCGTGTGGGACCGGACGAAACGCGAGGTGCTGTTCGCGCGAGATATGGTCGGGCTTCGTCCTCTCTACTACGCCGAACATTCGGACACGCTCGTGGTCGCGTCGACGTTGCAGGGCGTGGCGGAGCATCCCTTAATGGACGCCGGGGTCAACCCGCTCGGCGTCGCGCGCCTGATCAACTGGTTCCATGACGCCAGCGACGAGACCTGCCTCGAGGGCGTGCGCGTGGTTCGCGCCGGGGAAACGTTACTGCGCCGGCCCGCGTCGCCCGCACAGGTCGTGGCGCGCTGGTCTCCGCCGCGGGTCGCGACGGCCCGCGACGGCAACATCGAGGCTGCCGCGGAACAGCTTCGCGGCCTGATCGTGGACGCCGTCGATCAGCGGACCCCAGCCAGTGGCCCGACCACCGTGTGGCTGAGTGGCGGCTACGACTCGACGGCCCTATTCGCCGCCGGCAACCACTCACTTGGCACGAGCGGCGGAGCGGAGCGCAGCCTCGACGCGGTGTCGATGAGCTATCCGATCGGCGATCCAGGGCGAGAAGACGAAATCATCACGCAGGTCGCCCACTTCTGGAACAGGGGAGTACACTGGAAGCACGTCGACCGCGTTCCGCTGCTGCATTCCGACTTCGCGGCCGCGGCGGCCCGGCGAGACTCGCCGTTCACGCAGGTGTACGAGATGTTCAATCGTACGCTGGCGCGGGGCAGCCGGGAGCTCGGCAGCCGCGTTGCGCTGAGCGGAATCGGTGGCGATGAGCTCTTTTCAGCGTCGGGCCAGTACCTCACGGATCTGTTTTGGGGCGGCCGTTGGATCTCATTGGCGAACGATTGGCGTCGCCAGCGCGGCGTCACCGTTCGCGGATTTTTCGATCGAGTCGTTCAGCCTGGGATGCCGCGCGCGCTTCGACGCGCCATCAGCGTGGCACGACGTGGCGACATGGCGACCGGGTCCTTCGACCGGCCGCTCGTCCCATGGATGTCGGAGAAATTCGCCCGCGAGCACCAGTTGTTGGAGGCGGAACGCAACGCGACGCCGGTGGGCGGCTACCGTCGACTCGTCGCGGAAGAGGCCCATTACATGCTGACAGAACGTCTGTTTCCGCACATCCGGACGAACGTGAGCGAAATGGTGCGTGACGAAGGCGTCGAGCAGCGAACGCCATTATACGACCGCCGCGTCATCGACTTCGCGGTCGCCCGTCCGCTCTCCGAGCGAGCATCGGGGGTCGAGACCAAAATCCTGTTACGGCGCGCGATGCGCGGACTACTGCCACAGAGTGTTACAGCGCCGCGCCGCGTTCGAACCGGTTCCGCGCTGGCATACCTCAAGCGTTCCTTGATTAACGAGTGCGGGCCGGCGTTCCGGCATACATTTGCCGGAACGCAAGCGCTCGCGGAGCTCGGCATTCTCGACCCTATTGCGCTTCGCCGCTCTTTAGCGCATTTCCTAAGTGATCCTGATCCCATGCTCGGGCTGCGGCTGTTCGATACGTTTCAGGCCGAGCTTTGGACTCGGGCCAAAGCCGTGCCGGTGCGGCAACCGGAGTGGGCTGAAGTCTCATGATGATTGTCTGATCGAAGCAGTAAGTGCAGTAAATGCAGTAAATGCAGTAAGTGCAGTAAGTGCAGAAATTGCAGCACCCGGCCGCGTTGGCCGAACTCCCGCTGGGCGAGTGGCTCAGCACCGATTGTTTCCCAGAGGAGTCCTTGGTGACATACGAGAAGCCGCAGGTCCAGCGCTTTGGAACGTTCCGCGACCTGACTCAAGGTGGCGTTATCAACCTTCCAGGCGACACCGGTTCGATGTTTCACCGGTCCTGACCCGCTCTGGCCGGGGGCCGAACAGGCCCCCGGCCTCGGCGGCAGGTGGTGCAATGCACAGGTATCAGGCGTTTGGCGGGACGTTGCAGTCAGAGATCACGTTTCCAGAGCTCGAGCCGTCCACGAGTACCGAAGCCCCCGAGTGGCGCCTGTGCGTATCGGCGGCGGCGCCGGACGGCCGCCCGCCGGATGCGGGCGAGTTGGAGTTTCTCGGAGAAGACCGCGTCGATATCGACGTTCGAGTTCGGGCGTACAAGACGCCGAACGGCTATCGGCTCAGCTACGAAGACACTGGCACGTTCGACATCTCGAGCGACGGCCGCGACATCCGTTGGGTGCCGGGCAGCAAGAGCTCGCTCGAGGCGGCCCGTTTGGACATTCTCGGTCGGGTGCTGGCGCTTGCGCTGCATGCGGGTGGCCAACTGGCTCTCCATGGCAGCGGCGTCGCCGTCGGCCGGCAAGCGGTAGGATTCCTGGCCCCGAAGTTCAGCGGCAAGTCGACCTTGGCGCTCGCGCTCGTGAACGCCGGCGCGGATCTGCTCACGGACGACACGCTACCCGTTGACCTAGAGGCTGTCCCGCGCGCTTGGCCGGGCGTTCACAGCGCGCGGGACAGCCTC
>JBIOHX010000125.1:0-10351 GCA_044449465.1 Gemmatimonadales bacterium | reverse complement strand
GTCTCAGGGGCAATCGCCGCAACCCCAAGGCGGCCTCGGTCAGCAGGAAGCCGAACAGCTCCTCGGCAGTGCCGCCCGCGAGGAGCGTGACGTGCAGTCCAAGAAGCAGAAGCAGAATCGCGTCGAGCCGCCGCCGGGAGGGAAGGACTGGTGATCGGCGTCCTCTTCGCCATCGCGCAGCTCGCGATCGTAGCCCACGCACCCGATTCGGTATCGGCCTGCGACGCGATCGAGATCAGCGTCGCCGTGCAGGCTCCGGGCAGCGTTGCCCCCCGACTCGTGGTGCCCTCGTTCGGGCCGTTTGATGTGCTGCGCTCGTCGCCGGTTCCGCACCTGACATACGATTCTCGCGGCGACGGAAGCGTCATGGCCGAGTATCGCTACGTGCTCACCACTGACCATCTCGGCACCTTCTCCATTCCGCCGTTTGAGGCGCGATTGGGCTCGGCCTCCGCGCGCTCCCGCCTCATTCAGATTGCCGTGCGTCCCCCGGGCGGGCGGCCCAGCGTGCCGACCGTCGTCGCACGCGCGCGCATCGACACCAGCCTTCAGGTGAGCTTCCGCGCCGCGACCGCCCCGGAAACCGTGTTCGTCGGCCAGCAGGCGAACTACGAAGTCGCGGTGTTCCTCAACCAGACCGTGCGCGATCGGTTGCGGCGCAATCCGACGTTCTTTCCGCCCGATATGCAATCGATGCTCGCCTACGACATTCCGGCGCGCGGCGACTCGCGCCGCGAAGTGGGCTCGCATTGCTTCGAGGCGCTCGTGTACCAGCGGGCGCTCTTTCCATTGCTGGCTGGCAGATTCTCGATCCCGCCCGCGCAGCTCGTCTACTCGCTGCCGCTCTCGGCGAGCTTCTTCAGCCGCGAAGAGACGCACGAGCTCGAGACTGACAGCACCGTCCTCATTGCCGTCGAGCCGCCATCGGCGGGCCGGCCGCTCGACTACGGAGGCGCGGTTGGAAACCTTCGTGTCGCGGCACACCTCGACACCAACGAGACCCGCGTCGGCGATCCACTCCTGCTCACCGTGCGCGTGTCGGGAACCGGCAACGTCAAGCTGTTGCCGCGCCCGCCAGTTGGCGTGTCGTGGGCGACGCTGGTGAACGGCGACGAACGCGTGCAGGTCGACACAACTGCCCGCCGCATCGCCGGCAGCAAGGAGTTCGACTGGGTGCTCACCCCGCGCATCGCCGGCGAGCTCGATGTGCCGCCGATCCATTACAGCTTCTTCAACCCGGAATCGCGCCGCTACGAGACCACCGCCACGCGCCCCGCGCACGTCTTCGTGCTCCCGGGCACGCTCGCATCCGCGGATACCGCGCGCACCGAGACTCTTCTCGCCCTGCGTCCACGCTATCGCGGCCCGCTCTCCAAACCCCTGCACGACCATCCGGCCTTCTGGGCGCTCCTCGCGCTCGCGCCGCTCCCGGCGATCACGCTGCGCACGCGCGAGCGGGGGCGCGTCACGACCGATCGCGGGCCCACTGGCGTCGAACGGCTCGCGCTCCTCAACCGGGACGCCGCAAAGTCGCGCGATGCGCGCGGCGTGCGCCAAGCCTTCACCGCGGTGCTCGCCGAACGCCTCGGACTCGGCGCCGACGCGTTCACGCGCACGGGATCGCTCGCCCGCGCGTTGCGTCGCCGCGGCGTCTCCACCGACGTCGCCCAGGACGCCGAGGGCCTGCTGCGCCAACTCGACGAAGCAGCGTTCTCCGCTTCGGGGGCTCTGCCGCCCGACGCGCTCGAGCGCGTGACATCCGTGTGCAAGCAGATCGATGCGGAGGCGTTGCCGCGGACCAGACTCGTCGTCACCACACTCTGCATCGTGGGACTCGTCGCGGTTGGCGTCGGCACCGCGCAGGCGTATGACGCCGTCGCCGCCCGTCGTGCGTTCGACGCCGGCGTCGCCGCCTATCAGCATCACGATTTCGTCGCTGCCCGAGAGGGCTTCATCGAGGCGGTCGCCGCCGAGCCGCGAGCGCCTGACGCGTGGGCCAACCTCGGCACCGCGGCATGGGCCGCCGCCGACACCGCGCGAAGCGTCGCGGCCTGGCAGCGCGCTCTTCGCCTCGAACCACTCGCGGGCGACATGCGCGACCGCGTCGACCTCGTGCACAGCCTGCCCTGGTCTTCCGCGGGATACGTCCCGCCGCTTCCGCCCGCCTGGTTGTTCAACGTCGCGGCGCTGCTCTGGTGCATCGCGTGGGGCGACGCGTTACGCCGCGCCGTAGGCCGCCGGGCCGAACATCGGCGCCTGGTCACCGCGCTCACGGTGAGTGCGGCGGTGATCGTGATCGCGGCGCTCGCGCTACGCGATCGCTTGTCCGGTCACACCGCGGCCGTCGTTCGGCAAACGGCGTCTCTGAGCCACGATCCACAGCTTGGTGCCGAGCGCGGTGCGACGGCCATTGTTGGCGAGGTCGTGCGCGTCTCCGGGCGCCAGGGCGCATGGAGCCACGTTGCCCTCGACGACGGGCGCGACGGCTGGCTCGAGTCCTCTTCGCTCATCTCGCTCGATGAGCGCGACGTCTCGATCGGCGGAGACTGACGCCGAGCGCCGTCGCGCTTCCCGCGCAGCGTGCCTGGATCGTAGCTTTGGCGCATGCTCGCCGCGCCGCCACGCCGGATCGCCGTTCTGCCCGCCGCCGTCGCCGACCAGATCGCGGCCGGTGAGGTCGTCGAGCGGCCGGCATCAGTCGTCAAGGAGCTCGTCGAGAACGCGCTCGACGCTGGCGCCACCTCGATCGACATTCAGCTCGAGGACGGTGGCCGTCAATCGATTCGCGTGAGCGACGACGGCTGCGGCATGGCGCGGGACGACGCCCTGCTCGCGCTCGAGCGCCATGCGACGTCGAAGATTCGAACCGCGGCCGATCTCGTCGGCGTGCGAAGCTTCGGTTTCCGGGGCGAAGCGCTCGCCGCAATCGCCTCGGTCTCGCACCTCGAGTTGGAAACGGCTCCGGATGACGGAGCGGGCACGCTCGTTCGAACGAGCGGGGGAGCCCTCGGCGGCGCGACGCCGATCGCGCGGCGGCGCGGCACGACGGTGCGCGTGTCGCATCTGTTCTTCAACGCACCCGCGCGCCTCAAGTTCTTGCGCGGCGCGCGCTCCGAATGGCGCGCGATCCTCGACGTCCTCGGCACGATGAGCCTGGCGCGGCGCGACGTGCGGCTCGCCGTGACCCACGACGGCAAGTCGGTGTTCGCGTTCCCCGCGTCGTCGACGCTGCGCGATCGCCTCGCCGCGGCCTACGGCGCCGCCTTTGCCGCCGGCCTGCTCGATGTCGACGACGTGAGCGGCTCGACCCACATCGCGGGCCTCGTAGAGCGCCCGAGCGACGTCGGCACGGCGACGCGCCGCGTCTTTCTGTCGGTGAATGGCCGCGCGGTGCGCGACCCGGGCATCGTGCGCTCCGCCGAGTCGGCGTACAAGTCGACGATCCCCTCCGGCGTGCGGCCCACGCTTTTTCTCGACGTGACCGTCGCCGCGGATATGGTCGACGTCAACGTCCATCCGGCAAAATCCGAAGTGCGATTCCGCGATCGCTGGCAGGTCGAGCGCACGGTCGAGACGGCCCTTCGCCGCGCCCTGGGCACGCTCGACGCAAGCGCGATGTTCGGCCGGCCATCGTGGCTCTCGTCTCCGGCTGGTGCGCCCGACACGCGATCGGCGAACGCGAACGGTGAGTCACCGCACCCCGGCGATGGCCTCGATTCGATGCACCCACCCGAGCCGGCGCCGGACGGTCTGTTCGCCCGGCGCCTCGGCGGCCGTCGCGCGGGAGCAATCGGCCGAAGCAGCGACCGATCCGCCCCGCGAGCCGGCGCGCCTTCCGCCGCTCACGCAGCTTGCCAACATGTACATCATGTTCGAGCATGCGCAGGGTGTGGTGCTCATCGATCAGCACTCGGCGCACGAACGCGTGTTGTACGAGCGATTCATGCGCACGCTCGAATGCGGCGATGCTCCCGCCCAACGGCTGCTGTTTCCGATGACGCTCCATCTGGGTCCGGCGGAAAGCGAAGCGTTCGAGCGCAATCGCGACGCGCTCGAGCGTCTCGGGTTCGAGATCGAAGGCTTCGGTGGGCACACGCTCATCGTGCGTGCCGTGCCGATGCCGCACCCCCGGTTCGACCCCGAGCGCTGTCTGCGCGAAACGCTTGCCGGCTTGGCCGGCGATCGCGACACCAGCGTCCACGCGCGGCACGAGCGGCTGGCGGCAACGGTCGCCTGCAAGTCGGCGATCAAAGCCGGCGACGCGCTCTCGCCCGGCGAGATGCAGGCGCTGTTCGCGGCGCTACGCGACACGACTCTCCCCGCACACGACGTGCACGGCCGCGCGACGATCGTGCAGCTCACTTGGGACGAGATTGACCGGCGTTTTGGTCGACGCTGACCGGCTCGAGCTGCGCGTCGTCTGCGGACCGACGGCCGCGGGCAAGAGCGACGTCGCGATGTGGCTCGCCGAACGCGCGTACGGCGCGATTGTCAGCGCCGACTCTCGGCAAGTGTATCGCGGCTTCGACGTCGGCACCGCGAAGCCGTCGCCCGCCGAGCGCGCTCGCATTCCGCATGAGGGCATCGACGTCGCCGAGCCGACGGACCGCTACTCAGCGGCGGCGTGGGCGGACGCGGCCGACGCGTGGATCGCCGGCGCGCGCGGGGCGGCTCGAACGCCCCTCGTCGTCGGCGGCACGGGGCTCTATCTCCGTGCGCTCGTCCAGGGTTTGTTCCCCGAGCCTCCGCTCGATCCCACCCGCCGCGCCGCCGTCGGTCGCTTGCTCGACGGGTATGCGACCAATGAGCTTCGGCGATGGGTCCGAGTGCTCGACCCTGCCCGCGCAGGGCTCGGACGCACGCAACTCTTGCGCGCGGTCGAGATTGCGCTGCTCGCCGGCGAACGGGTGAGCGAGTTGCATGATCGTGGTTCGCGGCCGTCGCGTTGGCGGGCTCACTATCTTCTGGTGGACCCCGGTCCGGCGTTGCACTCGCGAATCGCCGCACGCATCGACCACATGCTCGACAATGGATGGCCCGAAGAAGTGCGGCGTCTCATGCAGACCATTCCGGCGGACGCGCCGGCCTGGAAATCGACGGGATACGACGCCGTTCGGCGCTGGGTCTCCGGCGCGTCGACGCGTGATGCGGCACGTGAACGTGCGCTCGTCGAAACGCGCCAGTACGCCAAACGACAACGCACCTGGTTCCGACACCAGCTCGCCGGCGGCCTCGTGACGCGCATCGATCCGACCGCCGACGATTGGCGCGCGCGCGCCGCGGAATGGCTGGACGGCGTCGGCTCCGTGCGTGGCCCCGCAGCCCGACGGGCGACGGCGTGAAGGTCGGCATCACCTGTTATCCGACCTACGGTGGATCGGGCGCCGTGGCCACGGAGCTCGGTATCGCGCTCGCGCGGCGCGGGCACGAGGTGCACTTCATCACCTACCAGCAGCCCTTCCGCTTGTCGGCCGCTCTGCCGCGGGTGTACTTCCACGAGGTCGACGTCGGCCGGTATCCGCTGTTCGAGTACCCGCCATACGATCTCGCGCTCGCCGTGCGGATGCACGAGGTGACGCTGGCCCACGGGCTCGATCTGCTGCACTGCCACTACGCGATCCCGCACGCCACCAGCGCTTGGATCGCCAAAGAGATGCTGCGACCCACGCGCCCCGACATCCGCGTCGTCACCACACTGCACGGCACCGACATCACGATCGTCGGCCAGGACCCATCGTTTCGGCCGATCACCAAGTTCTCGATCGAGAAGTCTGATGGGCTGACCGCCGTGTCGCGCTATCTCCAGACCGAAACGCTGACGACCTTCGGCTGCACGGCCTGCCGCATCGAGGTCATCCCGAACTTCATCGATCCCGACGTCTACGACCGCGCGCGCTATGCGTCCATCCTCGACGACCAGGTGGACTCTGGATCGCGCGTGCTCATGCACATCTCGAACTTCCGCCCGGTCAAGCGCGTGCGCGACGTGGTGCGCATCTTCGCCCGCGTTGCCGCCGAAGTGCCGTCGGTGCTGATCATGGTCGGCGACGGCCCGGACCGCGTCGACGCCGAAGACGAGGCGCGGATCGCCGGCCTTCAGGAGAAGGTGTTCTTCCTCGGCAAGATCGACGCGGTCGCCCCGCTGCTCGCCGGCGCCGATTTATTTTTGCTCCCGTCGAACAGCGAGTCGTTTGGGCTCAGCGCGCTCGAGGCATTGGCCTGTGGCGTCCCCGTGATCGGGTCGCGCACCGGCGGCCTCCCCGAGGTGGTGCGCGACGGCGAGACGGGCGTGCTCTGTCCCGTGGGCGACATCGACGCCATGGCCGCCGCCGCCCTCGCCATTCTGCGCGACGGCGACCGGTGGCGTACGATGAGCGCGCTCGCCGCCGCCGACGCGCGCGAGCGGTTTTCGCTCGACGCCATCGTCGCCGAATACGAAGCGTTTTACGAATACGCCCTGTCCTTGCCGCGCCACCCTTCGCCCGTCGGATCGTGAGCGTCTTCCAAGCCATCGTTCTCGGCGTCGTTCAGGGGCTCTCCGAGTTCCTGCCGATCAGCAGCTCGGCCCACCTCGCGCTCATTCCGTGGCTGTTGCACTGGCCGGATCCGGGCCTCGCGTTCGACGTCGCACTGCACTTCGGAACCCTGCTCGCGGTGCTCTGGTACTTCCGGGTCGAGTGGATGGCACTCATCAATGCCGCGGTGCGCATCGTCGCAACGCGGCGCGTGGAGGGTGAGGAGCAGCGGCGTGTCATCTTCCTCATCATCGCCACCATTCCCGGCGCCATCGCCGGCTTGGCGCTCGAGAGCTACGCCGAGAACGCGTTCCGCGATCCGCGGCTCATCGCGATGTTCCTGATGTTGATGGGCGCGCTGCTCTGGTGGGTGGACAAGGCGGCCGGACGCGACCGTCCACTCGAGGCGATGCGCTGGAGCGACGCGCTCTTGGTCGGATTGGCCCAGATGTTCGCGATTCTTCCCGGGGTGTCGCGATCTGGCTCGACGATCACCGCCGGCCGTGCCCTTCGGCTCACGCGCGAAGGCGCGGCGGTGTTCAGTTTTCTCATGAGCATGCCCATCATCGCGGCCGCGGCGGTCCTCAAAGTGCCGCAGGTGCTGCGCACGGAAGGGCTGAGCGCGCCGCTCGTCGCCGGCGTGCTCGCGTCGGCCCTGAGTGGATGGTTGGCCATCTCGGTCCTTCTGCGATTCGTCGTCCGCCGGAGTTACGGCGTATTCGCCTGGTACCGGATCGTCGTCGGTGCGATCGTGCTTGCCATCGCCTTTGGTCGCTGACGCCTCGGCCGACCGTTTCTCGGCTATCGCATCGGCGTCATACGACGGCGTCGCCGTACGCGACCTGGCGCGGCGGCTCGCGGTGCCGCGCGTGGCGGCCTTTGAATCGATCAGCTCGACGTTCGACGAGGCGCATCGTCTGGCGGAGCAGGGCGCGGAGGCGGGGACGCTCGTAGTTGCCGACGCGCAGACCGCGGGGCGCGGCCGCTACGGACGAACCTGGGCGTCCGAACCGGGGGCCGGGGTTTGGCTCACGCTCATCGAGCGCCCGAGTGAGCCGTCTTCGCTTGGCGTGCTGCCATTGCGTGTCGGGCTCGCGCTCGCGCCGGAGGCTGAGCGGTTCACCGATGGGCTGGTGTCGCTCAAATGGCCCAACGACGTCTATGCCGGAGGGGGAAAGCTCGCGGGCGTGCTCGTCGAGGCGCGGTGGAAGGCGGAGAGCCTCGAGTGGATCGCGATCGGAGTTGGCGTGAACGTGCGCGCTCCGGCGGCGAGCATCGCGGGCGGCGGCGCCGTGGCGTCGCTCCGCCCTGGGATCTCGCGCGCCGCGCTCCTCGAAGCGATTGTTCCGGCGCTGCGGCGCGCGGTCGCGACGACCGGTCCACTGAGCGCGGCCGAACGTGCGGCATTCGCGCGGCGCGATCTCGCACTCGGTCGGGCGTGCATCGAGCCCACAGCGGGCCGAGTGCGCGGCGTGGCTGCCGACGGCGCGCTCGTCGTGCAGCGGGACGATGGATCGATGGTGTTGGAGCGCGGCGGGTCGCTCGTACTTCTACCGGAGGAAGCGTCGTGATCCTCGTCTTCGACGTCGGCAACACCGAGCTCACCATCGGGCTGTTCAGCGAATCGGAGCTCCGCGGGCATTGGCGCGTCGTCACCGACGTACCTCGCACGCCGGACGAATTCGGCGTGCTGCTGCGCGCGCTGATGGAGTCGCAGGACTTTTCGCTGACGCTCGTCGAGAGCGTGGCGATTGGCTCGGTGGTGCCGCGCGTTACCGGTCCCTTGGCCGAGGCCTGCCGGCGGTATTTCCAGGTGGGCGAGCCGCTCGTCGTCGACGTGAGCTCGCCGCTTCCGATCCGTCTCGAGGTCGATGAGCCGCAGACGGTCGGCGCGGATCGATTGATCAATACGCTCGCCGCGAGCCGCCTGTACGGCCGCGACGCGATCGTCGTCGACATGGGGACGGCGACGACCTACGACTGCACGACCTCCGATGGCGTTTTTCTTGGAGGCGTGATCGCGCCGGGAATCGCCACATCCGCGGAGACGTTGACGCGCCGCACGTCGAAGCTCCCTTCGACGGAGCTTGTCTTGCCGGCGCGCGTGATCGGCAAGCGTACGGAGGAATGCATCCGTGCCGGTGTGATGTTCGGCGCCGCCGACGCGATCGACGGGATCGTGCGTCGGATCAAGGCGAGTTGGCCGCGCGCAGGCGCACCGCTGGTCGTGGCGACGGGCGGGTTCGCCGAAACGATGGCGACGCTCTGCACGAGCTTCGATCGCGTCGAGCCGCACCTGACGCTGCAAGGGCTCCAGATCGCCCACACGATTCTCAGGCCCGCGGGCGTTAAGCTCTAAATCTTTACGGAAAGGTGACTTAGCCGATTCGCTCGCGCCCGGCTGCGGGCTTGACTCGTCGGCCGTGTCGGGATATCATCCAAGCTCCTTAGCACTCGATCGCTAAGAGTGCTAACGCGTGTGATTCGTCATTCGCATCATCCAAGCACCAGCACCAGTTCAAGAGGAGCACACCGTATGGCCACAAAGACCAGTGTGAAGGTGAGCCCGCTGGCCGACCGCGTTGTCGTCCGGGCGCTCGAAGAGACCGAGCAGATGCGCGGCGGACTGTACATCCCCGACACCGCGA
Source organism: Gemmatimonadales bacterium (assembly GCA_044449465.1). Taxonomy (GTDB): domain Bacteria; phylum Gemmatimonadota; class Gemmatimonadetes; order Gemmatimonadales; family Gemmatimonadaceae; genus JAQBQB01. The sequence goes on along the minus strand of JBIOHX010000125.1, from coordinate 1,188 downwards.
AGGAGAAGCCGCAGCAGGGCGAGATCGTCGCCGTCGGCCCTGGGCGGTTCGAGAAGGACAAGCGCGTGCCAATGGACGTGAAGGTCGGCGACAAGGTGCTGTACGGCAAGTACAGCGGCACCGAGGTCACGATCGACAACGAGCAGCTGCTCATTCTGCGCGAGTCGGACGTCCTCGCCGTCCTCAGCTGATCGCCGTTCACCGAGCATCATTCGAGTTCTTTCACGCACACACATTCGAGGCCTGAACGCATATGGCAGCCAAGGAACTGCACTTCAACACGGACGCGCGCGCGGCGCTCAAGCGCGGCGTCGACCAGCTCGCGGAAGCGGTCAAGGTTACACTCGGCCCCCGCGGCCGGAACGTCGTCATCGACAAGAAATTCGGCGCGCCGACGGTCACCAAAGACGGCGTCACCGTCGCCAAGGAGATCGAGCTCAGCGATCCGCTCGAGAACATGGGCGCCCAGATGGTGAAGGAAGTCGCGACCAAGACCTCCGACCTGGCCGGCGACGGCACCACCACGGCCACCGTGCTCGCTCAGGCGATCTTCCGTGAAGGGCTCAAGAACGTCACTGCCGGCGCCAACCCCATGGCGATCAAGCGCGGCATCGACCAGGCGGTCGCCGCGGTCGTCGGCGAGCTGAAGAAGATCAGCGTCCCGACCTCCGGCAAAAAAGAGATCGCGCAGGTCGGCACCATCTCGGCGAACAATGACAAGGAAATCGGCGATCTGATCGCCGAGGCCTTCGACAAGGTCGGCAAGGACGGCGTCATCACCGTCGAGGAAGCGAAGGGGCTGGAAACCAACCTCGAGACGGTCGAAGGCATGCAGTTCGACCGCGGATACGTGTCGCCCTACTTCGTCACCGATCCGGAGAAGATGGAAGCGGTGCTCGAGGACGCGCTCATCCTCATCCACGACAAGAAGGTCTCGTCGATGAAGGATCTGCTCCCGGTGCTCGAGAAGGTCGCGCAGCAGGGTCGCCCGCTGCTCATCATCGCCGAAGACGTCGAGGGTGAGGCGCTGGCGACGCTGGTCGTCAACAAGCTGAGGGGCACGCTCAAGGTCTGCGCCGTCAAGGCTCCAGGGTTCGGCGATCGTCGCAAGGCGATGCTGCAGGACATCGCAGTTCTCACCGGCGGCCAGGTCATCTCCGAGGAAGTCGGATTCAAGCTCGAGAACGC
>JBIOHX010000124.1:0-10404 GCA_044449465.1 Gemmatimonadales bacterium | reverse complement strand
TCCGACACACGCGCCTCAACGCGGCGCCAATGCGCGTCGCCGTTTCCTGGATGCAGCGGTACCGGATGTTCTGGGAGCATCAATTCGATCAGATCGACGCCGCCCTGAGTGACATGGCCCTCGCCCGCCCGGCGCCGCGCCGCCGCTCGACGCGGACCAAACAGAGCAGAGGCCGCCGTGGACGCGCCTGACGCGAGTCACGTCGAGGTGCGCCGCGTCTTTCGTGCGCCGCCCGCCACGATATTCGCGATGTGGACCCGCCCCGACTTCATCAAACGGTGGAATGCGCGGTCGGGCCTCTCGGTGCCGGTCGCTGAGGTCGATCTCCGTGTGGGCGGGCCCTATCGCCTACACCTGCGAGCACCAGACGGAACGATTCACCGCATCGCCGGCGTGTACCAAGTGGTCGACGCTCCCAGACATCTCGCCTACACGTGGCTAGACGAATCCGATCCGGCTCGATGTGAATCCGTCGTCTACGTGGACTTTCGCGAACACCCCGACGGAACCAGAGTCACGCTCCGCCACGAGCTGCTCCCCAGCAGCCAATCGGCGCGGCGTCACGCGATTGGTTGGGGAGCATGCCTGGATCAACTGGATCAACTCCTACAAGACAGAGGCTCGCATGCCATCCCAACATCCTGACGTCGAGGAGGTTCCGACGGAAGCCATGATGGACGTGATGAAGGCGGAGCTGCTCCGCCGATTCGCGCGCGAACATGAAACGACGATGCGCGTGGTCGGCGCCCTCCCCGAATCCGAGTGTGGCTTCCGTCCTCACGAGCGCTCGTCGAGCGCGCTCGAGCTCTTGGCAACGCTCGCTCGCGAGCAAGCCGGCATGGCCGCGGTCCTCGATGGCACGTGGACCATGCCTCCGTCCTTTCCCGCGCAGCCGGAAACATGGGCGAGCGCCCTCGCCATGCTCGACGCTGGAGCGACAAGAGTGTTGGCGGCATTGACGCGTACGTCGGCAAGCCGCCTCGCGGAGTCAGTCCCCTTCTTCACCGGGCCGGGAGCGGTTGGCCTCGTACCGATCCACGAGTTGCTTTGGTTCTGGCTGCTCGACACGGTCCACCATCGCGGGCAGCTCTCGGTGTACGTGCGGATGGTCGGAGGGCGCGTGCCCGCGATCTATGGACCATCAGCCGACGAGCCTTGGTCGTGACCTCACCGTCAGCTTCGGGCGCAACGGCGTCATTTGAACGACTCGCGCGCCGCTACACCTCGGATTCACGCGTGTCGCGCGGCAAGATGCTCAGATCGGAGGGGCTGCGGGTCGACGGCCGATTCTTCGCCGCGCTCGTGGGAGAACGGTTGCTCGTCAAGCTGCCCAGGCTGCGAGTCGACGAGCTCATCGCTGATGGGGTCGGCTCGCCTTTCGAGTCGGGCAAGGGTCGGGTGATGAAAGAGTGGGTGGTCATCTCGGCCAAAGCGGCGCCGCGATGGCCGCGATTCGCGGATGAGGCATTGGCATTCGTGCGGTAGCCGCGCGCGCTCCCCTTCGCTGGTGCGGATCAGCCGCCGCGCATCGATTCGAGTACGTCGATCCGCCCAGCGCGGTACGCAGGGAGACCGGCGGCCGCCGCCGCGGTCACGACCATCGCAACGCCCACGACAATGTAGGTTGGCACGTCCAACGGATGTACGTCGACGAGCATGCTGCGCATGAGCATGGTGATCGCGGCGGCACCGCTCATCCCAACGATGACGCCAACCGTCGCGAAGGCGAGCGCCTGGCGCAGCACGAGGCGTACGACGTCACCCGGCTGCGCGCCGAGGGCCAGGCGGACGCCCAGCTCACCACGCCGCTCGATCACGCCCTGGTTGATGACTCCATATATGCCCACCAGGGCGAGCACGAGGGCCGTCAGCGCGAATGTGCTCGCCAGCGTAAGCACAAACTCCCGAGGCTGCACCGCGACCGTGACGAGCTCGTCGAGCGTCTGGACATTCGCCAGGGGCAACGCGGGATTCAATTCGGCGACGGCGCGCTTGACGGCGCGCAGCATCAGGCGCGGTTCGTTCGTCGTGCGAATGACGAGCGTCATTGCGCCCGTCGGAGCCTGTGCGTGAGGGACATATACGATCGGATCAGCCGGAGCGTCCAACGCCCGTTGCTTCGTGTCCGCGACGACACCGACGATTGTCCGCTCCTCTGGCACGCTGTAGAACGCAAACCGCAGTCGCTTGCCAATCGGATCCTCGCCCGGCCAGAACCGCTTCGCCATGGCCCTGTTGACGATCGCGACGGGCGCGTTGCCAGAGTCGTCCGCCATGGTGAACTCGCGCCCGCCGCGGAGTGATATTCCGAGCGCCGCGAAGGCGTCCGGCGTGACCGCGGTCATGTGCGTCGAAGGTTCCTGCCCGACGGCGACGGAACGGCCATCGACCGTGAATGCGCCCTGATCAGCGCCGATTGCGAGATCGAGCGGAAGTGACGAGGTCGCGCCCGCGGTGACGACGCCCGGAAGCGCCGACGTTCGGCGCAGCAATGCGTCGACGTAGTCGACGCGCGCCCTCGCGCTCGGCGCCCATTGGTAGACGAACACCGTGGCAGCCAACACATGGTCCGACCGGTACCCCCGATCGGCGTGGAGCACGGAGACGAAGCTGCGCATGAGCAGCGCAGAACCGACGAGGAGTACGAACGCGAGCGCGACTTCGGCTACCGCGAGGCCGCGGCGCACTCGGCCGCGCGCACCGTCGCTCGACGCCCGCACTCCCGCGCGCAGCTCCGCGGCCGGGTCGAGCGCGGTCGAGCGAATCGCCGGCAATAGTCCGAATACCAGCGTGGCGACGACGACGGCCGCGATCGTGCACCCGAGCGCCCGCCCGTCAATGTGAACGTCGCTGAGCCGAGGAATCGCGCCGGGATCGACGTTGGCGATCACTCGAATGGCACCGGCCGCCGCCAGCAGCCCGCCGACACCGCCTCCAATGGCCAACAGGAGGTTCTCCGCCATGAGCTGGCGCACCACCCGCCACCGCGACGCGCCGAGCGCGACGCGGACGGCCAGTTCGCGGCGACGCTGCCCCCCGCGCGCAACCACGAGGTTCGCCACGTTCACGCACGCGATGAGCAACACGAGCGAGACGGCGCCGAGCAGAAGCCCGAGCGGTCGGCGAACGTCTCCCACGACCGCCTGTGCAAGCGGTTCGATCGTGGTCGACACATTGCTGTTCGTCGCTGGATACTCGCGTGCGAGTTGGGCCGCGACTCGCCCGAGGTCGGCGCGCGCTTCGGCCAACGAGATTCCGGGCTTCACGCGGCCGACTACCTTGTACCACGCCGTGTTTCGGATCCGCACCTCGACGGTGTCGAGCACCTTGGGTGCGTACATCTCCATCTTGGAGCTGGCGAGATAATCGAAATTCTCAGCCAACACGCCGACGACGGTGGCGCTTCCTCGTCCAATCTGCAGTCGCCGGCCAATGATCGAAGGATCCGCCGCGAAACGCGTTTTCCATGACGCGTGAGTCAGGATCAGCACGCGGGCTGGGCCAGGCGTGAAATCGGACGGCACGAACAGCCGGCCTAGCGCCGGCCGAGCATCGAGCACCCGGAAAAAATCTTGTGTCACGTTCCAATTGAAGATTTGCTCGACCCCGTCAGCTCCGTTGTAGTTGAGCGCGAACGGCTCCGCGGCGGCGAGTGCCGTGAACGAGCCGCTTCTCGCGCGCCAATCCGCGAAGTTTGCCGGCGCCACGTCGCCGTGGTCCGTGCCCTTGGCTCGATCATCCTGATAAAGAGCCACGACACGCTCGGGCGACGAGAAGGCGAGCGGCTTGATCAACACGCCGTCAACGATGCTGAAGATCGCGGTCGTTCCGGCGATGCCGATCGTCAGCGTCAAGACAACGGCCGCGCTGTATGCCCTGGCGGATCGAAGCACGCGGCATGCGTAGACTAGGTCGGCGACGAGCGCGTGCATCCGGAGCGCCGCGACGCCGCGGGCCAGATTGCGAGCGATGTGAGTCATGTCGAATGTCGGGACCGCATCCGCGAGCGAAGCGCGCCTGTCCCCGTGCGGCTCGCCGACACGCGGGACCCGTCTCGAAGGCAAATCTCGACCCGGCTTGCATCGAGGGGAGCGATCGATTGCACCGCCGACAGATTGACGATGTGCGATCGGTGCACCCGAACGAACCGCGTGGGATCGAGCTGGGCACTCAGATCGCTCAGATTGAGATACAACAGATAACGCTTCCCATGCGCGTAGACCGCCACGAAATCCCCATCGGCCTCGCAGCGAACGATGTCGGGAACTCCGATCGGAACGATCGAACCGCGCTCACGGGCAAAGATGGTCTCGAGCGGCCGCGCCTGGACCACGCCGAGTCGCACGCCCGCCGGCGCCGCGGCCGTGGGAGGTTGGTCGTGCTCGGCCGCGGACTGCGCTTGGAGCTGTGCCCGAGCCCGCGCCAGCGCACGGTGCACTCGCTCCGGACCGAATGGCTTCGTGATGTAGTCGATCGCACCGAGCTCGAATGCCGCCAACGCATAGGAATCGAACGCGGTTGCGAAGATCACCACGGCGTTGGTGGGTGCGCGCTCGAGCACCGCGATGCCGCTTCCACCCGGCAAGCGAACGTCGAGGAAAATCAACTGGGGATCCGCTGAGCGAATCATCTCCACCGCCTGCGCCGCGTCGGCCGCCTCGCCGACGCACTGAAGCCATGGCACGCCGTCGATGATCGCCCTGAGCGCACGCCGCGCGAGCGGTTCGTCTTCGATCACGAGAGTGCGGGCAAGGGCCGCTGCATCGGCATGCGCGGCGTCCGGCCAGCTCTGGTTGCGCACGCTCACTTGACCCCCGGGGCCACGGGTGGAGCGATGAACGCCGCCGGGACGGTCAGCGTGACTACCGTGCCGCCATTCCGTGCGTGTTCGACTCGCACCGAGGCGCCCCCGCCGTAGAAGTCGGCAAGTCGCTGTCGCACCGAGCGTAACCCCAGTCCTCGCGACGCGGTCGCTGCGCGCGGCGAGCAGCCGACGCCGTCATCGCTCACGACGACGAGCAGCGAGCCTTCACTCTCGCGTGCGGAGACGGACAAAGTTCCGCCCGACGACTTGGGCCCGATACCATGTCGAATGGCGTTTTCGACGAGGGGTTGAATCGTGAACGGTGGAATGGCGCACGCGAGCGCGTCGTCCTCGAATGCCGTCTCGACGCGCAGGCGTCGGCCCAGTCGAAGACCTTCCAGCCAGAGATAGCTCTTGATCACGCCCCACTCATCCTCGACTGTGACCAGGTCGACCTGATCGCGGTCGAGCCGGAGCGCGTACCGAAAAACTTCCGATAGGTGCTCGAGACTCTCGCGCGCCGCCGCCGGATCATGCGAGAGCAGCTCACCGACAGAGTGGAGCGTGTTGAACAGAAAATGTGGATTGATGTGTGCGCGCAACGCTGCCAGGTTCGCTTGCAGCCGCAGGCGTTCCGCGTGTTCAAGAGCAAGCTCCATTCGTCGCGCGTGCACCACGGATCGAAGGCTGTACGAGAGCGTCGCCACGAGCGCGTAGACGAGGACCCCCGTCACTAGCTGCGCGGGCAGAACGGTGTGCGTCAGCAGATCGACCGACATCCGCGGACGAGGGCCGGCACGCGCGATGGCGTACTGCCAAAGTGCCCAAAGCATCGCGTAAAGCATCGCCATGCCCGCGTGAATCCCCGCGAACGCGAGTGGGTGCCGGCCACGCCACTGGTATCGTTCCGTCATTCGCCATACGCCGGCCCCCATGACCACGGGCGCCACAGTCGTGATGAGCGCGACTCGCAGCGATAAGAGGCGGCTCATGGCCCCAAACGACTGCGCGTACATCAGCATCGCGTACACGCCTGCCAACGCGAGCCACGCCGCGCAGCAAACCCCACTCGCCTGGAGCCGTCGCCGGCCGTCCGGTGTCATCTCGCCGTACCCTCACAAGAAAAGGCGCTGGCCTCGACTCTATCTGCTGCCCGCCCCGGTGGAATCGGCGAGACGCGACCAGAGCGATGCCGCTTCATCCTTACCCCACGCGGGCGCCAGCGGACCGGGGTGATCGTCAGCGAATAGTTTGACCGCTTTGTCTGCGAGTGCTCGCGCACGCGCTGCTCCCCCGCCCATGGATTCCGGAGTCGACCGAGCGAGATAGGCTTGCAGCAGTACGACTCGCGGGTTCGTCGGGCCCATCTTCGCTGCCTCGGCGGAAAGCCGCCCAGTAAGCGGTCCTAACGTCATTCCCGACCCGGGCTCCAGGGGAATGCGCATCGCGTCGAGGCATGCCTCGAGCTGCAAGGTCTCGGGCCACGATACATGTTCGGCGGACTTCGACAGATCGGCGAGGCCGGCCGCGATCACCTCCGGCAAGCTGCCCTTCTGGCCCGTCATGAGAAGGCCGGTAGCCTCGCGGTAGGCAAGATAGCCACGATAGTGCAGCAGGTACGGATCGTCGGGATAGGCAACCAGCGCGCGATCGAGCAGTACTCTGGTCCGATCGAGCCTCGCCATGTCCATGTCGTGAACGGCCTGGTCGATCTCAGTCCGCGCGGAATCCACGAAATGCGCCGCTGGAGTCTGAGCCTGCGCGCCGGCGGAGATTGCCAGGGCGAGAACTGAAGTCCAGACGGCACCGTTCACACGGTCGGGTATCAGGCGTTTCATTGAGGTTGTCCTTGGACGAGATTGGCGCCGATGAAGAGGGTGCGATTGATTGCGCTTCGGACCGGGACGCGCGTCGCGTAGTCGTGCGTCCACGTGTAGCTGTAGACGTTCACCGTATTGAAGGGGTTCTGGATCGCCCCGAAGACGACGAGGAATCGTCCTCCGCTGAGCGCGCTCGCGCGACTGATGGCGATGTCGGCGCGTCGGTATGCGGGAACGCGATCGGCGTCCGGCGCGCCATAGCGCGGAACGAATACCTGCGCGGCGCTGTCACGGGTCGCCGATACGACATCCGTGAACCGTCGGCCCGTTGCCAGGCGTTCCGAGACGCCGGCGTGCCAGCCGTTCGCCCAATCGCGCTCGACGACCGCCGTGACGCTGTTCGTGATGTCGAACGGCGAGGGCGCTTCGATCAAGGTGTTCGGATCATCGCGCCGCGACTGCGCCGCGCTCCAGGTGAGACGGATCCGCGAACCGGCCGGCCCCGGCGACCGCGCGAACACGTCGAGCCCTCGGGCCCGCCCTCGTAACCCGCTCACTGCGGCGAAATCACGCGTGAGCGCGACGAGGTCGCGGTATTGCTTTCGCCACATCTCCAGTCGAACGAACTGATCGCCGTCGCCGACCTGCGCCCCGGCGATCGCCATGTCGGCTCGGATCGCCGGGAGCTTCTCCATCTGGGCCTCATCCAGGTAGGCCGGATCAGCGACCTGATGATAGCTGCCCACGCTTCCTGTCAGACTGAGCGGCCCCGTTACGCGCCACGCGGCGGAGACGCGCGGGTCGGTCGACCGACGCGTTGCGAAGCCCGAGCGGTCGCTCCGGGCACCGGCGATGAGTTCGACAGTGCTCAGCGGCCACAATTCCACCTGGCCATATTCGGCATCGCGATCTGCCGAGCGGTCAAACATGGCGCGATTCGTCGCCGCGCCCGGGGTCAAATCGTACCCCACGGCCGGGGTCCGCACATCGAAGCGCGTCGCCAATCGCTCCACTTCGGTGCCGACCATCGCGGTGAAGCGCGGCGACCATTGCCGCTCCATTTCCGCCCGACCCTGCCAGGTGCGTAGCGCGCTGGACGTTCGGTAGATCGCTTCCGAGTCACCCCGCGCGAGTCCGGACGTCGAGGCCGAAACGAACGGTCGCCAGGAACCGATCGTGTCGCGCAGCGAAGCCATGACGATGTCGCTCCTGCGATTGCTGTAGTACGTCGTCGCCAGCGACGGATCATCGACCGCGATGCCCATCGTATTGTGCTGTTCCAAGCCGAACACTGTGATGCGGCCAGTGCCCGAGTATTCCCACACGCCCTGCGCGCTTTCAGTATTGCCGTGCGGCGGCGGCGCGTAGCCGCGCGGGTTTCCGTTCAGCTCGAACAACGTCGACAAATCACTGAATCCGAGGGTGGCGCTCGCCCCGAGCCCATGATCGAGCCGCACGCCGCCCCCGGCGCCGACGCTCAGCAGCGTTGCGTTGACGCTTCCATAGGTCGATTGCGGCCGCCCCTGCGGGCGAAGATCGACTATCCCCGAGAGTGTGTTGCCCCATCGCGCGCCAAACCCACCGGCCGAGAAGGTGATACCGTCGGTGAGGAACGGGTTGATCGTCCCGGCGACGCTGCCCGTCGGTGCGGCGAACTGGTAGGCGGTGAACATCGGCGCGCCGTCGATGAACGTTCGCGTTTCCGTGTAGTCGCCGCCCCGCACGAACAGGCCTGTCCCTTCGTCGGCATTTTGGACCCCGGGCAATGTCTTCACCGCGGAATTCACGTCCCCGCCCCCGGGAGTCGTCATCACCTCGAGCGGGGAAAGTGCGGCCGTCCGCTCGGCGCCGGCCGTGAACCGCCCCGCGAGCACCCTCGTGGTCTCCAACCGGCCGAGAGGCTCGAGCGCGAGAAGGAGTTGGGCTGGCGGCATCACGAAGGTAGAATCAATCGGCTTGAACCCAACTTTACGCACGGCGAGGCGAAAGGGGGCCGTCGTGCTGCCTGGCCAGCGGATCGCGAACCTGCCGTCCGAGCGCGTGACGACTCCGTTGAGTGTCTCGACGTTGAACACGTTCACACCCGCTGCGGGGCTCCCATCGGCCGTCACGACGCCGCGCAGCTCGAGCTTCGACGAGTCGATCGGCGCCGGAGCCTGGGCGCCCGCGGCGCGCAGAGCGCAACCCAGCGACAGCATCGCGGCCCATCGCCCAACTCGTCCTGCCCTCCCGGGCCTGCCTCGCCTGCCTGGCGGCAGCGCCTCCGACGTAGACACCAAGTCGTCCCCGTATCAAGCGACGACATAGAGTATCGCCGCGGTTGCGGGCCGACATCCGTCACTCGTTGAACGGGCAAGAAAACTCGGTGAATGGATGTCCCGACGCTGCGATCGACTCTTCCGCGCCAGGCAATGACTTGAAGCATGCGCAAGCTCGCCGACCGGAGGCGTCGCTCGCTCCCGACGAATCTCCGGTCAAGTGCAGAATTGTGTGGGCTTCTCTGCGCGTGGCCCGACGACGCGGTCGTTTGCCGGGCAGCACGCCCGGGGAGAGCGTGGGACGCAGAAGCCAACGCTGGGTGCGGCAGCGATCGGCGCCAACCCCGCGGTGATGGGATGAGCGCTACTGTCCCGGGACGCTGTGCGGCGCCTGCTTCAGTCCCGCCCCCCGCGGCCCACCATCGCCGACACTCTGCATTATCCCGCCGCCGATCTGTGATATCCCGCGATCACTCTGCGATATCCCGCGATCACTGTGTGATATCCCGCGCTCGCCCTGCAATTTCTCATCTTCGCCCTGCGATTTCCGACCTTCGACCTGTGATCGCCCGAGGTGAGTCGACGACGCCGAGTCGTGAGTCCGTGACCGCCCGAGGTGAGTCGATGCCGCGCCGACGTGACTTTGCGCCGCCCCGTCACCAGCGCGCGCCGGACGGTGGTGAGCTGACGCCGCGCCGCGGTGACTCTGCGCTGCACCGACGTGAGTCCCCTGCGCATCGACGTGACTCGACGACATCCCGCGTTCGCTCGACGAAAACCTCCGTTCGTTCGACGTTATCCCGCGTTTGCTCGACGTTATCCCGCGTTTGCTCGAGCATATCCCGCCGAGTGCGCGCGCGCGCCCGCGGTTGGTCGGCGCTCGCCCGTGCTCGATGAACACTCGCCCGTGCTCGACGAGCATTCGCCCGTGCTCAATGAGTCTTCGGCCGCGCTGAACGAGCACTCGCCCGTGCTCGACGAGCATTCGCCCGTGCTCGATGAGCACTCGCCCGTGCTGACCCAACGCCCGCCCGTGCTGCACCAACGCTTGCCCTCACTCAGTCAGCGATCGCTCGTGCTCAACGAGCGATCGCTCGAGCCGAACCAGCGATTGCCCGCGCTCAACGAGCAATCGCGCGAGCTGAATCACCGATCGCCTGCGCTCGCTCAGCGATCGCTCGAGCTCAACCGATAATCGCCTGCGCTGAACCCGCAATCGCCTGAGCCGAATCAGCTACGCACCCCGTTCGCCCAACGGCGATCCAAAGTTGCCTCGCGCTCGCCATGCTTGGCCCCACGCCCGCCCCACGTTGCCACGTCGATCCGCCTCGTTGGTCGCCCGCACCCCGCGCCGGGGCTCCGTCAGACTGGGTTCAGTCCTTTCGACCCCCGCCCCGCAGCCTCATTCCCTGCATCGCAGCGGCGCGGCCCAGCGGCCGCTCGGCCCGGCCGCAACACGTCGATACGGACGAACGCCCCCTCCACACCTTGCGATCACTCGCCGCATCACTGACTGTAGATC
>JBIOHX010000123.1:0-10471 GCA_044449465.1 Gemmatimonadales bacterium | reverse complement strand
GATCGCGCGAATGCGGCCGTTCTCGAGGAAGTAGACTTCTTTGCCGTCGGGCGAGAACTGCGCGTTCGACTTCCCGCCGGGCGTCGACGTGAGCTGCCGTGCGACGGGCGGCTCGGCCGACAGCTCGTCGAGCGAGTAGGTATAGAGATTCGCCTGGCCCGCCGCGCTCGCGCTCACGAGCAGCGTCTTGCCGTCCCGGCTGATCGCCACCGAACGAACGTTGACACCGAGCGGCAGGAAGCTCAGCCGCCGCCGGATATCGTCGAACACGATGCGCGTCGGCTGGCGCCCGGCGGCGCGAACCGAATCGCCGCGCACCGTCGCCGTGTCCCGGCGCGGCGGCCCTTGCACCGGCGCCGGCTGGATCGGCGTGCCGGGCCGCGTCGGCTGGTTGAACAGCTCGCGGAATTGATCCTCGTGGAAGCGCGGCGTGCGCGGCACGAGATCGACGCGGGCCACGCGGGCGTCCTCGGTGCGCTGCGACGTATCGAACAGCAGATAGGTACCGTCCGGACTCCAGGCGATCGAGCTGCCGAATCCGTCGGGAAGCATGCTCACTGCCCGAGCCGCGCCGCCGTTCACGGAAACGACGTGAGGATTCTGGAATCCGCCGTCGCCGCCGCTGAGGTAGGCGATCCACTGCCCGTCGGGCGACCAGCCGATGGCGTGCTCGGGGAGGAATGGCGGCCGGTCGAGCTCACCCGTCGCCAGCGTCCGCTCCTGTTTCGTCGCCACATCCAGCACCGCGAGCTGCGTCGCCCCGCGCGCAAAGGCGATCGAGCGCCCATCCGGCGACCAGGTGGGCTCTACGTCGTCCGACGGGCCGTTCGTCAGGCGGGTCTCCGTACGCGTCCCGAAATCGTACAGATAGATGTGCGTCGGTCCGTCGCGGCTCGACACGTAGGCGATGCGCCTGCTGTCTGGCGCCCAGACCAACTCCTGCTCCAGCTCGGGCGTGCTCGTCACCCGCTCGGCGTCGCCGGCATCCTTCGCCGACCCCGCGAACACGTCGCCATGCGCCGTGAATGCGAGCTTCTTGCCGTCGGGCGAGAGCGCGAGCCATTGGAAGCCCTGCTGCAGCGACACGTGTTGCACGACGCTCGCCGAGCTCGCGCCGCGGAGCGTGATCGGCACCTCGCCAGCGCGGCCCGTTGACGGATCGAGCGTCCAGATGCCCATGTCGCGCTCGAACACGATCGTCTTGCCGTCGTACGAGCTCGTCGGCCAGAGCAGGCGTCCGTTCTTGAATTGCGTCACTTGGCGCGCCGGGCCGCCGGCGGCCTGCGCCCAGATGTTCTCGGCGCCGCTCCGGTCCGACATGAAATAGATCGTCTTCGCGTCGGCCCCCCACATCGGCCACGCATTCTTGGATTCGTCTTTCGTCAACGCTTCGTACGTCGGCGTTTCTCCGCCGAACCGTGCCAGCCAGATCTGGCTTTCATCGATGTGGCTGTGGCCCTTGCGCCACCAGTCGCTGTTCGTGCGACCGCGCCCGGTGAACGCGACCATGTTCGGGTCGGTGGGCGACGGCGCCGCCCAGTACTCCTGCATGAACTTGTCGGCGCTCACCGCCATCGGCGTGCCGCCGTCGGCGCGCACGCGGAAAAGATCGTTCATGCCGTTCACGTCGTTGCGTCCGCTCGAGATGTAGAGCCACTGCCCGTCGCGCGACCAGGCGTCGAGCTGGTCGGCGGCGTCGTCGAAGGTGACGCGGCGCAGCTCGCCCGTCGCCAGCGTCAGCAGGTACACGTCGCCGTTGCCGGTGCGCGTCGACATGAACGCGAGGCGCGTTCCGTCGGGCGAGTAGAGCGGCCGCGAGTCGTACGCGGCATGCGCGACGAGCAATCGCGCTTCGCCGCCCGTGGCCGGCACGGTCCAGATGTCGCCCCCGGAGACGAACGCGATCTCGCGCCGGTCCGGCGAGAGCGCCGGTTCGGAGAAGGCCGGCTTGGGCACGACGCGCGCCGGAGCCTGCGCGGCGACTCGGATCGGGACTAGGTGCGAAAGCGCGGCGAGAGCCGCGGCGGCGGCGAGCGGGCGGAGTGCGCGGAGGCGGCGAGCGTGCATGGCGACCTTCTCGTTGTGAGGCGGGAGTTCGCGTAAGCTAGGCCGCGTCACCGCCGCCGTCGAGTTGGTAGCTTGCATGCGCATGCGCATTCTCACCGTCGACCCGAAGCACCCAAACGTTGCGACGATCGCCGACGCGGCCGCGGTGCTGCGCGCCGGCGGCCTTGTGGCCTTCCCCACAGAGACGGTGTACGGGCTAGGCGCCAACGCGCTCGACCCGGCCGCCGTCGAGCGCATCTACACGGCGAAGGGACGCCCGAAGTACAATCCGCTCATCGTTCACCTCGCGAGCGTCGACCACGTGCTCGACGTCGCGCTCGACTTCGACGAGCGCGCACGACGCCTCGCAGCGGCATTCTGGCCTGGGCCGCTCACGCTGGTCCTTCCCAAGCGCGGCGAAGTTCCAGCGTCGGTCACCGCGGGACTCGGCAGCGTCGCGGTGCGCATTCCGTCACACGCCGTGGCGCGGGCGCTGTTGCGCGCGGCGGGTATACCCGTTGCCGCCCCGAGCGCCAATCGTTCGACGCAGCTCTCGCCGACGACGGCCGCGCACGTCGCCAAATCGCTTGGCGATGCCGTCGACGTCATCCTCGATGGCGGCCCGACGACGGTGGGCATCGAGTCGACCGTCGTCGATCTGACAGGCACCCACGCGACGCTGCTCCGCCCCGGCGTCATCTCCGTGCCCGAGCTCGAGGTCGTGATCGGCCCACTCGTCATGGCGACGCACACCGTCGCCGACGGTGAAGCACGTACGTCGCCCGGGCTGATGGAACGACACTACTCGCCGCGCGCCGAGCTCCGGCTCGTCGATGCGATCGACATCGCGTCGGCGGTTGCCGGCGAGCGAGCCCGCGGGCGAAAGGTCGGCCTGCTCGTCCTCACGGCGTCGCCGACCCCGGACGCGCACGCGGCCGAGCAGCTGCCGGGCGATGCGGCCGGATACGCGGCGTGGGTGTATGGCGCGCTGCACCGGCTCGACGACGCTGGCTCGGACGTGATCATCGTCGAACGCGTACCGAGCGACGCAGCCTGGCTCGGCGTGCGTGACCGGTTGGAGCGCGCCGCGGCGTCAGGGCACGGCGATCAGCGCGACCCGCATAGTCCGCGTTCGTGAATGCTCAGCCGCAGCAATCCGGACCGCAGCAGCTGTTCGCCGCCACGGTCTCGATCGGACGGGGTTTGGTGGCCCGGATGAACGCGCTCATGAACTTGCCTTCGATCTGCTCGGCGAAGGTGGCCGGATCGAGACCGCTGCCCGCGAGAAAGGCCGCGGCATCGTCCGCGGTGTAGACGCGAGTGGGCTCGATCTGCACCCGGCGGAAGCCGGCGTCGGCGAGCGCGTCTCGGTATTCGACCTCCTCGAGCGCGCCCGCGACGCACCCAATCCAGAGCTCCATGTTGCGGCGCACCTCGGCGGGTGTCTCTCCGCGCACCACCACGTCCGAGACGGCGAACCGGCCGCCGGGCCGCAGCACGCGGAACGCTTCGGCGAGCACCCGCGGCTTGTCGGCCGACAGATTGATGACGCAGTTCGAGATGATGACGTCGACCGAGGCGTCGGGAAGCGGGATGTGTTCGATCTCGCCCTTGAGGAACTCGACGTTGTCGGCGCCGGCGGCGCGCTTGTTGTCGTTGGCCAGCGCGAGCATCTCGTCCGTCATGTCGAGCCCATACGCCTTGCCCGTGGGGCCGACTCGCTTGGCCGAGAGGAGCACGTCGATGCCGCCGCCGGATCCGAGATCGAGCACCGTCTCGCCTTCGTGCAGTTCGGCGAGCGCAGTTGGATTGCCGCAGCCGAGGGAGGCGAGCAGCGCCGTCGCCGGCAGGCCGGCTTTCTGACCCGCGTCGTAGAGGTCGGAGGTGATTGGATCCCAGGCCTCGGTGGTGGTGCCGCAGCAGCCGCTGGAGCCGCAGCAGGTCGTGCTCTCTCCGCTGACGACGCGCCGGGCGGCGGCGCCGTACTTGTCGCGCACGGCGGCGCGGACGTCGTTTGGCGAGGTCTGCATCGGTGGTGTCCTGGGTGGTGTCCTGGGTGATGTCATGGGTAGGTCATCGAGTTTTCTTGATGCGTTTGCGCAAAAAAAATCAACAGCAGGTCGAGCGGACGTTCAGACGGCGCGCGGCGGGCTTCATGGCCCCAAGCAGCGCCCGCGCCTCGTCGAGCGTCCCCGGCACGAGCGAGTAGTAGATCCACCGTCCGTCCTTTCGCCCCGTGATGATGCCGGCGTCGCTGAGCGTCTTCAAATGCCAGGACAGCCGCGACTGCGCGAGGCCGAGCTCGTCCATCAGCTCGCAGACACAGCGCTCGCCGTCGAGGAGCAGATGCACGACACCCACGCGGATCTCGTCCGAGAGCGCGTGAAACAGCTCGGCGGCGCGAGCGGTGGCGCGGCTGCGGGCGCGTAGCGTGGAGGGCATGGGTGTAAACGTAGCAGGTTTTCTTGATTGATCAAGGGTGCGCACGCCGGCGGTCGCGCACCCCGACCGTATTGTCGATCGTGATCCGGTCGATGAGCTTGTGCAGCGGATCGATTCCCGCGCGGTATGGCAGCGAGTCGGCGACCACCGTCACCACCTGCGACCCGGCGTGCAAGCGGTGCTTCTGCAAGTACATCGGCACTCCGACCTGGTAGTCGATTCGCGGATTCGGTTTCGCCGGCGGCTTGGCGAACAGTCCGATGTCGATCCAGTCGCTCATCGGCTGCTCGGTCTCGGCGCCGAGGCTGTCGGCGCGCAGCTTCTTCGTCGTCACGTAGAGGTCGACGGCGACCTTGCCGCCCGGCGCGGACCGCCCGACCGCCGAATCGGCCTTGAGCTCGTAGAGCGTGATGTGCTCGAAGAGATCGGAGATCAGGTACTTGAGCGAATCGGGCGTCGCCGCACGAAGCGAATCCACCAGCTCGAGCGACGTCGGGTACGGCGGGCCGCGCAGTTTGGCCGCATGGAGAAAGCCGCGCACCGCCGCGTTGGTCCGCGCCTCGCCGAGGTAGTCGCGGAGCGCATACATCACGAGCGCGCCCTTGTTGTAATGGATGTACGGCTGATTCTCGACTAGCTCGAGCGGCACTTCCTTACGGCGCTCTGTGCTCCGCCCGACGAGATAGCCGTTGAGCTCTTCCTCGAGGAACCGGCGCATCGCTGCCGGCCCGAACTCCTTCTCCATCACCATCAGCGCCGAATACTGCGCCAGCGTCTCGGAAAGCATCGTCGAACCGGCGGCGTCGGCCCCGATCACCTGATGCGCCCACCACTGGTGCGCGACTTCGTGCGCCGTCACATAGAACGGATAGTCGACATCCTCCGGACTCTCCACGCGCGCGATGAAGCCGATCGCCTCCGAAAACGGAATCTCGTTCGGCAGCGATTGCGCGAACGTCGCGTACCGCGGGAACTCGACGATTCTCAGCTGATGGTACTGATACGGCCCGAAGTTGGCCGTGTAGTAGTCGAGCGCCTTCCCCATCGCGTCCATCATGCGGGCGACGTCGTAGGCATGCGTGGGGTGGTAGTCGATCTCCAGGTCGATATCGTGCCACCGGCCGCGCTTCACGGCGTAGCGCGCCGATTGGAAGGCCCAGAGGTCGAGAATCGGCGCGTCCATCAGGTAATGGAAGTACCGCCGGCCCCCCTGCACCCATTCCTTCTGCAGATACCCCGAGGTGATCGCCAGTTGGTCGGTATCGGTGCTCACCGTTGCGTCGTACCGGATCCAGTCGGCGTCGTGGCTGACGTAGTTGTTCGCCCAGGTGCGCGGATCGGTCGGCGGCCGCATGCGCGGGCGCGGCGGCAGGTGCTCCTTTTTGCGCGCGTCCTCATCCTGGATCTCGAGACGGGCATCGTAGCCGATCGTCGGCATGAACGCCGAGTTCTCGAGGAAGGTGCCGTTCCCGGTGACCGAGAGGTCGCCGATCTGGTTGGGGAATCCGCGATGGATCCGGCCGAGGCTGAACTCGAGCCAGGTCGAGTCGCCGGGCGCGAGCGGGTGCGCGAGGCGAAAGATGAGGTACTCGCGCGGCCGGTCGGCGAGCACCTGCGTGGCGCCGCTGACGAAGCGGAGCCGGCGGATTTCGAGCTCCTCGTCGACCGCCAGATGGATCGAGTCGATCGGCTGGGTCGTCTCGTTCTTCAGCACGTACTCGCCGTCGATCACGGCGCTGCCCTGCGCGGGTGTGAAGTCGACGGCCACCTTGACCGCCACGATCCGCGGCTGCGCGGCGCCCTCGAACCGCTTGTACCGCCGCTCGCGCTCCGCGCGTAAATGCCGCTCCGCCTTGGTCGAACGGTACGTGTTGATAATGTTCGTATTATAATAAATGAATCCGCCGAGTCCTATTACCGCCACGCTGACCCCGGCCGTCGCCGTCCGGAGGCGGCCGCGGAAGCGCCGCCCGGCGGCGGCCCACCGCGCGTTGAACCCGGTGTCGCCCCCGCGGACCCAGAACAGCGTCGTGACGATGAGCAGCAGCACCGCGAACGCGCCCCAGTAGAGCTTCCACCAGAGAAAGGGCGACGCGTACGGACCCCAACCGTTCATGTCCGAGTACGCGTAGCCTGAGTCCGAACCGTAGCGGTAGAGACCGTGCTCGAGCCCAAACGCCGGTAGCAGCGCCATGCCGATGAACGCGAGGATCACGAGCAGGTGGCCCAGGTACTTGTGGTTCACCAGAACGTGGATCACCGTCGCCATCACCGCGATCAGCGCGTAGTCAACGAGCCGGAAACCGACCAGCGCTTGCAAATACAGGCCGATCTCGAACCGGAAGTACCCGCGCGCCGCCTGCGTCGCGACCCCGACCAGCATCGTCAATCCGAGCAGCACGGCGATCGTCGCGATCATCGCCGAGAGCTTCGCGATGAGCGTGATGCCGTTCGTGACCGGCGTCGCGTCGTACAGCTGGCCGAGCCCCGCGTCTCGCTCCGCCCACACCAATTCGCCCGAGTAGAAGGCGATGATCACGAGCATGAACAGGCCGAACGACCCGCTCAACAGGCTTTCCATCTGCGACGTGACCGGCCACGTCGTCGTGCCGAAAAGCTTGCCGGTCGCGCGCGCGGCGACGACGAGATAGAGCAGCCCCGCGCCGACGATCACTCCGAAATACCGGCTTCGCACCATGCGCCCGAACGAGCGCGCGAAGATGACGCGGAACTGGACCCATCGCGCCATGGCGTCGAATCGTTGCGTCGTCGCCGGGAGCGCCGTGAGGCGGAGCGGCGTCGTCAGCGGCTCGGCCTCGACAGTCGCGGGCGCGACGTCCGGCGAGATGGCCGACGCGACCCCCGATTCCTCGGTCGAAAGCGCGGCGCCTGGCGCCTCCTCGGTCGCCGCGCCGTCGCTCAGCGCATAGGCGAACCGGAACCGAACGTAGGCGAGCGCGAACACCACCGCGGCGACACCAAGCCAGATGAGGCGATTGGTGAGCAGCACGCCGCTCAGCGGCACGAGCCGCGTGTTCTTCTCGGCGATCGACCAGTATTGCGTCATCGCCGACTGCGCGCGGAGGCCGAACGGGTCGATCAGCGCGGCGAGGTGCTTGTTCTCGATGTCGCTGAACAGCGTGCCGGCGAGCAGGTAGCCGATCAGCAGCACCGCGCCGCCAACGTAGTTCGGGAGCATCTGACGCGTCAGCGACACGAGCGCGAAGAAGATCGCCGACGTGAGCAGCAGATTCGGCAGCACCAGCGTCAGATACGGCTGCACGTACGTCATGAGCTGGAACGACGCGATCTTGTCGGCCTGCACCCACGGCGACACGGTCGCGGCAAACGCGCCGGCGCCGATCCCCACGAGCACGATCAGATTGACGATGAGCGAGCCGACGAACCGGCCGCCGAGAAACGACGCCTTGCTCACCGGACTGGTGTAGAAGAGCGGGTCGGCGTGGACTTCATAGTCCTTGTACAACGCGTTGCCGGCGAGCGCCGCGGTGATCGACACGCCGAGCAGCGCGAAGACCGGGATGAACGCGCTCAGCGCGTACGGCGCGTTCGCCATGACCTTCCCGCCGCTGCCGAGCGCCAGCTCCACCACGCCCCAGGCGCCGCCGGCGACGAGCATGAACACTAGCGCGAACGAGAAGAAGAACACGAAATACACCCACGTCGACATGCGCCGCAGGTAGTAGCGCACCTCCCAAGCGACGATGGCGCGAAAGGCGCTCATACCGAAACGCTCACGCGCGGCGGAGCGCCGCGAAGTACACGTCCTCGAGCGTCGCCTGCGCGGGCTTGAACTCGCTCGACGGCGCCTCGTCCGCCACGACGCGTACGATCGTGCGCCCGCCCGACAGCTTCGCCGACACCACCGCGTGTGTCCGCTGGAACTCCGCGAGCTCCGACCGCTCGATGCTTCGCTGCCAAATGCGCGCCTCCATCGCCGCGATCGCCGCCGCCGGCTCGGCCTCGAGCCGGATCTCGCCGCGGTCGATGATCGCCATGCGCGAGCAGAGGTCGCTCACGTCGTCCACGATGTGCGTCGACAGGATCACGACTGCTTCCTCGCCGAGCTCGGCGAGCAAATTGAGGAAACGGACACGCTCGGCCGGGTCGAGACCCGCCGTCGGCTCGTCGACGATGATCAGCCGCGGCTTGCCAAGCAACGCCACGGCGATGCCGAATCGTTGGCGCATGCCGCCGGAGAACGCGCCGAGCTGCTGCCGCCGCGCGTCGGCCAGATTCGTCTGCTCGAGCAGCGCGGCGACGATGCGGTCCCGTTCGCCGCGATCGGTGATCCCCTTGAGTACCGCAAAGTGCGCGAGCAGGCGCTCGGCCGTGACGTTCGGATAGAGGCCGAACTCCTGCGGCAGGTAGCCGAGCGTCTTGCGCACCGCGTCCGGCTGACGGAGCACGTCGATGTCGCCGAGCTGCACGTCGCCGGCGTCCGGCTGCTGCAGCGTCGCGATGATCCGCATGAGCGTCGATTTGCCGGCGCCGTTCGGGCCGAGGAGCCCGAACATGCCGCGCGGGATCGTGAGCGACACGCTGCCGAGCGCGCGCCGTCCGCCGCCGTACGTCTTCGACAACCCGCTGATCCGAAGCTCCATCCTGTAACTCCCTTCTGCCGGGAATCCGGCGAGCGCTACCACAGTGCCTCGAACGCGACGAGCGCGAAGGTCGAGTTCGGAACGGTCGAGATGTTGGGGAAGGTTTGTCGCACCACGTTCACGACGAGTCGGGCCACGCCGCCGTCGAGCAGGTAGCTCGCGCCGCCGACGAGTTGCCGCTCGAACGCGTCGTTCAAGGCCGTCTCACCGCTCCGGTCGCGATCCCATTCGTCCCACCGGCCGACGAGCTGGATCGTCGATATCGGGCGAAAGGCGCCGAGCCCATACCACCCGAAGCGACGCAGCTCGCCGTCGCGCGCCGTCATCGCCTCGCCGCGGAGAGTGAACCGCGTATCGCGATACTGCACCTCGCCGCCGCCCCGCTCGCGCCGCTGCGGCGTCGGTCCGCCCTCGAACGCGCCGGAGCCTCCGATCTGAAAACCGGGAAAGAAGCTCGGATGGTACGCCGCACGCGCCACGACCGCCTTCTGATCGTTCGCGTCAGTCGTGCCTTGTGATTCGCCGGTCTCGTTGAACAGGCCGACGTGATACTCGACGCCGGTCGGTGTGAGGCCGTTCGCGGACGCGCCGACATCGCGAACGTCGCCCAAACCGGTGCCGCGCGACCGTTCGACGATGAACATCGTGCGCTCGATCGTTTCCACGTTCGGCGTCGGAATCGTGCCCTCCAACGACAGTGGAATCAGCTGTTGGCCGACGTCGAGCGAGAGCCGCTGATTCACCGTGTAGGTAAGCGCGGCGTCCTGCACGATACGACTTTTCTGATCGACCGACACGCCGACGACGCGCAACGAATCGGCGGTGCCCTCGGTCTCGTCATCCAGAGCGAGCGCCTTGCCGGCGTCGAAGCCAATCCGCCAGCGCAGCCGCGGCGAGAGCTCGCCGCTGACCTTGATGTCGCCTTTGCGGAGCCGGTACCCGTCTTTGGTCGTTGGATCGCCGGCGCGAAAGTAGACCTCGATGAAACCGTGGATCTCCACGGGAGACGGCGGCCGCCCCGCCGTGGAATCCTGAGCGGCGGCCGGCGATGACAGCGCGGCGGCCAGGCACACG
Source organism: Gemmatimonadales bacterium (assembly GCA_044449465.1). GTDB lineage: Bacteria > Gemmatimonadota > Gemmatimonadetes > Gemmatimonadales > Gemmatimonadaceae > JAQBQB01. Next base: position 284 of record JBIOHX010000123.1, on the reverse strand, counting down.
ACGGTAGCGCACGCCCAGCGGGCGCGGGCTGAAGGCTGCAGCATTCTGGCGGGATGGGAGCGGGGAGAGCAATGACGACACGGCCGGGCCGTAACATGACCGTGACGACGCGCAGTATCTTATCGAACGATTGCCAATCACGCGAGCCACGCCGAGCTTCGCCGATATGCACCTCGCCCACATGGTTCTCGCAGCCAAGTCAATGCCGTCGCGTCGTCGCCGCAGGTCGCGCGCGCGTCTCGCGGCGCGCCTCGCCTGCATGGCGTCGCTCGCCGCATGCGGTG
>JBIOHX010000122.1:0-10505 GCA_044449465.1 Gemmatimonadales bacterium | reverse complement strand
TGTATCTCATCCTCGTCGTGCAGTTCGGCTCGTTCCTCGATCCGCTCGCGATCCTCCTCTCGCTGCCGCTGTCGCTGATCGGCGTGGTGCTCGCCCTGCTCGTGACGCACGACACGCTCAACCTCATGAGCCTGATCGGCGTGATCCTGCTCATGGGCATCGTGGCGAAGAATGCCATTTTGCTCATTGACTTCGCGAAGTGGGCGCACACCGACCGCGGTCTCGATCGCCGCGCGGCGCTGATCGAGGCGGGCCGCATTCGACTGCGCCCGATTCTCATGACGACGCTGGCGCTCATCGCCGGCATGCTGCCGGTGGCGATGGGTCTCGGCGAGGGCGCCGACTTCCGCGCGCCCCTGGGCCGCGCGGTGATCGGCGGCGTGATCACGTCGACCGTGTTGACGCTCGTCGTGATCCCGACGGTGTATGAGATCTTGGATGAGTGGCGGGAGCGGCTGGTGGCGCGGTTTGGACGGCGGCGCGCGGCCATGGTACATCCGGCGGCCGAGATCGGCGATTAGGCGGTGAGCGGGCGAGGGGCCGCGCCCGCCTCATCCCACGCGATCTATTGCGCCAAGCTCGGAGATGCCGCCGACGCGATCGAGATGTCAATCGGCAGCTTGACGCCGTTGTGCGTTCGCACGACGTCGAGCATGCCCTGCCAGACGGACGCGAAGGCGTGGCCGACATCGCTCGGCGCCCGGTCGAACGAGAAGCCACCGGATCCCGCGATCCAGAACGGCGGATCGCTGTCGAGCCCCGCGGCGTCGTAAAGATCGTTCACGTCGTCGTAAATCGCGCCGGCGTTCCGCGTGTGCGCGTAGATGCCGGGCCGATAGGTGCCGTCGGCGAGCACGGCCTGCGTCCAGGCGCGATAGTACTCGCGCATCAGCGGCGGGAGCACATCCATGTATTCGACGTCGAGGAAGATCACGGTGCCCGGCGCGAACCCCTCGTGTGCCGCGCGGGCGATGGCGTCACGCGCGTCGGCGCGACCATGCGCGGCGTTGACGAACGCCGCCGAGCAGTCGCCACCCGAGGTAGCAACGGGCCGCTTGGATTCACGGGTCATCGTGCCGCGCGAGCGCCTGCGCTTCTTCCGGGTGCGGTGCTTGGTTGAGGTCTGGCGGGTGGTCGGGCTGAGCTTTCGGCCCCAGGTCTGCTGACCGACGTAGATGACGGCGAGCCCCCACCCCTGGTCGACGAGACGCGCCCGGGTGCCGGACCAGGTATCGTCCTTATGGCACGGTGCCGGGAGGTAGTAGCCGACCCATTCGTATTCGCCGGAGTTCTTCCAGGCGCGCATCGCGCGGTCGCCGGGATAGATGTTGGTGTCGAAGCCGACGTGGCTGCCCCCCTCGCCGGCCGCGGCGCGTTCGACCGCGTTCGAGACGGCGTCCGGGACGTCGACGAGCTCGGCCGCAGCGGCTGGAAGCGTCGACAGGGCGAGCCGTGGAGCCCCGAGCGAGGCACCGAGCGACGCCATGGCGAGCGCACAGCAATTTCGAATGAACCGCAGGTTCATGAGCGGTGGGGGGATAGGCCGAATTGTCGAGCTCGAGCTCCGCGCCGGCGAGCGAGGGTCGCGAGTCCACAGCGGCAGTCGCGGACGACGGAGTCAACTCGCTCTACACCGGTTACCGCCATTTGTGACACAGGCCACGGGCGATGGGTGCGCGTGGCCTTCCGGGCTCTGCGTACAGAATTTGCTATCGCTGGGTCAGCCAGCCCGGAAGAGTCCGGGAGGCTGAACCTGCTCGGAGGAACGTATGTCGATTCGCCTTACACGTGGTGTTGCATTACTCGGCGCGTGCGCGCTGTGGGCGGCGTGCTCGAAGAGCGAGAACAAAACGGACACGACGGCCGCCATGTCGACGGACACCACGAAGGCAGCCGCTACGACGCCCCCGGCGCCGGCTCCGTTGACGGACGCGAACATCGCGGCGCTGCTCGATGAGGCCAACGGTGCCGACAGCGCGAACGGAAACCTGGCCGCGAGCAAGGGCACGAACGCGCAGGTGAAGTCGTTCGGCAAGCGGATGGAGCGCGATCATCACAGTCTGCGCAAACAGGGACAGGACCTCGCCAAGAAGCTGAACTTGACGCCGCAAGCGCCGGCGAACGACACGCTGCCGGCCATGGCGCAGAAGCTCGCCGACAGTCTGAAGGCGACACCCAAGGGCGCGGCCTTCGACAAGCTGTACATCGACGACGAGGTGGGCGTGCATCAGTACGTGCTCAACCTGCTGCAGACCGCCGAGGGCGCGGCGCAGGACACGTCGCTCAAGGCGTTGATCACGAAGGCGCAGCCGCTCATTCAGGCGCACCTGACCGAAGCGCAGAGCATTCAGACCAAGCTGAACAGCGCTCCGGCGGCCGCGGCTGATTCAACCAAGGGCGGAAAAAAGAAAGGCTGAGCATCGAGAGCCCTCCCCAGCGGTTGGGCGCGCTCCTTGAAAGAATGCCCGGGTAGCCACCCGGGCATTCTTGCTATGCGGGCTCGCCGAGGCCGCGGCCGCGGGTGGGAAGGAACAGGCTTCGCGGATGATGTGCGATCGATGCTTCGAGTTCCCCTAGCACTTGCCGCACTCGCCGTCGCGGCGAGCGGTTGTAGCGGTCCGCCGCCGGACAAGCGGCCCCCGGCGCCGCCGGTGGCGCGAACCACGACGGCGACTGTCGCGCGCGACTCGTCCGAGTTGGGCGGCGAAGTGGTCGGCGATTCCGTGCCGACCGGGCCAGGCGTACGGTGGATCAGCGACGCGAACGCGCTCGCGCTCTTGAACCTGATGAACGCGCGGCAGATGAGTGCGGCCGACGTCGAGCTGGGGTCGTGGCACTCGGATACGGTCCGGGCGTTCGCCGCGTCGATGGCGCGGGCGCACGCTGACCTGCAGCATTCTGTCGATTCGTTGATCGATCAGATCCACGTCGCGCCGGTGGCGCCGGCATTGGCGCAGCCGCTTGGCGTTCAGATGCAGGCCCAGGTCGATTCCCTGTCCGGGCTTGGCAAAGGACTGGATCGCGCGTATGTACGTGAGCAGGTGGCCAGCCATGAGTTGATGAGCGAGTACCTGGCCGAGCTGGCGGGCATCGCCGAGCGGCCCGAGGTGGGAGCTCTGCTGGCGTCGGCGGCCATGCGCGTGGACACGGTGCTCGTGCGCGCCCGTGCTCTCGACGCGATGCTGACCGCCGCGGATTCCGTGGCGGCGGCAGACAGCGCCTCCCAAAGGGAGGCGCGGGCGGCCCGCCGCCGGCGCGGCGGATGATCAGTCACCGACCATCGTGAGCGTTCGAGCGGAAGGCGAGCGGCCCGAGCGCGAGCCATCGAGCGGCGTCGTGCTGGTCGACGGCGCCAACGTGGCGCATTCGTCGGAGGCGGAGCCGCCGCGGGTGTCGTATATCCTCGCGGTACGCGACAAGCTGCGCGAGGAAGGAATGAAGCCGGTGATCGTCGCCGACGCGGCGCTCAGACACCGGATCGACGACCCCAAGGCCTACGAGCGGCTGGTGGACGCGGGCGAGGTGCACCAGGCGCCGGCCGGCACCGACGCGGACTACTTCATTCTGTCGTTCGCGCGAGAGCTCGACGCGAGCATCGTCTCGAACGATCGGTTTCGGGATCGACTGGCCCAATTCCCGGAGGCGCGCGACCGGGTGATCCGGTTCATGATCGTGCAGGACGAGGTGGTGTTGGAGCGGCGGACGCGGAGGCGGTAGGGGCGGTCGCACGCCGAATGGCCCGGCTCGACGGCACAAATATCCGTCGCAAGTAAGTGCTTGCATCCGCGGACCGACCCCTGTAGGCTTCTCGGCCTCATGGACATCCGCGAGCGAATTCTCGATGCGACCAAGCGCGTGTACGCCCAGCACGGCTTCCGCGGCGCGACGACCCGGCTCATCGCCGTCGAAGCCGGCGTCAATGAAGTGACGCTCTTCCGCACTTTCGGATCGAAGGCCGCGCTTTTCGAAGCCTTCATGCAGGCGCACGTCACTCAATCGCCGATCCCTCACCTCCCCGATCCACCGCTCGAGCCCGAGCGCGAGATGTCGGCGTGGGTCACCGCGGTCATCGGTCACCTGCGCGAGAACCGCGCGCTCATCCGCACTTCGATGGGCGAGATCGAAGAACGGCCGGAAGCGGCGATCACGATGTGCGAAGGTCCGAACTGCGCCGGGATGATTCTTACCGACTACGTCCTGCGACTTCAGAGTCTCGGCATTGCGCCTGCCGACGGCGACATCTCGACCGCCGTCGCGATGCTCATGAGCTCGATGATCGGCGACGCAATCTCGCGCGACGTCATGCCGAACGCGTTTCCTCAGCCTGAATCCGAGGCGCCGCTCAAATACGTACGTGTCTTTCTTCGCGCGCTCGGCGTTGTGCCGGCGCGGCGCCGCAGCCGCACCCGTTGACCTCCACCCAGGCGAAGTCATGAAAGTGAATTCTTGGCTCATCGCGCTCGCCGCGTTCGCGCTCGTTGCGCTCTCCGCCCCCGTCGCATCGGCACAGCAGGCCGTCGGCGCGAGCGTGAAGCTCTCGCTCGACGACGCGCTCCGTTTGGCGCAGTCGCAGAGCCAGACGGTCGAGCTCGCGCGCGCCGGCACCGTGCGCGCCACCGGACAGAAGTACCAGGCTCGCGCGCAATATCTGCCGCAACTGAACGGGACCGCCGGTTATACGAAAACGCTCGAGTCGCATTTCTCGAGCTTCGCATCGGCGCCGCGCGACACGACCGGTAAAACCGGTTCGACCGGTTCGACCGGTTCGACTGGATCCACCACCTCCAGCAGCGGCGGCTTCGATCTCAGCAAGACGAGCTTCGGCGCCACCAACCAGTGGGCGCTCGGACTCAACTTCTCGCAGGCGGTGTACGCCGGCGGCCGGATCACGGCGCAGAACCGTGCCGCCGACGCGCAGCTTCGCTCCGCCGAGATCGAGGTGTCGGCGCAGCGCGCGCAGGTGTCGCTCGACGTGACGTCAGCCTACTTCGACGCCGTGCTCGCCGATCAGCTCGTGACGATCTCCGATTCGTCGGTGGCCGAAACGCAGGCGCTGCTCGATCAGACGAAGGTCGGGCGCCAGGTCGGCAACGCGTCGGAGTACGACCTGCTGCGCGCGCAGGTGACACACGACAACGAGCTCCCCGTCGCCATTCAAGCCCGGTCGAACCGGCAGGTCGCGTACCTCCGGCTCAAGCAACTGCTCAACATGCCGCTCGACACGCCGGTCGAGCTCACGACCCATGTCGAGGAGCCAACCGGACCCACGGTTCCGGCGATCGCGAGCGCGGCGGTCGACGTCGACGTCTCGCACCGCGCGCCGGTCCGCGAGCTCGACGAAAACGTCCTCGCGCAGGAGGCGCAGGTCAAGATCGCACGATCGGAGCGCATCCCGTCGTTCAGCATCGTCTCAGGCTACCAGCGTCTCTACTTCCCGAGCAACGTCTTTCCTTCGCTCTCCAACGGCGTGAACAACTGGACGGTTGGCGTGTCGACGAACTTCCCGCTGTTCGATGGCGGGCGAATCAAGGGCGACGAGCTCGTTGCGCAGGCGGGGTTGCAGCAGGCGCGCGCCCAGCGCGAGCAGACGCGCCAACTCGCGTCACTCGATACACGAGTGGCGCTCAACGCGCTCACGGAGGCGCAATCGACGTGGGACGCGAGCCGCGGCACCGCCGAGCAGGCGCAGCGCGCGTACGGCATCGATCAGGTGCGCTTCCGCGAAGGCATCTCGACGCAGACCGATCTGGCGCAGTCTCGCCTGTTGCTCGAGCAGTCGCTGGCCAACCGCGCGCAAGCGGCGCGCAACTTGGCCGTCGCGCGCGTCCGCCTGTCGTTGCTCAAAGATCTGCCGCTCCAGGCCGCGACGGGTACGGCTGGATCGGCCGCCGGCGCGGCGGGCGCAGTGCAGTCGCAACAACAGCAACAGCAGCAAACGCCGCCGACGCAGCAACGAACCGGAACGTCTACTCAAGCCGCGCCAGGATCCGGCGCGGGTGCACCTCCAGGGAGCTCTCAGCCATGATACGCGGACGAATCACCCTTCGCCGGCGCCGCATTCCGTCGATCAGCACGATCACCTTCAGCGCGCTGGCGTCGTTGGCGTCGCTCGCGCTCGCCGCCTGCAAAGGCGCGGACACCGGCAAGGCCGCGACGACACCGACGGCGATGGTCGTCGGACCGGAGAACAACGCGATCGTGAGCGCGCAGCAGATTCGCTCCGGCCCGGCGATCTCCGGCACGTTGCAGCCCGAAGATCAAGCCAACGTGCGGGCCGAGGTGGGCGGCACGGTGCTGTCGACGTCGGCCGAACAGGGACAGCGCGTCGGTAAGGGCGACGTGCTCGCCCGCATCGACGACGCGGCGCTCCGCGAGACCGACCTGTCGGCGCGCGCGGCGGTGACGACAGCGCAGAACACCGCCGACATCGACAAGCGGCAGGTCGATCGCGATGAGACGCTGCTCAAGGCGGGCGCGATCGCCGAGCGAGACTTGGAGCTCACGCGGAACACTTACTCCGGCGCTGTCGCGCAGCTGGCCAACGCCAAGGCGCAGCTCGCGAACGCCGAGAAGCAGCTCAGCAAAGCGACGATCGAATCGCCGATTGCGGGGATCGTGAGCGCACGGCAGGTCAGCGCGGGCGACGTCGTGCAGCCCGGCGGGGCGCTATTCACCGTCGTAAGTCCGGCGACGATGCGACTCGAGGCGTCAGTGCCGGCGGACCAACTGTCCGCGGTTCGCATCGGCATTCCCGTCGACTTCACCGTGAACGGCTACCCCAATCGGCAGTTCACCGGCCACATCACGCGCATCAACCCGGTCGCCGATCCGTCGACGCGCCAGGTTCGCATCATCGTCTCGCTGCCGAACGCGAGCGGCGTGCTCGTGGGCGGGCTGTTCGCGGACGGCCACGTGGCGAGCGAGGTGCGGAATGCGCCGGTCGTGCCGATCGCGGCGGTCGACGAGCGCGGGTTGCGTCCGTACGTCATGCGCATCAAGAACGGCGTGGTGACGAAGACCGAAGTGACGCTCGGCATTCGCGACGCGGAGAACGAGACGGTCGAGATCAGCGCCGGTGTCCAGCCGGGTGACACGATCCTCCTCGGCGCCGCGCGCGGCATCTCCGAGAAGACGCCGATCAAGGTGAGCGCGCCGTCGGACACGGTGGCGAAGCCATGATCATCTCCGATTTCGCGATCAAGCGTCCGCTCATCACCGTCGTCGCGATGTTGGCGCTGGTGATCTTCGGGAGCTTTGCGCTGTTCAAGCTTAAGACCGATGAATTTCCCGACGTCGCGCCGCAGTTCCTGACCGTGGGAATCGTCTATCCGGGCGCGTCGCCGGACGTCGTCGAGAGCGAGGTGCTGAAGCCGGTGGAGGAGCAGATCGGCTCGATCTCCGGCATCAAGCGCATCATGGGGAAGGCGTACGACGGCTACTCGATGATCATGATCGAGTTCCTGTTCGACAAAGACATGAACGTCGCTTCGCAGGAAGTGCGCGACGCCATCTCGACGATCCGCTCCGACCTTCCGACGGAGATGAAGGAGCCGATCATACAGAAGTTCAACAGCACTGACCGTCCGATCGTCTCGATCGCGATCTCGTCGACGGTGCTCACGCCCGCGGAGCTCACGCGCCTGGCCGACCCGGGAATCACGCGCGAGCTGCGCGCCATTCCGGGCGTGGCCGACGTGCAGATCTTCGGCAAGGTCGATCGCGAGCTCACCGTCGAGGTCGACCCGCACAAGCTCCAAGCCGCGAACGTGAGTGTCGCGCAGGTCGCGCAAGCGCTCGAGGCGCAGAACCTCGCCGCGCCGGTGGGCCGGGTGAACGGCTCGCTCGACGAGCGCGCCATCCGCCTGCGCGGCCGTCTCCAGACGCCGGCCGAGTTCAACAACCTCGTCGTCGCCGACCGGAACGGGCAGCTCATTCGGCTCGGGCAGGTCGCCGCGATCCATGATGGCACCGAAGAGCCGCGCACGCTGGCGCTGTTCAACAGCACCGAGGCGATCGGCATCGACGTCAAGAAGGCGAACGGCTATAGCACCACGGACGTCGCGCAGAAGGTGCGCGACCGTCTCGCGCAGATCGACACGACGCTTCCCAAGGGAACGACGATCGATCTCGTCAAGGATTCCGGCGTACGCGTCGAACACGCCGTGAGCAACGTCGAGGAGGCGCTTCTCCTCGGCGCCCTGCTCACCGTGCTCGTGGTCTTTCTGTTCTTGAATTCCTGGCGGTCGACGGTGATCACCGGCGTGGCGCTGCCGATCTCCGTGCTCGCGAGCTTCATCGCCGTGTGGGCGCTCGGGTTCAAGCTCGAGACGATGTCGCTGCTCGGGCTCTCGCTGGCGATCGGCATATTGATCGACGACGCGATCGTCGTGCGCGAGAACATCGTGCGCCACGTGGAGATGGGGAAAGACCACTTCACCGCGGCGCATGACGGCACCGACGAGATCGGGCTCGCCGTCGCGGCAACGACCTTCTCGATTCTCGCCGTGTTCGTGCCGATCGGGTTCATGCCCGGCATCGGCGGCCAATGGTTCAAGCCGTTCGCGCTCACCATCGCCTGCTCAGTGGCGGTGTCGCTGTTCGTGTCGTTCTCGCTCGACCCGATGCTCTCGGCGTACTGGCCCGACCCGCACAAGCCGGCGCACGAGCGCGCCTGGATCACGCGCAAGCTCGACGCCTTCAACGGCTGGTTCAATCGACAGGCCGGCAACTATAAGAAGGTGATCGCCTGGGCGCTCGATCATCGCACGGCGATGATGGCGATGGCGGTGCTTACGTTCTTCGCGTCGTTCTTCCTGCCGACTCGCGGGTTGACCGGGCTCGCGGCGGCGCTCGCCGGCGTCGCGATCGTCGTGTTCGGGCTGATCGCCAAGCGTCTTCCGCCGGTCGTGCGCGTTGTCATCGTGCTCGCCGGCCTCGCGGTGTTCGTCGTGCTTCCGCAGAAGGTACCGGTCGTGCGCAACGTCGGCACGTCGTTCTTCCCCGAGGACGACCGCGCCGAGTTCATCATGGCGATCGAGACGCCGCCGGGCTCGAACCTCGAGTACACGCGGCTCAAGGCTGAGGAGGCGGCGAACATCGCGCGGTCGCACAAGGAGGTGCGATACACCTACACGACGCTCGGGAACAGCGCGACCGGCGGCGTGGATGAAGGCAACATCTACGTGCGCACGGTGCCCAAGGCGGAACGGGGCGTCTCGGTCGAACAGCTCGCGGAGGAGCTCCGCCAGGAGACCGCGCACCTCTCGGGCATGACGATCTCGGTATTCACGAGCGACTTCAATGCGGGGTTCAAGCAGATCCAGCTCCAACTTCGCGGACAGGACGTCGCGGCGCTGGCGACGGCTGCCGACATGGTGAAGGCCGAGGTGGAGAAGGTGCCGGGCGCGGTCGACATCGGGCTGTCGACGAAGGGGCAGGAGCCGGAGCTCGAGATCGATCTCGATCGCGGCATCGCCGGATCGCTCGGCGTGACCGTGGGGCAGGTGGCGCAATCGCTTCGCCCGGCGTTCGCGGGGCTCGACGCCGGCTACTGGATCGACCCGAGCGGCAAGTCGCGTAAGGTCACGGTGCGATTGAATCCCGAATCGCGCCAGCGCGCGTCGGATCTCACACAACTGCCAATGGTCGTGATCGGACCGAATGGAACGCCGACGACGATGCCGCTCGGCCAGGTGGCGACGATTCGCCAGGGCATCGGCCCGGCGATCATCGATCACCTCAATCGCGATCCCGTGGTGACGGTCGAGCTCAACACATCGGGGCGGGCCGCGGGCGACGTCACGGCGGACATTCAGTCGCGGCTCGAGAAGCTGAGGTTGCCCGCCGGCGTGCGGTTCACGATCGGCGGCGACGCCGAGTCGCAGGCGGAAGTCTTCGGGCAGATTTTCTCGGCGCTGGGACTGGCGGTCTTGCTCATGTATCTGATCCTCGTCGTTCAGTTCGGCTCGTTCATCGACCCCGTGGCGATTCTGATGTCGCTGCCGCTGTCGCTGATCGGGGTGATGCTGGCGTTGGCGATCACCGGGATGACGATCAACATCATGAGCCTGATCGGCGTGATCCTCTTGATGGGGATCGTGGCGAAGAATGCCATTTTGCTGATCGACTTCGCGAAGTGGGCGCGCGAGGAGCGCGGCCTGCCATTGCGGGAGGCGCTCATCGAGGCGGGCGCCATCCGTCTGCGGCCGATCCTGATGACGACGTTCGCGCTGATCGCGGGGATGATCCCGGTCGCCTTGGGCCGTGGCGAGGGCGCGCAATTCCGTGCGCCGCTCGGGGTGGCGGTGATCGGCGGCGTGTTGACGTCGACGTTTCTGACGCTGCTGGTGATTCCGACGGGGTACGAGATTCTCGACGAGTGGCGGCGGGGGTTCATGCGATTGGTTGGGAAGACGCCGAAGCAGATGACGGCGGAGCACGCGGTGCCGGCGGCTGGGGATTGAAGGGGGCGCGGGCAGAGTTCCGACGACATCATTGCGTTAGGG
>JBIOHX010000121.1:0-10620 GCA_044449465.1 Gemmatimonadales bacterium | reverse complement strand
CGATCGCTCTCCGCGTGCTCACGATCGCCCGCGAGCCGCACGCCGTACGCCTCGCCCTCATTCGCCTCGAGCTCGGCGCGCTGCCGCCGCGCGAGCGCGTTGCGCCGGCGCTCTTCCGCCACGGCCATCTCGCCGCGCACCTGCTGCACCTGCTCTCGGAGGTTCGACACGAGTCGCAGCAGTTCGGCACGCTGCGCTTCGGCCGCGGCGCGCTTGCCGTGGGCCGCGTCGCGTGCCGCCTCGGCGTCGCGCACGAGTTGGTCGCCCCGCGGCGCAGACTCTCGCAGCTCGCGAACGCGCTCATCGAGCCGCTCCAACTCCTCGCGCCAGGCTTCCATTTCGCGCTTGGCGAGCGCGATCTCGATCGTGAAGCGCCGGCCGCTGAGCTCCGAATGGCGCTCGGCCCGCCGGCGCTGCCGGGCGAGCGACCGTACCTGGCTCTGCACCTCGGAGATCAGATCGTCGAGGCGCTGGAGGTCCACGTTGGTCTCTTCGAGGCGGCGCTCGGTCGTGCGGCGGCGGTCGCGGTACAGACCGACGCCCGCCGCTTCCTCGAACAGCTCTCGGCGGTCGTCGGGGCGGTCGGAGAGCAGGGCATCGATCATCTTGCTCTCGATCACCACCCCCGTGTCGGCGCCGAGACCGGTGCCGCGGAGCAGGTCCGAGATGTCGCGGAGCCGGCAGGGCGCGCGGTTCAGAAAGTAGTCGCTCTCCCCGGACCGCGAGAGTCGCCGGGTGATCACGACCTCCTTGAACGCGACCGGGAGCGTGCCGTCCTCATTGGAGAAGTGCAATGACACTTCGGCCACGTTCACGGCGCGCCGCGCCGAGGAGCCCTGGAAGATCACTTCTTCCATCTTCGCGCCGCGCAGCAACCGTGCCCGCTGTTCACCGAGGACCCAGCGCACCGCGTCGGATACGTTCGATTTGCCGCACCCGTTCGGCCCGACGATCGCCGTCACGCCCGGATTGAAGATCATCTCGGTCGTGTCGGCGAACGACTTGAATCCCTGGAGCTCGAGCTTGGTCAGCCGCACTAGAACGTTCTCCCTTTGCGATACACCAGCACCGGCGTGATCCCCGATGCGCGAAGCGATTCCGCGTACAGCGCCGCCTCGTCGGCCGATCCGAACGCCCCAACGAGCAGCCAGATCTTACCGTCGCGCTGCCGCAGCGCGTACACCGGTTGACCATGATCGGCGTACGTCGCTACCATGCCCGGCACCGCCGCCGCCGGCACGTCGGATTCGATCAAGAACGCGAACGGCACCTGCACCACGCCGCCGCTCGTCGCGTCGAGAAGGCCGCTCCGCCGAAATCTCGCCAGGAGCGAGTCGGCGTCCGCGCGATCGACGAACGCGCCGCTGATCACCTTGTACCAGTGCACTCCCTGAACCGACACCGGCGCGAAGGTGGCCGCCGGCATGTCCTTGCCATCTTGTTGCAGCTTCAAGATAGCGCCTGATTCCGTATTCGCAGCCATCAACTGTACCGCGTATGCGGCGGCTTGCGCGGAGTCTTGCACGTTCTGCGGGCGCGGCGGCGGCGCCGGTGCCGTCGTTCCGGCCGCGCTCGTCCCGGCCGGCGATCCGCTCGTGGCGGGAAGCACCGCCTTGAGTGAGTTCGCCGAGTCCGGCTTTGGACCGAACGTCGATCGCCCGCCGCGCGACAGCGGTCGATACGCGAGCCAGGCGATGGCGGCAACGATCGCGACTGACAACACGATGCCGGGGACGGAGGGCCGCCACTGCTTCCACCTCCCTTGCATCGCGGCCCGGCGCGACGGACGCGCGCCGTCCACCGCGGCGGTTGGAACCGACTCCGAAGACGCCGCCTTCGCGCTGGTCGCCTCTGGCAGCCCCTCGGCGAGACCCGCGGCCGGTCGTTCGACGACGCGTTCGCGCGCCGGACCGCCTTCGCGCGGCCGGCGCACGGCGGCGATCACCATCGACGCGGGGAGCGCCGGCGGCATCGCGTCACCCACGACCACAACGCCGTCACTCGCCTCCGCGAGATCTTCGACATGGGCCGCGCTCGACGGCACGGCGAGCACGAGCAGCGCCCCGACTTCGTGGAACCCCGCGGTGAGTCGCTTCCATCGCGGATTCGGCAGCATCTCCTCGTACACCGGCCGCTCCGAGCCGCTCGCCATCACGAACAGCTGGCCGGCATCAGGCACGAGGTGCGCTATCCGGCCGAGCGACACGCCGTAGAGAAAGCTGTCGACGAGCCCGTGCGGATCGTCGCTGTCGATGAGCGACACAATCGGCGGTGAGTCGCCGAACAGATCCCCAACCGCCGCGCGACGACGTCCTGCCTGCGCGCGACCGATGCCGATCGCCACGTAGCCCGTGGCAACGGGATCGGAGCCCGTCACGATCACGGCGTGAAATGCGTCGAGCGTGGCGCCGAGCTTACGCCCCGCCGCCTCCCAGTCGAACACGGGGGCAAAGACCGGATCGGTCACGGCGCCCCCGCATACACATAGTACGATTGCCCCGACGCCCGGCCGGCGCGATCCGCTTCATCGCGCGTCGGATACGGCCCGAGCACGACGCGGTACACCGCCATGCCGCTCGTCATCGTCGTGACGACACGCGCGGTCTGTCCGTTCACCGAAATCTTGTTGGCCTGGTCACGCGCCTTGGCTTCATCGAGCAAGCTGGCGAACGACACGGTGAACCCGAGCCGCACCGAATCTACCGGTGCCGCCTTGGGGTGCGCCGTGTCGGGCGGCGTCATCACGGCGGCCGTCGTCGAGTCGCTGTCGCCGGGAAAGCGCGCCAGCGTGTCGAGCGCCGATGCGCGCGGACGAAAGCCGTCCCACACGAACGGATACCAAAAGTCTGACGCGCCTCCACCCACACGCTGCACTTCTTTCAGCGACGCGCCGTCCACGAACACGAGATCCGATCCGTCGGTCACCGCCACGGCGCCATCGGGCGCGACGAATGGAACGTCGCCGCGCCATTGCGTGCGAACGCTCCCGAACACCCGGTCGGTACCAATGCCAACGACCCACACCGAATCTCCGGTCGCCGGCCGAACGAGCACGTATCGGCCGAACGGATCGACGCGAACGTCGCGCGCTCGACCTGGAAGCGCGATGCGTTTGGCGATCCGGTCCTGGTACGGATCGACGATCGTCATCTCGTTCGACGAATCGGCGATGACGTAGAAGCGATCGCCGCTCGCCGTGGTGACGAGGGCGCGGATGCCGTAGTCGAACGAGATCGTGCGCGTGATCGTCATCGCCCGTGGGCGGACGCCGACCAGCGCGTGCTTGGCCGTCGTCAGGAAGATGCGGTCGCCCAGGGGACCGCCCGTGCCCCCGACCGCCCCGCGCACCGCGAGTGAGTCGAGAATCTTCGACGCCGGTGGATGGATGCGCCACAACAGCGCCTGGTCCCCGCGGCCGCCGAGGACCAGCAGCGTGCCGCCAGGTTCGGGAAAGATCGCGCGCGCGGCGCGCGGCGGCTTGAACACCCAGTTTCCCGATGGAGTGAACCGCGCCACCGCCCCGTCGGTGCCGATGCCGTAAATCGTCGAGCCGTCGTTCGATGTGACGTCACGCAGCGGCTTGCGCGTTGCCACCGTAACGTCGCCCGTTCGCAGATCGAGCCAGAGCGGCTCGCCGCGCCGGTCGACGGCGGCCAGCGTGCCGGCGTCGCGATCGAGCCCGAGCATGTGGTCGAGTGCCGGCGCGTCGCCCGTCGAAGTCCACACGGTGGAGTCCGTGCTCGGATAGGCGACCACGCGCGCGCCGCCGCCGGCCCGCGGCACGCGCAACAGCAGCGCATCGATGCCACGCGGTCGTGTGAGGGTCGACGCCGTGCGCGAGGCCGGCGGATTGGCGCGCTCACCGCCACCGCATCCAACCACGCCGGCGGCGGCCAGGAGCGCCGATGCGATGAGCGGGCGCACGCGCGGAAAGATAAGCGTTCGCGGCCTCGGCCACCTTTCCCGAGCGCCGGTCAGAAGCTGGGCCAGAGCGACCAGGTCCACACGCCGCGATGTCCAACTTGATCGAGAGGGATCGCGTAGTCCCAACGCACGATTGCGTAGTTGAACAGGTTGAGCCGGAGACCGAACCCATAGCTGCGAAGCGGGTAGCGCTGCTTCGAGACGTCGTAGTTCGACGGACGCGCCGCATACACGGACTGCCCGCGCGACCACGCCAGGCCGGCGTCGTAGAAAAACAGTCCGTCCACCGGCGGCAGATCCATCGGCAGGAATCCGAGCTCCACGCGTCGGACCAACGGAAAGCGCAGCTCCGCGTTCGCCACCGCGACGCGGCTCCCCAAGAGTTGCACGGCGCTGCAGTTCGTCGGGTTGGCGCCGATCACCGGGCAAGAGAGATAAAAGGTGCTGTTTCGATCGTACCCGCGAACGAAGTCGGGGCGCGCGATGTATTTCGGAAAGGCCGTCTCATCCTTGCCGATCGAAACGTCGCCGTACAGCCGCGTCGCCAGCGTGAGGTAGTTGAAGATGATCGGATCGTACCGCCGGTAGTCGGCGAGGAATTGCGTCCAGTAGTAGGATCCGACCACCGGGCTCACCTGCGCGCGGTATCGGCGGCCCATGATCGGCCCGGTGTAGCCGAACAGCGTGTTGTCCGACACGAGTGCGAGTTGCCCGTCGATGTAGTCGAGCGATTGGTCACGGTGCGTGCTGTCGACCGAATAGCCCCCGGCCGATGCTCCGTTGAGCACGTTCCGCGTGACGAACAAGCGGCTGCGGTCGATGTTGTTGAATCCGCCGCCGAGCTCGACGCGCGTGAATCGGCTGAGCGGATACTCGGTGACGCCGAACAGCTGGCGCGCGACGTACGTCGTGATCTGCTGTCGCTCCAGGGCCACGCTTGGGTCGGTCGTCGCGCCCAGCGAATCGGCAGACAAGAAGTAGTACGGCGTCTGCGAGAAGCCGGCGGTGTACTGCCAGCGGCCGGCCAGGTTCGTGTACCCAAGAAACGCCCGCGCTTCGCTCAGCCGGCCGTTGATCTCGCCCGAGATCGCGAGATGGTTGTTGCCGAGCATGTCGCTCATCACCAGCGTCGTACCGCCAAAGACACTGCGGCCGAGCGCGTCCGGCGTGTAGCCGACGGTTGGCCGGGCCGAGAAGTCCGGCTGGAAGCGCACGCGGTAGGGTGTCACGCGGAAGCGCGTCGTATCGGGAAGCCCGAGCTCCAGCGAATCGAGCAGCGCGACGACCGAGACGGCGGGCCCCGTGCTGTCGGTCTGCGCCGCGGCCGCCGCGGTGGCTGATGCCGCCGGCGTTGCGGGCGCGGCGACGACGCGGCGTGGCGTGGGGTGTTGGTGGTACGGCTCGCCGCGGAGTGCACGCGGGTTGTTCACCGCCCAGACGGTGTACTCGCCGTTCTCGTAGTAGGTGAATGCCAACCGGTCCGCGCCGCGCGCCCAGGAGATGGCCGGGCTGTATTCGGTGAGCGCCCCGACGGCGCCCGCGACGTTGGTGAGCTGGTAGTGCTCGCGCGCCCCGAGATCGTAGAGAAAGACGTTGGGGGTCCCACTGCGGTCGGAGATGTAGGCGATCGAGCGCCCGTCGGGGGCCCACTGGGGATTGAGATTCAGGCCGTCCTGGCCCGGCAGCGGCGAGATCGCCCCGCTCGCCAGGTCGAGCAGCGCGATGCGCCAAGGTTTGAACTCGAGCAGCGCGAAGTCGGCGCCGTCTCGATCCGTAACGAACGCAATCGTTTTGCCGTCAGGCGACCATTGCGGCTGCACGTCGCCGAACGGGTCGTTCGTCAGCCGGCGGAGACCGGAGCCATCGGCATGCACGACATAGAGGTCGCTAATGCCTCCGCGGATGCCGCTGAACACGAGCTGCCTCCCGTCGGGCGACCAACTCGGGCCGGTCGCCGACTCCAGCCCGAAGTCCAGCCGGCGGACGATCTTTCGCGAGCGAACGTCGAACAGGTAGATCAGGTCGCGCCCGCGCCGCTCGGCGGTCACCGCGATGAGCCGCCCGTCGGGCGAGAACGCGCTCTGCGAATACAGGAACCGAAGCTCCTCGAAATCCGTGTTCACCGTGCTCTTGACCAGCCGCGCCACCCGCGCGCCCGTCTCGCCATTGGCGAGCCAGAGATCGATGAACACCTGGCCGCGGAGCGTATTGCCGTTCGACAGGAAGGCGATCGTCGAGCCGTCATTCGACAGCGCCGGTGCCAGGAAGATCTCGCCGCCGCTCCGCTCGTGGGTGAGCAACGGCTGCGCGAACTGCCGCGGCCTCGTCATGCCGCCGACCGCCGGCAGGAGTCGCGTCTGGACGTCCTCGCGCCACTCGTCGCCCAGCTCCTGGAACGACACGCCGAGCTCGCGGCGGAAGGCGCGCTCGACGCCGACGCTCGGCACCGACGCCATGATCTGCCCGATCGCTTCGTCTCCCCACTTCGCGCCGATGAAGCTCCAGAGCGACTGGCCGTACTTGTATGGGAAATACTTGTCGGGATCGGCGCCGAGATCCTCGATGCTCGGAATCTTTCCGTTGAGCGCCGCATCGCGCATCCACGACGTGGTCGCGGGCCCGGCCGGTCCCAGCGACAGGTACTCCGCCATTCCTTCGCTGAACCAGAGCGGAGGAAGGAATTGCTGGAGCGTCGCCAGCCCGTTGCCCGCTTTGCCTCGCGCAAAGATGTCGTACTGGAAGGCGTGCACCATCTCGTGCGTGAGGACGTGTTCGAAGCTCTTGTAGTCCCCGGTAAAGTTGAGCAGCATGCGATGCCGCTCCGCTTCCGTCACACCGCCCGTGCCTTCGCCCAAGTCACCGACGACGTTGTTCTGGCCGAAGTCGCTGCGCGACGAGAAGAGCATGATCGGCTTCTTCTCGCGGAACTGGTGGTCGAGCATCCGCGAAAGGCGCGCGTAGGCGCGCTCGGCCATCCGCGCCGCGGTGGTCGTCGCCTCCCGCTCTTCCGGATAGAAATAGATGAGGAAGTGCTCGGTCTCGAGCACTTGCCAGTGGAAGGTGTCGTACTGGACCTGGTTCTGCCCGAAGTAGTTCTGGGCTGCGGCGGGCGCGCCGGGGGCGGCGAGCGCGAAGGCGGCGAGGAGCGCGAGGCGACCCGCCCGCCCGACGCGTTCGCGGCCCGCGCGCGTCACGCACTCATTCCTTGTCCGCTCTCCAGCGGAATCCGTTCCGCATCGGACCACAGGCGCTCGAGCTGATAGAAGTTGCGCAGCGTGGGATGGAACACGTGCACCACGAAGTCGACGAAATCGAGCAGCACCCAACGGCCTTTCTCCAACCCCTCGACATGGTACGCGCGTGCGCCCTCCTTCTTCATGTCGGCGATCAGATGCTCACCGATCGCCCGCACGTGCGTATCCGACGTCCCGCTGACGATCAAAAAGGCATCCGTCATGTCCGTGACTCCTCGGAGGTCCAGCAGCACGACGTCTTCCGCCTTGTTGTCGAGCGCGATCTGCGCGGCGCGTTGGGCGAGGGCGAGTGAGTCGGAAGTGGTCTGCGAAGGCGCGGGCATGACGGGTATTTGTAGGATACTCTCGGTGTCGGCCGTCGGCTATCGCTGACGGCCCACGGCGGCTGACAGTCGGCGGCTCGAGCGCGCCGACGCGCGACGCGCCTTACTGCTTGATCACCCAGACCCGAACCTCCGGCTTCACATCGGCGTGCAGGCGGATCGGCACCCGATACACGCCGAGTGCTTTGATCGGCTCGTGCAAATCGATCTGCCGCTTCTCGATGTGAAAGCCCTGCGCCTCGAGCTGCGCCGCGACGTCCGCCGAGGTCACGGAGCCGAACAGCTTGCCCTCGTCGCCGACCCGTGCCGAGAAGGTGAGCGATACCTGCTCGAGCTTTTCCGCCAGGCCCTGCGCCGTGCCGCGGCGCTCGTTTTCCGCGGCGTCCAGGCGCTCGCGCTCCTGCTGAATGCGCTTGAGGTTGCCCGCTGTTGCTTCGTACGCCAGGCCGTGCGGCAGAAGATAGTTGCGCGCGTACCCTGGTTTGACCTTCACGACGTCGCCCGGCTTGCCGAGGTTCTCGACCGCCTGGCGCAAAATGATTTCCATGATCGACTCCGTTCGATGAGCTGCGTTGGATGGCGATTGCGAAACGCCAAAGAATGCTCTGTGGGTGCGCTATGGGGACGGCCGCGCTCGCCGCCGCCAATCCGCCCAGGTGTCGCCGAGCCCGAGGGCAAGCGCGGCGACGCCCAGCAGCATGAACACGAGCGCCGCGATCGCGTTGACCACGGGCGCGAACAACATCAGGAACCCTAAGCCGACGGTGATGCCCAGACTCCCCGGCGCCATGAACCAGCTCAGGACGCCGAATCCCCGCATCGCGTACAGCGCCCCGAAGAACAGCAGCAGATTCTTCCCGGTGCCGCGGAGCGCCGTGAGCGTCGGCAGCAGCATCACGGTGAGGCCGACGATCAGTCCCCACACCAACTGATCGTTGAATCGAAACTCGCGCAGCGGGCGCAGCGGCGCGCCGAGCCGCGCGCGGCCGAGTCGGTGGTACGTCGCCCACGCCAGCGCCAGCGCGGCGAGCGATTCGAGCGCCAGCAGCGCCGGGAACACTGCGTAGCCAAACTCGGAGATCAATCCAAGCTCTTTTTCCGTCTCTGTAGTGAGCTGGGTGAGCTCCGGGATCTTGGCGGTGAGTTGCTGCCACTCCTGCGGGTGCGACTTGATGAAGCCGTTCAGCGTCGCCATCGTCTCGGCGTTGCGACGCGCGTATTCCGCCGAAACCGCACCTGCGGCGTGCGACAGCGTCACCGGTCCGAGCATGCTCATGATGCCCGCGAGCACCAGCGTGACGCCGACTGTGAGGAGCGCGCGCGAGAACATGGGCCGCTCTTCGGCGAAGAGACACACGAGCCCGAACGCCCCGGCCAGCAACAGGCTCCATCCCCGCGCCAGATTGTAGAATGCGGCCGCGTCGGGATCCATCGCGCCGCTCGTGGCTTGCGCCGTGAGCAGTACCGCGATCGCCATCCACGCGATCGCGAGGAAGGCGCGTCCGCCCGCCCACCAACCGACCAGCGCACACGCCGCCACCGCCGGAACGAACAGCACCACCGTCTGGTCGATCGGCAGCAGCGCGCGAACCTGCGGCAGCATTGGCGCAAGGACGAATGCTGCGAGCGCCAGGAGCAGACGACCCCAGCCACGCTCCGTCGGCGCCGCGTTGAGCGCGGCGGGCGGAGCAAAGTTGGACGTCGACGCCGGCGCATCGTGCTGCACCGCCGGCTCGGTCGGAGTGTCGTTGCTGTCCGGCGCCGGATCGGTCATGCCCTACGCCTGCATCCCGCGAATGTACGGAACGATCGCCAGGTAGCGCGCGCGCTTGATCGCCGTCGACAGCTGGCGCTGATGGCGCGAGCAGACGCCGCTCAACCGGCTCGGCAAAATCTTGCCATGGTCGGTGATGAAGCGGCCGAGCATCCGGTCATCCTTATAGTCGACGAACCGGACGCGGGTCTCGCAGAACGGACAGGTCTTCTGGGGGCGTCGCATGGCTATTCTTCGTCCTCGTCGTCATCGGACTCGCGACGACGGTTGGCGGCGGCGAGCTCCTCTTCGGACATCGGCGGAGCGCCGACCTCGTGCTCGAAGAGCGTGATCAGATGGCGAACGATCCCGTCGTCGAGCTTGATGGCGCGCTCGTATTCGGGCAAGGTGGCGGCGTCGGCGGAGAACCGGGCAATGGCGTAGTAGCCCGACTCGCGGCGGCCGATGGGGTAGGCGAGCTGGCGCCGGCCCCAATGGTTGATTTGCAGGTCGCCCGGCGTACCGAGCAGTTCGTGAAATCGGCCGAGTTTGTCGGCAATGGCGGCGTCTTCGAGCGTCGAATCGAAGACGTAGACCGCCTCATATTGGCGCGTCATGCGTCGGCAATCCTCCCTTTGGTCTTGACCGCCCCCCGCTGGTTGCCAGAACGGGAGGAGGGGAAATGTCGAGCCCGGAGCGCTGAGCTCGCGGGTGCGCACCGGTGCGGCGCGCTGTTGTGTGCGTCTAATCATAACAGGCACAACGAATTGCCTCAAGCTGGCATCCACTATGCTTTTCAACGCCTCGCGGGCGCGGCTCGCACGACACAACGTACACTCGAGGCCGATGGGCTTGGGAGGAGATTGATATGTGGCAGCGACGGGTGGTGGGGGGGATCTTCGCGGCGATGATGACGACGGTGGCCGCCAGCGCGTGTTCGAGATCGGGTGAGGCGGCGGGCGAAGTGGTCCCGGCGAACGCGGTCGGTGTGACGGTCAAGAACGACAACTTTCTGGACATGGACATCTATTCCGTGTCGAACGGCGTCGCCACGCGGCTCGGCACCGTGAGCGGGACGACGACGCGGTCATTCGTGCTCGACCCGGCGGTGACCTCCACCGGGCTGCGCCTCGTTGCGTCGCCGATCGGTGGAAATGGACGCGCTTCGAGCGGTCAGCTGATCGTGGCGCCCGGGCAGACGATCGAATTTCATATCGGAACGATCCTGGCCAACAGCAGCGCGTATATCCGCTGAGCAGGCGAGCAATCATGTGAGATGGGCGGGCATGGGGGGACCCAACAATACCCCCCCGCTGACTTAGGGGGGGAGGCGCGCATCTTGAGGGGCGTGGTGTGGTTGGTGGGG
>JBIOHX010000120.1:0-10713 GCA_044449465.1 Gemmatimonadales bacterium | reverse complement strand
GTGGCCGAGCACAACGCCTCGTAGAGCGCGAACGGATCGCGCCCGGTCAGATCGCTCGGCCGCTCGATGCCGACCTGGCGAAGGCTCGCGGCGAGCGATGGGCCGATGTTTGGCAACTGCTCGAGCCGGGTCAGGCTCTGGCGCGCGAACGGCAAATGGCGCGGAGTTCCGGTTGGCATGGGCGCATTACCTCGGGTGACGGGACCGGTGACCGCCTCGACGCGCGGCTCTCCGCCCGCGGCGCGGCGGCACATGCGCAATCTCGCGCGCCATGGCGAACGCGTATTGAACGATTCCGACACCCATCTGTCTCCGCCTCGTCCGAACATCATCCACCCCACGTCCCACGATCCACGATCCACGATCCACGCCCGCCACCATGTAGACATCCAACCCCCATGGCCGTAGGTTGCCTACACCCAAGCCTGTGATGGCGGCCGTGGCCAAGCAACCGCTCTCCCGTATCGAGCTCCTTCAGGGCACGCTCGACTTCATCGTGCTCCAGACCCTGCGATGGGGCCCGCGCCATGGCTACGGCATCGCTCAGATGATCCGAGCCAGCTCGCACGACACGCTGCAGGTCGATACCGGCTCGCTCTATCCCGCGCTGCACCGCCTCGAGAAGAAAAAATGGATTGGCGCGGCCTGGGAGGTGTCCGAAAACAAGCAGCGCGTCCGCGTCTATCGACTAACGGCGGCCGGACACAAACAGCTCGCCGTCGAGCGCTCGCGATGGGAACGACTCAGCGACGCGATTGCGGGCGTCATGCGGCAGCCAGCGGCGGCGGGCGAATCATGAAACGCTCACTGCTGTTCTGGCGCCGCCGTCGCGACGAGCGCGGCGCGGCGCTCGACGACGAGCTGCGCGCGCATTTCGCGATGGCGGTCGCGGATCGCATCGCGCGAGGCGAATCACCCGGAGAGGCGGCGGCGGCGGCGCGGCGTGAGTTCGGCAATGTCGGACACGTCCGCGAGGTCACGCGTGAGAGCTGGGGGCGGCTGGGCCTCTGGGTCGAGCAACTCGAACAGGACCTTCGCTTTGCCTGGCGCTCTTTCCGCCGGTCGCCCGGGGTCGCTGCGATGGCGATCGTCACGCTCGCCATCGGCATCGGCGCAACCACGGCGATGTTCACCGTGATGAATGGCGTCCTCCTGCGGCCCCTGCCCTTTCGATCGCCCGGCCGACTGTACATCGCCGGGTTCAACCCGCCGCCGGGGCCGTTTTCGCCAATCCCTGGGCTGTACGATCGGCATTTCATCGCCGCCGAAGGGCACAACGAGCTGTTCGACGGGCTTGCCGCCTTTTGGTCCGAGTCCGCAACCGTGCGTGGCGTCGGCGATCCGGTGAAACTGACCGACGGACTGGCGACTGGCGACTTTTTCGACGTGCTCGGCGTTGCACCCGAGATGGGAAGCACCTTTCACCACGCCGCCGGCGACGACGACCACATCGTCGTCCTCTCCGACCGTCTCTGGCGCGACCGTTTCCACGCCGACGCCAAAGTCCTCGGCCGCGTCTTGCAGATCGACGGTGTGGCGCGCACGATCGTCGGCGTGATGCCACCGTCGTTCCAGTTTCCTCATGAGGCTGAATTCTGGACGCCGGTCACCGTGCGCCGGATGGAGCATACCATGATGACGCGGCTCGTCGTCGGGCGGATTCGGCCGGGGCTGACGGAGGAGCAGGCGCGGGCACGTTGGTCGGCGCTCACCGCGCATCTCGAGATGCCCGAAGGACTCGATCGCGCCGCGCTCGTTCCAACGCTCATGCCGCTCAAGGAGCTCCTCGTCGGGGATGCACGAACGTCGCTCCTCATCTTCGCCGGCTCCGTCGCATTCGTGCTGCTCATCGCCTGCGCGAACGTCGCCAATCTGCTGCTGATGCGCGTCGCCGTTCGCGACCGGGAGATGGCGGTGCGTTCCGCGCTCGGCGCCGGCCGGACGCGTCTCATCCGGCAACTCCTGACCGAGGCATGTGCCATCGCGGGGATGGCAACCGTTCTAGGCATCGGCGTCTCGTTCGCCGGCGTGCGCGCACTCGTCGCCGCTGCACCGAGTCAGACGCTCCCGCGTCCGGAGAGCATCCACCTCGACGCGCGTGTGCTCGCGTTCGCGATTGGCCTCGCGGCGCTGACGACGCTCGTCTGTGGACTCGCGCCGGCCCTTCACGCGACGGAGCTCCGCCTGCGCTCCGCGCTCGCCGCCGGAGCGCGCACGGTCGTTGGCGGCCGTGCCCGGCTCCGCTCTGTGCTCGTCGTCGTCGAAGTCGCGCTCGCCCTCGTATTGCTCGTCGGCGCCGGCCTGCTCGTGCGCAGTCTACGTCGGCTGCAGTCGGTCGACCTCGGTTTCGCTACTGCCGATCGGGTGGTAGCGACGATCGATCTCCCGCCCGATCGGTACCCGACGGTCGAGCGCGCGCGTGACTATCACGCCCGTGTCCTCGCGGCACTGGCGCGGATCCCTGGCGTCGACGCGGTGGGGTCGATCAATTGGCGGCCGTTGGGCGTGTCGCTAACGGCCGGTGATTTCAAGATGGAGGACGGCCGAGCGCTGCCACGCGACTACATGGCCGACAAGCTCATCGTGAGCACGGGCTACTTTCGCGCCGTGGGCATGCACCTGCTGCAGGGGCGCGCATTCGACGACAACGACGGCCCCAACGCACCGAGTGTGGTGATCGTCAGCGAGTCGGTCGCGCGCAAGTTCTGGCCCTCCGGCGATGCAGTCGGCAAGCGCATCGCGTTCAAGGACAAGCCGACGGCGCGCGACTGGGTGACGATCGTCGGCGTCGTGAATGACGTCGTGCAGAGGGCATTGTCGTCCCCCCGCGACGCGGCGCTCTATCAACCGCTCGGGCAGGCGCCGCAGCCCAGTTTGCTCAGTCGCGGGTCCTACGTGGTGCACCGGACCGCTCCCTTCGCCTCGGTGGCGCCCGCGATGCGCGAAGCAATCCGTAGCGTCGATCCGTTGCTCCCGGTCGACCAGGTGTACGACCTGCGTGACGTGATCGGCTGGACGATTGCATCGCCGCGCTTCGCGGCACGACTGCTGGCGAGCTTCTCGGTGCTCGCGCTCGGCCTGGCGCTGATCGGCATCTACGGCGTGCTCGCCTACTCGGTGGCGCAGCGCACGCACGAGATCGGCGTGCGAATGGCGCTCGGCGCGACTCCGGCCGGCGTAGTGCGACTCATCCTGCGCCGCACGCTCGGCCTCGCCGTCCCTGGATTGCTGATCGGCGTGGCGGCGTCGGCCGTGCTCACCCGGGTGCTCGCCGACTTCCTCTTTCAGATCGAGCCAACGGATCCGTTGACCTTCGCCACCGTGACTGGGCTGTTCGCCGTTGTCGCGCTCGGCGCGGCGTACCTTCCCGCGCGGCGAGCGGCGCACGTCGATCCGCTGTCGGCCTTGCGCGCTGACTAGCGCGTCGACGGAACGCGGAGTGAAAAACCACGAGCGGCGCACCGTTCGGGTGCGCCGCTCTCGGACATGTTCGACGATCTCTACGCGCTCTGTCAGCGCTGCACGTCCCGGTTGTTGATTCCCGAGGCTGACGAGTTCTGCTGCGAGCTCGACGAGCCGGAGTGTTGCGTATCGCTGTGCTGCTGACGGTTGTGACGGTCGAGCTCCTCGCGCGAATGGAAGTGCGCGTTGCATTGCTGACAGTCGAAGTTCTGATTGTCGTTCGCCATAGTCGTTTCCTCACGGCTGGGGCTGTCGACTACCCGCCCGGATGGCGTGCGCGTCGACGGACACGGGACTGCGAGCCGCACGCCGCGTGCCGCGGATGCGCGCCGCCGAGTCCGCCGCGCGCGACCGCCGTGCGCGACCGCCGTGAACGTGACGAAGCTTTTATGAGAGTTTGACGAAGCGGAGCGCGACCGAATCGATGCAGTAGCGGAGTCCGGTCGGCTTCGGGCCGTCATCGAACAGGTCGCCGAGATGCGCGTCGCAGCGCCGACAGGTGACCTCGCTCGGCTCGTAGCCGCCGCTCGGCGCGCCGTGGTGTACGTTCTCCTCCGCGATCGGCTCCCAATAGCTCGGCCAACCGGTGCCGGAGTCGAACTTCGCTGCGGAGCTGAACAGCGCGGTGTCGCAGCATACGCAGCGAAAGATCCCTTGGTCGTGAAGGTTCCAGTACGCGCCCGTGAAAGGGCGCTCGGTGCCCGCCTCGCGCGTGATGTGATACGAAGCCGGCGCCAGTTGCGCGTGCCACTCGGCGTCGGTCTTTACGACCTTGGCGACCCGCGACGCGCCGACGCGCTTTCCGGCAGCGTCGAACTCGACGATGGTGACCTCTCCCGGCACCGACGGCACGGTGTGGTGTGCGTAGCGCGAGCGCCAAAAGGCGACAATCGGGATGAGCGAGGCGGCGACGACGAATTCGCGGCGGCTCAATGAGGTGCGGGTCGGCATCGATTGGTCTCCGGGTCAGGCTTCGACTTCTTCAAGGTACGCGGCGAGCTGAAAGTTCCCGAAGAATCGGGCCCAGTCGGCCGGCGTGGCGCGATGCTCCCCGTCGCGCCGGCGAGCGTCAGCGCCGGCGGCAAGCAGCGTATCGACCATCTCGCGAGAGCCGAGTTTGGCCGCATAGTGGAGGGGGGTCGCGTCGCGCGCGCCCCCATCCGGGCGGGCGCCGAGCCGGAGCAGAAGCTCGACGGCGGCGACGTTGCCAAGCGCCGCGGCCGTATGGAGCGGCGTCTCGCCGAAGCTGCTCGCCGGGTTGATACCATCGCGATACGCGGTGCAAACGTCGACCCCAGCTTCGTTCAACTTGGCGAGGCCCGCGACGTCGTCGACCGCGGCCAGGAGCCACGCGTCGCGCTCGCCCGTCTCGCGCATCAGGTACTGCGCCACGGCACGGCGCGGGCGCGAATAGGCGGCGGTGCGCGCCGCCGTCGACCCGTATTTGTCGACGGCATCGACGGGAGCGCCGCGTTCGATGAGAAAACGCGCCAGGCCGACCGTCGCCGCGAAGTGGAGCGGCGGCGCATCGTTCGGTCCACGCGCCGCGACAAGTGTAGGCGCGTCATCGAGCAGCACGGCGAGCTTCACGACGTCGCCAAGTGCCGCTGCCTCCCATGCACCAACGCGCGCGCCGCGCGTGAGGAGTAGCTGGACGATCGGCGCAGCCTCGCGCGTCGCCGCGATGAGCAGCGGCGTCCACCCGTCGTAGCTCTCGCTTGGCGGATTGGGATCGGCGCCGGCGTCGAGGAGGAGCCGAACGATGTCGCTCCGCTCGTTCTCTACCGCGACATGGAGCGCCGTTGGCTCGCCGCCCCAAGCGGGATGACGGCCGCGTTCCAAGGCGAGCTGGGGGGACGCTTCAAGAAGGCGTCGGGCGGCAATCGCGTCACCCGCGCGAGAAGCGGAGAACAGCTCGTCCAGTGTGGGCATGCTCGCCTTGGGCGGTAGACGTTGAGCCTGGAGCCCGGAACGAAGCTAACCCTGGACGGACGTTCAGGAAGGGTGCGGATGGCGACGTCCAACATCGAACGTCCAACGTCCAACGTCCAAATTGACACTGCTTCGTCATTGCGTCGAGCCGCGGAGCGACGTATTCTACTGAAAACTCCGTAGACGATCGGCGTAAACCCTTTTGGCGCTTCTGACAACTAATGGTTTGCGCGTTTGGTGTCCCGCCGATCTGTGCTTCCCACTTCAAGACCCTCCAACGCGGGTTCTCTTGTGAGCTCACGGCGCTGGTTTCTCGTTGCCGCCGCTTCAGTTGCGGCGGCAACCGCCCACTCCCACCTCGTCCTCGCTCAGACTGACGTCATTCGCGGACGAGTGACCGCGCCTGACAGCACGCCCGTCGAACGGGCGAACGTGACGGTCACCTCCCTCTCGGGGAACGTCTCGCGCGTTGCGCGAACCGACAAGAGCGGCCGCTTCACCGTCACCTTTCCGGGCGACGATGGCGACTACTGGATCAACATCGGCGCGCTCGGATACGCGTCGAAGCGGTTCGAGGTCAAACGGACCGGCGACCAGGAGATTCTCGTCGCCGACGCGCGACTGACACGCGTGGCCACGCAGCTCGACGCGGTGAAGGTGCAGGCTGACCGGCAGAAAGCCAGCCGCAACGATCTGAATGCCGACATTAGCGGCAGTGATCGCGCCGTGAATGGTGCGGCGGTTTCGGCCGATCAGCTCGGCGATCTCGCGGCAATGGCGGCGTCGCTCCCTGGCGTGCAGTTGATTCCGAGCGCCGACGGCGGGCCGGCTGGATTCTCCGTCCTCGGGCTTTCGCCGGACCAGAACGCGACGACGCTCAACGGCCTGAACTACGGCGGGTCGAATCTTCCGCGCGACGCCAACGTGTCGACGTCGGTGATTACCACGCCCTATGATGTGTCGCGCGGAAACTTCAGCGGCGGGTTGCTCAACGTCCGCTCGCGGCCCGGCTCGAACTACATCGTGCGCTCGATGAGCTACAATGCCGACGCGCCACAGTTGCAGTGGACCGACGCCCGCGCTCGCGCGCTCGGCCAGCAGTACGGCAGCCTGTCGCTCGGCGGGCTCGTGGCCGGTCCGATCCAGTTCGACAAGTCATTCTATTCGATCGCCTATCAAGCCGGGCGGCGGATGAACAATCTTCAGACCTTGCTCAACACGGGCCCCCTCGGCCTCGAGACGGCCGGCATCGCGCCCGACTCGGTCTCGCGGCTGCTCGGCATCCTGCAGCGCGCTGGTGTGCCGGCGACGGTCGGCGGGATTCCCGAAAACCGGCTGAGCGACAATGCGTCGGTCTTCGGCACGCTGGACTTCGCACCACCCTCATCGACGTCGGGCCAAGCGCTCAACGTCACGTTCAGCGGCTCGTGGAGCCGGCAGGATCCGTCGGGTGGCGCGACGACCGAGCTTCCGGCGCACATGGGCGAGCGGACGAACTGGTTCGGCAGCCTGCAGGGCAAGCACTCGAGCTACTTCGGCTTCGGCGTGCTGAGCGAAACACAGCTGGGCGTCAACCACAGCAACTTCTATGGATTGCCGTTCGCCGTGCTGCCCAACGGCTCCGTCCTCGTGAACTCGACCTTCTCCGATGGCACACCGAGCGTGCAGGGCGTGGCATTCGGCGGAAATCCGGCGATGAACACCGGGCAGACGTCGACCACCGTGCAGGCGACGAACGCGCTCTCCTGGTTCAGCGAGAACAACAAGCACAAGCTCAAGCTCACCACCGAGCTGCGGCGCGACATGTTCGGCCAGGATCTGACCGCGAACGAGCTCGGCACTTTCTCGTTCAACTCGCTGGCCGATCTCGACGCGGGGCAGCCGGCCTCGTTCACGCGCCAGCTTTCGGCCAGTCGTCGAAACGAGAGCCAGTACGTGGCGGGCGCGTCGCTCGGCGAGACCTATCGCCCGACGGACAATCTGCAGATTCAGTACGGCCTGCGCCTCGACGGCAACCGGTTCGACGGCGGGCCGGCGAGCAATTCGGCGGTGGAACAGCAGTTCGGCGTTCGCAACGACGCTGTGCCAAACCACCTCTACGCGAGCCCGCGGGTGGGGTTCTCGTGGGTCTACGGCACGGCGAGCCAGGTGAGCGCGTTCGATGGCATGGTGCGCGGACCGCAGGCGGTCATCCGCGGCGGAATCGGCATCTTCCAGAGCACGCCGAGCGCGACGTCGATCGGTTCGGCGATGAACAACACCGGGTTGGCGAGCGCCGTCCAGCAGCTCGTCTGCGTCGGCGTGGCCGCGCCGTCGCCCGACTGGGCGGCGTACGCGGCCGATCCGTCGTCGGTGCCGGCCGAGTGCGCCGACGGGACGGCAGGCACCGTGTTCTCGAGCACGTCGCCGAACGTCGTGCTGTTCGACCGCGGTTATTCGGCGCCGCGCGCGCTCCGCTCCAACCTGCAATGGAGTGGCGTCACGCTCGGCAACCGCCTCTCGACGACGATCGACGGGACGTATTCGCTCAACCTGAACCAGGCGAGCACCTTCGACCTGAACTTCAATCCGACGCAGCAGTTCACGCTTGACGACGAGGGTAACCGGCCGGTGTACGCGCGCGCGGCGAGCATCGTCCCGGCCACGGGCGCGATTGGCGCCGGCGAGTCACGAGTGGCGACGCAATTCTCACACGTCAGCGAGCTGCGATCGGACATGGAGTCGGAGGCACGCCAGCTCACCCTACAGGTGCGCCCGTACTCGTTCAGCTCGAGCTACTCGTGGACCCTCGCATACGTGTACGCCAATACGCGCGAGCGATACCGCGGCTTCACGAGCACCGCCGGAAATCCGCTCGATGAGACCTGGGGCCGCTCGAGCCTCGACTCGCGGCATCAGATCATCTACACTCTTACGTACAACGCGTTCGACTTCATCCGAATGAGCTGGTATGGGTCCTTCCGCTCCGGACTCCCGTACACGCCGGTCGTTGCCGGTGACATCAACGGCGACGGCTACTCGAACGACCGAGCGTACATCTTCGATCCAGCGTCGTCGCCCGACTCGGCGGTAGCGTCGGGGATGCGCTCGCTGCTCGCCAATGGTTCGAGCTCGGCGCGCGGCTGCCTGTTGGGACAGATCAACCATGTCGCGGCGCGCAACAGCTGCGAGGGTCCCTGGTCGTCGACGGCGAACCTGACGTTCTCGTTCAATCCGGTGAAGGTGCGGCTTCCGCAGCGCGCGACACTGTCGTTCCAGCTCGCGAACCCGCTCGGCGCCGTCGACGCGTTGATCCACGGGCCGAGCAACCTCCACGGCTGGGGACAGACCTTCCTGCCCCAGAGCCAGCTCCTGTTCGTGCGCGGGTTCGATCAGGCGACCGACCGTTACACGTACGAAGTCAACCAGCGGTTCGGCGCCACGGCGCTGTCGCAGACCGCGACGCGACTGCCGGTCACCCTGACGACGATGCTGCGCGTCGACGTCGGTCCGACCCGCGAACGGCAAGGCCTCACGCAGATGCTCGACCGCGGCCGCACGACGCCAGGCCAGAAGGTGCCGGAGCAGATGTACAAGGCGTTCTACGGCTCGGGTGGCGTGATCAATCCGATGGCGACGCTGCTGCGTCAGGCCGACACGCTCGAGCTGACCGAGAAGCAGGCGGACAGCATCGCGATCCTCAATCGCTCGTACACGATCCGGCTCGACTCGATTTGGACGCCGACATCGAAGTACTTCGCCGCGTTGCCGAAGAACTACGATGAGGGCGAGGCGTACGACCGGTACCGCACCGCGCGTGAGGCCTCGGTCGATGCGCTCATTCGCATTGCTCCGGCGATCCGGTCGCTGCTCACGCCGGCGCAGATGCGCAGGCTGCCGAGCTTCGTGACGCCGTATCTCGACACTCGCTATCTGGCGTCGGTGCGTTCGGGGACGGCCGGCACCGGTCTTGGGATGATCATGCTGCCCGGCGGCATGGCGATTCCAGGCGGGGCGGGCGGCGGCGTGCGCATCGAGATTTCGAAGCCCTGACCGGCGTCATGACCATTCACTCCCACTCCTGACATGCGCAAACTCCTCCTCGCTTCGCTTCTCTTGCCGGCGGCGGTGGCCGCGCGCGCCCAGCAGCTGCCGCCCGTACGGCTGATCAACGCGCCTGACGCTTCGTCGCCGCATGCCTTCGGGTCGGTGCTGGCGGTGCGCCAGCTACCTGACGGCCAGCTGTTGGTGAACGACGGCGGCAACCGCCAGCTCGTCTTGCTCGGGGCGACGCTCCAACCCGCTGCGATCGTCGCCGACTCGGCAAGCGGTAGCGCGAGCTCTTACGGCATTCGCCAGGGATCGCTGATCCCGTATGTAGCCGACTCCTCGCTGTTCATCGACCCGGCGGGGCTTTCGATGTTCGTGTTGAGTCCCGCGGGCACGATCGCCCGCGTGGCGTCGGTGCCGCGTTCGCAAGACGCGGCAACGCTCGGCGCGCAGTACCTGAACAACCCGGGCCTCGACGCGCAGGGGCGGATCGTCTACCGCGCGCTGCCGGGGCGCGGGTTGCCCGTCCAGCAAGCGAAGGGGCAGCCGTTCCAGTTCCCCGATCCGCCGGACAGCGTCGCGCTCGTACGCGTCGACTTGGCGACCCGCAAGCTCGACACTGCGGCGTTTTATAAGATCGCGAAAGTAAAGATGAACGTCACGCAGACCGACCGCGGCTTCACGGCGACGAGCGAGATCAACCCGATGCCGCTCCTCGACGATTGGGCGGTGATGTCCGACGGGACGGTGGCGGTCGTGCGCGGCCAGGACTTCCACATCGATTGGGTCAACGCCGACGGCTCGATGACTGCATCGGCGAAGGTCCCATTCGAGTGGCAGCGCCTATCGGACGACGACAAGGTCGCCGTGATCGACTCGGCGCGGAACGAGATGGAGAAGGCCCGCGCCTCGGCGGCGGCGAACCCGCAGGCGGCGGGTGCGAGTGGACGCGGCGCCAGCCCCGGCGACGGCGCAGCGCAGCGCGTCATGGTCTTCATGTCGGGAGTCGAGGCGACAGCCAAGGGCGGAGCGTCGCCCGGAGCGAGCGCTCCGGCGCTGACCTTCGTGAGCGTGAACGAGCTGCCCGACTATCGGCCGGCGTTCAGCAACAACGCCACCCGCTCCGATCTCGACGACAATCTCTGGATACGCACGACGGCGACGCGGCCCGGCGCGATCGCCGGGCCGATCTACGATGTGATCAATCGAAAAGGCGAGCTGGTGGATCGCGTACAGATTCCGGCCGGCCGACTGATCATCGGCTTTGGAAAGGGCGGCGTCGTGTACATG
>JBIOHX010000119.1:0-10734 GCA_044449465.1 Gemmatimonadales bacterium | reverse complement strand
GCGTTCGAGTCGCCCCGGGCGCACCCGGCATTTTGAAAATCAGGGCCCATAGCTCAACTGGCAGAGCAGCGGACTCTTAATCCGTTTGTTGAAGGTTCGACTCCTTCTGGGCTCACTCTCCTAAGCCGCGCTAACCACGCGGCTTTTTCTTTTCATGGCGTTGCGACCGTCAACCGCTTGTGACCTCCTTGGTCGATTGGTGGTCGATGGCGTCGGCCACCGCGCGCTTCCGCCGCTCCTCGCCGAGATCCGCCACGTCCGCAGCCACCGGAACCGCGAACGCGAGCCGCGCCACCTCGCCCGCCAAGAAGTCGGGCGCGAGGTGCGCGTAGCGCTGCGTCATGAGCGGGGTCGAGTGACCGAGCAGCCGTTGCAACGTGAACAGCGACCCGCCCGCCATGACGAAGCTCGATGCGAAGGTGTGCCGCAGCATGTGCCACGGCTTGCCGTCCGCGGGCAGGTGGCACCCGGCCGCCGCGAACAGCTCCGCGATCCCGAGCGAGTCGACCGGCGCGCCGATGCGCAGCACACCATCGGTCGGGCGCTTCCGCGCCCGGGACGGCGCCTCGACAGGGAACACCAGCCCATCGGGCGTCGGCGGGCAGAGCTTCTTCCACTCGCGCAGTATGCGCACCAGCTCCGAGTGCATCGGGAGGTGGCGCGCCTTGCCCGATTTCGGCAAGAGCTTGTAGGAGCGCATCACGTCGAGTCGAGCCGCATCGAGCTGCACGTCGCTCCACCGCAGCCCGTAGAGCTCGCCCTTGCGCAACCCGCCGTAGATCGCGGTTGCCACCATCGGCGCGAGCGTGAGCGCCTCCCAGCTCGCCACGCCGATCATCGCCTGGCGATCCGCCTGCGCGAGCAGCGCCCCCGCTTCCGCGAGCGAGAGGAAGTCGAGCGAGTGGGCGGCGCGCGGCCGCTCGACGCCTTGCACGGGGTTCGCGCAGTCGATCAGGCCGGCGCGGCGGCTCCAGTTGTAGAGCTTCGACAGCACCGCGAGCGTCTGAACGATGCTCGCCGGCGCGAGGCTGTGCGGCGGCGCGGCCAGGGCGTTGCGCATGCGCTCCACGTCGAGATGGGTGATGCTGGCGGCCGGGATCGAGCCGAACAGCGGCAGGATGCGCACCTTGAACATCGAGCGCGCGTCGCGCCGGTAGTTGGAGATCGACTTGATGCGAGGCGGCGCGTAGCCGGGCTCGCCTTCCACCTCGCCCAAGAAGCGCCGCGCGAGCTCGGCGGTGGTGATCGTCTTCCGCTCGCGCTGCTCCGGCGTCGGCTCGATCATCCCCACGTCACCGCGCCGCACCCGCGCGCGGATCGCCTCGAGGAAGGCTTGGGCCGCGGCTCGCGTCGGCTGGTGCGAGGCGCGCTGCTTCCACTTCCCGTCGGTGTCGCGAAACCGCACGTACCACATCGGCGGCGCGCCCGCCGGCGCCCGGTTCGCGATGTTGTGCTTCCACTTCACGCCCATCTGGTCTCCCCTCGCGCTTTGAACCCGGCGCCCCGTCGAGGCGGCGCCGGGCGACGGCATGCCTAAATTCCCTCGATCACGAACCGCCTGACTCCGCAGACAAAAGCGAAGTGGCGCCTCTTCGGAACGAGAGCGAGACAGCGCGGGAGGTTCTCCTCGAACCATTCGATGATTTGTCCGTCGGTGTCGCTTCCTTCGATGAATCGAAAGAGCACCTCAAGCCGCTCTCTCCATTCATCGTCCTCGACCTCACGGGGAGCCAACTGCTCGAGCGCACCCGTGAGTTGTGAGGCCGCATTCGCATAACCGTTGTCGCCACCCGATCTGGCAGTTGCGCATGCCGCTTTGAAGAACCCCGGACACGCCCCGGACGGCGTGTGTGCTTTGGGCGCGTTCTCGGTTTTCTCGACGGTGTGCATGGTCGCCTCCAAGATGTTCGTGATGCTTTTCCCGGTACCGCGCGCCGCTCGCGCGATTCGGTCCTTCTTTCGCGGGCTCATCCCGCCACGCCGAGCAGCTCGGCCAGGTGCTCGACGAGCGCGACGCGATCCGCCGCATCGAGCGGCTCGCAGGGCCGGAAGTTCAGGCGCCCGTCGTCGGTTTCGGCGACGATCCCGCCGATGTGCGCAAGGTGCTGCTTCATCACCGCCAGCACGGACGCGCGATCGCGCACCTCCGCGCTCCGTCGCTCGCGCCACGCGTTCCGCGCCGCCGCCTCCTTGCGCAGCTTCATCAGCTTTTTCGGGTTGGCGCCGCTCGTGCCCCAGGCAATCGCCTCGCCGATGGGCTCGATCGCCCACACGAGCCCGCCGACGGTCCGGTAGCCGCAGTCCCCGAGCACGCGCTCGGAATCGGCGAGGATCTTGCCCGCCCCCGGGGCGAGCGGGTTGTCGAACGCGCGCTCGATCTGCTCGAGCTGCTCCAGCCAGCGTCGAAACGCGGTGCGCACCTTCGCGAACGAAGGCGCGTCCTCGAGCGGCTCGCCCACCGCCGCCTCGAAGTGTTCCGCGAACCATCGATCGATCTGCCCCAAGCCGTTGCCGCCCCGCGCCATCATCGGGACACCTCCGCGCCGACGTGCTTGACCGCCTGGCTGTGCTCGCGCGCCTTTTCGTGCTGGCGCGCGGCGAGCGCCTCCAGGTCGCGGCGGATCTGCTCCGCCACCGCGCGACCCTCGCCGACGAGCCGGCGAGCGGTGCCGATCGCGGCGTCGGCGCCTTCTGGCGCCACGAGCGCCGACGTGATGGCGCTTCCCAAGAGGGTGTGCGCCGCCTGGCTGTAGTCGAGCAGGCGGGCGATGTTGGTGAGCGCTTCGTCGATCGCGTCTTGTTTCTGCGGCGAGAACTGCATGGTCTCCTCCTTGCGCCTCGACGGCGCCTATTGCATGGGCCAGCCCCAGAACTGCCCTTGCAGGCGGATGTTCGGGGCATCGGAACACGTGGCATCGATGTAGACGGACCAGGCTGGAAGGTCGCCGTCGATGACGACTTCGCCGCGCCAGTCGACGCACGCGGGGGCGTCCCCAACCGTCGCGAACAGGTGCGCGGCGCCTACGAACGGCATGGAGTCGCCGAGTCGGATCGCGGTGCGCTCGACGGTGAGCACGTACACGTCGGAGTGCAGGCCAAAGCCGAGCGTGAAGGCGTCGCCACCCTCCGGCGGCACGCAGTCGATCCCCGGCCCGAAGTAGCCGGCGAGCGCGCCCGCGAGCGGCTCGGGCTGGGCCATGTCGAACGCGCAGAACGGCCGCCGCGGGGCGGGGGGAGGTCGCACCACCACCTGGGTTTCCGCGGGCGGCGCTGTGCCGCACGCCGCGAGGAACACGCAGAGGAGCGCGCCGGACCTCACTGGGGATCCTCGGCGAGCTGCTCCACTTGCTCTTGCACCGCCTCGACGTGCCGCGCGATCAGCCGCAGCGCGCCGCCGGTGTCGGCGTCGCCGCGCCCGCGCGCACCGTCGGCAAGAAGGTGGAGCGCCGCCGCTACGTCTTCCACATCGCGACGGAGCGCTTCGAAGGCTGGCCGGTTCATGCTCGCCCGATAGAGCAGTTTTCGGTCCATGTTTCCCGTCACAAAGTGACACAAACAAAACCAGTTATTTACGGCTTAAATTGCCGTCCATCGCCGCCAACATCGACCGATCCCAGGTCACGCGCGCCGCCGCACGCCCCCGTCTCCGATGGAAAAGCACCGGTCGAATCGAGGAGTTGCGAGTTGGTCGACCGAAACGACTACAGACCGGGGTCTATTGCCACGTCACGAAATAGGTCGGTCGACCGATTATCATGCAATGCGTTTCCGAAAACGCGATAAAGCCGCTGGTGCTCGACGAGCCAACCTATGCCGCGCTCCTCCGACG
Source organism: Gemmatimonadales bacterium (assembly GCA_044449465.1). Lineage (GTDB taxonomy): Bacteria > Gemmatimonadota > Gemmatimonadetes > Gemmatimonadales > Gemmatimonadaceae > JAQBQB01. The sequence goes on along the minus strand of JBIOHX010000119.1, from coordinate 6,905 downwards.
GCGCGAAGCCATCCGCCGACAGCTCGGGTGGTAGCGCGCATCTCGGCGTTTGCCCGCCTCGAGCAGCCGGCCGCAGTAGTCGCAGGTTGACGCTTGCGACCCCGTAGCCGTCAACTCGACGGTAGACACCTCTGCGGGCCTGGTTGACGCCTTCGACGCGACTTCGGCCGCGGGGGTATCGAAGTAGCCCCCGCCCCTGAGTCGCGCCACAGCGGCGGCGTGGAACGCGCTGGACAGCTCCCAGCCGATGAAGCGCCGCGCGAGCTCGGCGCACGCGCTCGCCGTTGTGCCGCTCCCCGCGAAGGGGTCGAGCACCAGCTCCCCCGGATCGGTGAAGTCGGAGACGAGCGCGCGCATCAGGTGCAAGGGCTTTTGCGTCGGGTGCAACGTCTTCCGGCCGGTGTCGAAGCGCGCCGCGGGCGAGTCCCACACCGCCGGGTGGCCGCCGCCGTTCCAGCGCAGCCGCTCCCCCGGGCCGTGCGCGATGACAAGCCAGTCGGCGGGCGGCGCGGGTCGGTCTGCCGTCATCTGCGGGCGCGGGTTGGCGCGCAGCGCCAGCCCGAGGCGGATAAAGCGCGCGCCGCCGGCTTCGAGCGCTTGCGCCCACGTCTCGATCTGCCGCTCGGCTGCAAACACGACGATCCACCGCCGGGTCACGCGCGCCAGCTCGCGCGCCGCGGCTTCGATCTGCACCTGGCCGAACGGCGCGAACGGGAGCGCGCTCGAGATCGCGCGCTTGCCCTTGCGCCAGTCGCCCGCCTCGGATGCGGCTCGATGGGTGCGCGCATCGAACGGCGGATCGGTGATGGTGCTCGCCACCGACGCATCGGCCAGGCCGGCGAGTCCATCGGGCCCGAGGGCATCGCCAAGCCGTAGGTCGATCATTCGGCGGGCCATTGAATCGGCGGCGCATCGACCACGCTGTGTCGGCCGATCGGCTTTTCGCCGTTGCTGCGACGGGATGCGCGCGGCGCTGCTCGGACTGGAGATCCGATCGCGCGCTCGCGCAGGGTCGCGGTTTGTCGGTTGCCCATCGGCCTAGTTGTTGTCGCCGTCGAGCGAGAGGGACACTCGCATCAGCATCTCGAGCTCAATCGGCGAGAGCCGCTCGAGCACAGCCACGGAGTGGAGCGCGCGCCGCACTTCTCTGACGGTGATCGAATCGTCACCGGCTCCAGTCGCGATCACACCGCCACGTACGAATTTCTCCCGCATCTCGCTGAGGGACTGATCGAATATCCACGCGCTAGCTCCCAGCATCGCATCGAGGTGAGTGCGGCCCATCAGCTCGAAAATCAGAGACACGAATCCAACCCAAGCCAAGCCGATCGCGCGAAGCGAGGCCGCGTGTTTGATCGGCTCGAGCAGCTCGAGCACCTCAGCTCCGAGTTGCATTCGTTCGGCCGGCGTCGGCTGGCGACCAATCGGATATTTGACTCCGGTGTTTTCGTTCATGGCCCACTCTCCCGCGATCAGAAGGGGAGGTTCGGGAGTTGATCGGTGTACTCGATGATCGCCACCATCAAATCGCCGTTGATGGTGTCGACGAGCGTTGTGCCCCCGTTGTAGAGAACGAGATTGCCGGCCGCGTTGACCGTGATCGCGAAGCTGCTGTACCCGGCACCAGAGGCGCCGTACTTGAACCAGAGGAGCGGCTCGAAGGTCGACCCCGCCGCTCCACTCCAGCCGCAATCGAAAATGGCGTTTGTGGATTCGTCCCAATTGCGCTGATCGCACGGGGTGCCAGCCGTGCCCTCGAGTGAGACGTTGGCAGGACCGACACGAAAACCCTTGCCAGTGATGACGCGCTGACGCCAATCGATGGAGTTGTCGATGACGACAGCCGACCCGATCGCCGTCGGAGTCGTCGAGAGCACCTTGCAGATCAGTACGACCTTGTGCAGCGCCCCCCACCGGCTACTGATCGGCGTCGATGGCTTCTCGTTGGCGCTCCCGGCGTAGAGCGACAGCACGTGATCGTTGCCGCGCACCAACTGCGGGGGGATCCAGCCGCCCGTCCACGTCGGCGTGATGCTCGCCTGCGCGATGGCCGCTCCCGCGGCGTACCCATTCGCGATCGCCACCTGAGCGATCGAGAAGTTGTACGAGCCTGCACCGTCGGCAGGAAGCGCGGGCGCGACCGGCGATCCCGCGGGCGTCCCTGCGAGAATATTGAGCTGCACCGTCACCAGGTCGTAGAGGTTGATGGACTTATTGCTGACCTGGCCGGAGGTGGTGTCCTTGATCGGGCGCGGCTGAAACGGCCCCGCTCCGGTGACCGCCGGACCGATTCCGACGTAGGCGACCGAGGCCGGCGGCGGGCTGATCGCCACCTGTGGCGCTGTGCGGCTCAGGGTGACGTACACGAGATCGATGCGTGGGTTGCCGCTCGAGTTGGCGCCGAAGGCGAGCGAATCGAGCGCCGACTGGAGCAGCCCAGAAAGCCCCACGGCAGCGAGCGCGCTCCCGGCCACGAGAAGGCACGGCTGGAGCGTCACCTTCCCCGCGGTGCCGCTCGGCTGAAGGAGCAGGCGCGGGTTATAGGTCGCGGTCTCGACGCCGACCGGCGTGATCTGCTTGCCGGCGGCGGGCGGGGTGAGCATCGCCTCGTAGACGCGATCGTCGGCGTGCGCGAGCACGTCATGCTTGAGCTGCACGTCCGGCGTGTTGTAGCCCTGGCCGTCGTTTTGAATGGGGCGAAGAAGGCTCATTTGCTCTCCTGGTCCTTTTGGAAGGCGATCTTTTCGATCGCCACTCTGTGATCGAGGTAGTAGCTCGCCGCCTGGACTCGATTGACCGCGTGCAGCTCGCGCCATCTCGCGTAGTGGTCGGGAGCGGCCGCGGGCGGGGTGGGCGCCGCCGCGGCGGCCGCGCCCTGCCCGGCCGGCGGCGTGGCGGCCTGCGCGTCCTTCTTGGCGAGGGTGAGCTCGCCGGCGCGGATCGCCTTCGCCGCCTCCTTCCGCGCCGCCTTGTCGGTGACGCCGAGATCGCGCAGCACCTCCTTGACGCCGGCGGTCCGCGCGCGCTCGAGGGCCCTGGTGATCTGCTCGGGCGTCATCGATCGCGGGTCGAAGTTTTTAGCCATGCGACTGCTCTCCTTTCCCGATTCGTTTCAGCTCGGCTGGACTTCGGCGATCACGCAGAACATGATCGCGCCGTTGAGCGCGGTGCCGTCGGCGACCTCGACGCCGGTATCGCCCTCCGTCGCGCCACCGTCGAGGCGAAAGGTCACCTTGTCGTTGACGCAGTTGGGATTGACGTTCGACAGTGCGATCGCCGCGTTCGGGGCGGTGTAGACGTTGCCGTCGGCATCTCTGTAGTCGACGAGCGTGCCGACCACCTTCACCTTGACGATGTTGCGGCTCACCAACGTCTGTTGCAGTTGCGCGAGCACGTTGAAGCTCGGCTTCGCCGCGGTCGCGTAGGTGCCGCCGAGCTGCACCGACATGCGGAACACCCGCAGGTTTCCGCCGGCGGCGGGGCCTTTGATCTGATCGACTCCAAGAAGCTGAACGGTCGTAGCCATGTTCGTTTCGTCCTTTCGTTTTAGCGGAGCGTGGCGAAGCGGTTGGAGGCGCTCTCGATCGGGTGGAAGTACGCCTGCTCGAGCGCCTCTTTCGTCTTGATGAGCACGCGGTCGGGGTCGTTGGCGTGCTCGATCGACTGGTTGATCTGCACCGTGCCGATGTGCACGTCCGCCTTGCGCGAGATGTTCTTCGCGTTGAGCATCGCGTCGAGCCGATCGGCCACCGGCTTTTTGACCGGCAGCGCGTCCAGCAGCGCCTTGGCGCGCGTCGCCATCTGGAGCGCAGATTCGTGCGAGATGCGCGCCGCGCCGACGCCGCGCCCCTGGATGAACTCGAGATAGGACGCGTACACGCCGTAGTTGAACTTGCCCTTGGCGTCGTAGAGTCGGAGCGGTCCCTTTTGATCGCGCAGATCGGAGAGCGCGCTCTTGAGCGCCAGGGCGTCGCCGCGCTTGAGCGCCGCCATCGCGGATCCTTCATTCGAGCGTCGCTCGATCTCCCTCTTCTGCCAGTTGTCGATGAAGTCGGCCACACCGCCGAGCGCGAAGTGAAATCCGCCGAGCGCCTTCGCCACAAGGCCGATCGGCCCAGGTAGCGAACTGAATGCGCCCTCGAGCGTCATCAGCGTGGTGTTGATGCTGTCGGTCTGATGGGTGAGGCGGGAGGCCGCGAGCCCGAGTGCCGCGCCGCCTGCCACCTGGCCGAGAGACGGCGCACCCGACACGAGCGCCGCCTTCTGCGCCGCCCAAAATCCGCCGCCGCCGAGCGCCGCCATGTTCTCGCCGAGCGCGCCGGAAGCGCCCATTGCGCCCTTGCCGAGCGCGCCCGCGATCGTGATCGCGCCGAAGGCTTCGGCGATGTGCAGTAGCGCCGCGCGGTGCTCGTAGATCCCCTCGAACACCTCTTTGACCGCGCGGAAGGCGCTGAGGAGCGAGTCGCCGATCTTGTGCCCGAACTCCACCGCCTGCGACTGGTGCGCGAGAAACCAGGCGTTGATCTTGCCCGCGTCGCTCTTAAAGGCCTCGTACATCCCGCCCGTCGCATAGCGGATGAAGTTTTCAAAATTCATCTGGAGCGTGGTGACCACGGCCGTACCCGACTCGCCAAACTTCTTCATTGCCGGGTCCATGCCCTGGATAGCCTTCTCGATGGCGGACCAGCGGCCGGCCTGATCGAGCGCGTTGAACTTCCCGGCGGTCATGTCCGGGGCCATCAGCCCCTTCATCGACGCGAACAAGGTCATCTGGAGGCGCGCGCGACCTTCCATCATCGCCGCGAACTCCTGGCCGATCATCTGCCCGTTCATTCGCGGGTCGAGCATCTTCGACGCGGTGAACACCCGCATCGACATCTTTTCGATCTCGCCCACCGACTTGTGAGCCTGGAGGCCCTGCACCATCGCGAGCTGCGTGACCATCTGGAGGTCTTCGAACGTGCCGGGGATCTTGGCCGCGTCGAGCATCATCGTGTTGATGAGGCGCTGCGACACCGCCAGGGAGTCGTTGAAATTCCCGACCGCACCGCCGGCCTCCATGAGGCCAGCCATCGAGATCCCGGCGTTCTCGACCACGCTGTTGAGCCGGAAGACGGCGCCGGCGGCGTCGCGGGCGTGGTGTGAGAGGTTGAAGAGGTGGTCCGAGACGATCGCCAGGCCGCCGCCGAGCGTGGCGAGCCCCATGAGCTGCGACTTCGCGTGGCCGATGGCGCTCGAGAACACGCCCATGCTGCGCGCGGCGCCATCGGTCTCGCCGCGTGCGCGCTCGATCCCCTCGACGGAGTAGATGGTGCGAACGCGATAGACGGTCTCAGCCATGGGTCACCTCACGCGAGCTCGTCGGGCTGCCACGAATCGGGCGACACCTCGACGAGCAGTTGAGCGGGCACAGGTTCGCCCGCGGTGACGAGATCGAGAAGCGGCCCGGCCGCGCTGACGAACCGCGCGCCACCGATCGGATCGGGCGGCGTGGGCGAGCCGCGATCCGCCGGCCAGGCCGTGCCGTCCGGCGCGATCCGGAACTTCCCCGACGGAAGCGGGCCGCCGAGATAGGCCGCCGCGCGCATCGAGGCGCTCACCAGCCCCCGCTTCTTCAAGATCGCACCGTCCGCTCCGGCGACCACGCGGCCGCGCGCCAGCACGCGGATCGAGGGCTGCACCGCGCGGTCGATCTCCGGGTGGTGGGCGCGCAACGGCTCCCAGTCGATCTCGAGCGCGACTTCCGAGCCCGCCACCGCCGCGGCCAAGGTGTGCGGCGGCGCCGCGCGCGGCCAGTCGACCGGCCAGGGCCAGCCCGTGCCCCTCGGCTTGAACGTCTGGCCGCGCTTGTCGATCGCGATGATGCGTCGCTCGACGCCGAGCTGGAGCGCGTAGGGCGCGACCCAGTGCTCACGCTCGAAGCCGGGGAAAGGTTGCGGGCCTCCGTCGTAAGGCGGGAAGACGGGATAGCGCGCCTCGAGGATCTCGCGCAGCGCGCCGTCGACGATGAAAGCCGGCGTGCCGAGCCCGAAGACGCGCAGCTCCGTCGATCCGTCGGGGAGAGAGAGGCGCACGACCACGTGGCCGGTCATCGGCCACCGCGAGCGCGCGTGAGCACATCGAGGCCGCGTTCGATGCTCTTGCGGTGCGCCAGGTAGGCGAAGGTTCCGCGAACCGAGCGGCCGGCCTGGTGATGCGCGCGCCACTCGTCGAACGCGGCGAGCTCGGCGGGGGCGAGCGCGGCCATCAGGGCGGCGCGCTCCGCATCCTGCGCCGCCACCTGCGCCCCTGCGTCCCGCTCCGCCCTGCCGCGCGCGATCAGATCGCCGAAACGCTCGGCGAAGGTGGTCGCGTACGCGCCCTTGCCCGCGGCGACGAGCTGCTCGAAGGACTCGAGAGCGGCGGCGGCATTCGGCGGCCCCTCGATCGGTCCGGCGGTCGCGATGCGCCCCTCGCGGATCGCATGCGGATCCTCCTCGCCGAAATGGATCTGCTCGCCGATCCCGGTTTCGACCATGTATTTCCCGTCGCTGCTCATGCCTTTTGCTCCCGTCTCTCGAAGTGAAAAAGTGCGCGCGCGCCGCAGCCCGAACCCCGGGGGAGGCCGATCCCCGTCGACGGTAACCAGCCGTCGAAGAGCGCGGCGCGCGCGCGAACCCGGAAAGGAATGCGCGCGCCCGCGGCCCCTACGCGGAAGCCAACGCTCTCCCGTCGACGGTAACCAGCCGTCGAAAGCCACGGACGCGCGCGAAAATCGTTCACGACTTCACCACCTCGCCGATCTTCACGAACCCGAGCTTGCGAGCGAACGGCTCGAACTTTTCCGCGATGTAGCGGTCGTGCTCTTCGTCAGTCATCTCGTTGGTGTCCACGTAGTGGAGCTTCGCCTCCTCGGCCCGCCGTCG
>JBIOHX010000118.1:0-10888 GCA_044449465.1 Gemmatimonadales bacterium | reverse complement strand
GCTGTCGAGCGATGATCTGGCGACGCTAGCGTCTGTATACGAAGCCTTCGTCAGCGCAGGCCCCGACATCACTTACAACTACTCGCCGCACCGGCCGTCCTACGGACGGGGACGCATGCCGAGCTACGCCGAGCTCCAGACCGAAACGGACAGCGCGAAGGTGCACCGGAGCTATCTGGCAACGGAGGCGAACTACCGGTCGTTGCGCACGCTGGAGATGAACAATCTCGTGGTGCCCCTGGTCGGAGACTTTGCCGGCCCCACGGCCATCCGCTCGGTAGCGGCCTACCTCACCGCGCACGGAGCGACAGTGACTGCCTTCTACCTCTCGAACGTGGAGCAGTATCTGTTTCAGGACCCCGACAGCTGGCGCCGGTTCTACTCCAACGCCGCGGCGCTCCCGCTCGACTCGACGAGCACCTTTATTCGTTCGGTGTTCAACGGCATGGGCTACTACCGCAACCAGGGCCCGACGATGCGCGCCGAACAGTTGTTGGCGTCGATGCTGCAGCAAGTCACGCTGTTCAACGCCGGCAAGCTCGCGGACTACATGACCGTGATCCAGACCTCGCGGTGACCGCTGCCGCGCGGGACCATCCGGCCTACGACCTCGCTGCCTGTCGCGCGCGCGTCCCCATCCTGGCGTCCGCGATCCCGATGAATAACTGCTCGCAAGCGCCGCAGACCGACGCGACGCGTGCGGCCGCGCTGCGATACCTCGACGAATGGAACACACGCGGCATGGATTGGGATGGGTGGATGGACGAAGTCGCGCTCGCCAAGGCCGAGTTCGCACGCCTCATCAACGCGTCTGCCGAACATATCGCCGTCTGCTGCTCGGTATCGGCGGCAACGAGCGCGATCGCGACGGCGCTCGACTTCAGCGGCGAACGTACAACGGTCGTCGCGTCGGAGGCCGAGTTTCCGACCGTGGGTCAGGTGTGGCTGGCGCAGGAGCGCCGCGGCGCGCGGGTGCGGTGGGCACCGCTGCGCAACGGAGCGGTCGATGTGGCCGCGTACGAAGAGCTGATCGACGAACGAACACGCGCCGTGTCGGCGTGTCACGGCTACTACCTCGACGGGGCGCTCCAGGATTTGGGTGCGCTGGCCCGCCTCGCGCACGCCAAGGGTGCGTTGTTGTACGTGGACGCCTACCAGACGCTCGGCACCGTGCCGGTCGACGTGGCGGCCGCCGGCGTGGACTTCCTGGCGTCGGGGAATCTCAAGTTCCTCATGGGCATCCCTGGCATTGCGTTCTTGTACATTCGGGGCGAGCTGATCGAGCGCCTCGAGCCGCTAGTCACCGGCTGGTTCGGCCGGACCACCCCCTTCGGCTTCGACCTCAAGACGCTCGACTGGGCCCCCGGCGCCAGCCGGTTCGACGGCGGCACGCCGCCGGTCGTGAACGCCTACGTCGCACGGGCCGGCATGGGGCTGATCAACCGGCTCGGCACCCCGGCGATTCGCTCCTGGCTCCAGCTGCTCGGCCAACGGTTGCTCGAGGGGGGCGCCCCGCGCGTACACCCGAGATTGGGGCCGACCGACAGCCCGCGAACGACGGCGACGCCGGCGTGGGCCCTCCACGACTCGCACGCCGTGGAGCGGGCACTGCGAGAGCGTCGCGTGATCGCGTCGGCGCGCGGTCCGGTGATCCGCCTCGCACCCCACTACTACACGTCCCTCGACGATGTCGATGCCGCGCTCGACGCGCTGGCCGACGTGCTGCGCCCCGCGTGAACGAGACCGCCCCGGCCGCAGCGAACGGCGCCCGCCGCGAGACCTTCGCGTCGCGACTCGGCACCCTGGCGACGATCATCGGTGTGGCGATCGGACTCGGAAACGTGTGGCGGTTTCCTTACATGGTCGGCAAGTTCGGCGGCGCTGCGTTCGTGCTGTTTTACGTCGTCGTCTCGGTGGTGATCGGCGTGCCGGCGCTGATGGCGGAGTTCACCCTCGGTCGCGCGTCGCGCCGCGGCCCCGTCGGCGCGTTCGAGGCGGCCGGCCTGCCGTTCGGCCGCGCCGTCGGCTGGTTCTTTTTCGTCGTCGTCATCGCCGCGACCGGCTACTACACGGCGGTCATTGGCTGGGTGTTGTACTACGCCGTCGGACAGCTCGCCGCGGCGTTGCGCCTGCCGCTCGACGCGGCGGCGATCCTGCCGCCGGACACGGGATTCGTCGCCAAGTCCTTCATGCTGCAGCTCGTGTGCACGGCCATCGTGATCCTCACCTGCGCATTCGTCGTGATCAAAGGACTGCGTGCCGGCATCGAGCGGGCGAGCAAAGTCGTTCTTCCGCTCCTGCTTTTCGTGATCCTCGTATTGATGGCGCGCTCGCTGACCCTTCCCGGCGCGATGGTCGGCGTCCGCTGGTACATCCTCAAGTTCCGCTTTGCCGATCTCACGCCGGCGGTCATGGTAGCGGCGATCGGCCACGCCATCTTTTCGCTCTCGCTCGGCGGCACATTCATGGTGGTCTACGGCTCGTACCTCGACGAGCGCGAGAGCCTGGCGCGTCCGGCGATCTGGACGGTGATCGGCGACACGGGCTCGGCGTTGCTCGCCGGGTTCGCGGTGATCCCGGCGGTCTTCGCGCTCGGGCTCCAGCCGACTTCCGGACCGGGGCTCATCTTCGCGACGCTCCCAAAGGTGTTCGCCGCAATCCCCGCCGGTGCGCTGTTCGGCTGTCTCTTTTTCATCGGCCTGTTCGGCGCCGGGTATCTGTCGGACATCGGCGCGTTCGAAGTGTTGGTGGCCGGGCTGACCGACAACACGCGCTTTTCGCGCGCGCGGTCCGTGTGGGTAGTTGCGGCGGCGGTCTTTCTCCTGTCGATTCCCCCGACCGTGAACAACGCGGTATTCGTGCCCTGGGATCTGACCTTCGGCTCCGGGATGCAGACGCTCGGGTCGTTGGTCGCGGTGCTGGCCGTCGGGTGGTGCCTCGTCCGGTCGACGGCGCTTCGCCAACTGGGGCGGCGCGGGGAACAGCCGGCGCCCCTCTGGCTCTATCGGTGGATCCGCTACGGGATTCCGGCGATCATCGGCGGCGTCGGCGTATGGTGGCTCTTGTCCAGCGTGTTCGGCGCAGTGAGTACCGTGTAATTACATTCATAGCATGCCCGTCTCCGTATCGAGCTCCAAGCTGATCTACGACTGCCTCAAGGAGGCCGGCGTCCGCATCCTGTCGGCGCTGCCAGAGACCTGGCTCGTCCACCTCATCCGCATGGCCGAGGACGACGCCGAGATGACGCTCGTGCGTCTGGCCAAAGAGGAGGAAGGCGTCGGGATCTCGGCGGGCGCGTACCTCGCCGGGGTCAAGTCGGCGATGCTGATGCAGAATCACGGATTTCTGGCGTCGGTCAACGGCATCGTCTCCTGCGCTCAGCTCTATCGCATCCCGCTGCTGATGTTCATCAGCCACCGCGGCGAGTTCGGTGAGCGCGACCCGTGGCAGACCGAAGGCGGCGGCGTCACGACGCACGTGCTCGACGCCCTCCGCATTCCGCACACCCGGCTCGAGGAGCCCGCGCACGTCGCCAAACGCATTCACAAAGCGCAGACACTGGCATACTCCGCCAGCCGGCCGGTGGCGCTGCTCCTCTGCCGCGATCTGATGTGGGAGGAGGCGGCCACGTGAAGCGCCGCGACGCGATGGAGGCGGTGTACTCCGACCTCGAGAAGTGTGTCGTGGTCACGATCATGGGGGCCGTGGCCGCAGAGCTGCAATCGATCGGACACAGGCCGAACTTCTTCTATTTGCAGCACGCCATGGGCCTCGCCTCGTCGATGGGCCTCGGCATCGCCTTGGCGCGGCCGGAGCTCGCCGTCGTCGTGTTCGACGGCGACGGCTCGGTGCTCATGAACCTCGGCGGCCTCACGACACTGGCGCGCTACCGGCCGCGCAACCTCGTGCACGTCGTGTTCGACAACGAAAGCCTGTTGTCGGTCGGCGGATTCCCGACGGCGACGTCGACCGGCACCGACATCGGCGGAATCGCGGCGGCAGCCGGAATTCGCCGCACGGAGACGGTGATCACGATCGAGGAGTTCAAACGCGCATTCGCTGAGGCCCTCGCGGCCAACGACTTGACGACGCTCGTCGCCAAAGTCGAGGCGGTGGGGCCCTCGGGGTACGTCACCGACCTCTCGCTGTTGGAGAATCGATACCAATTCCAGCGCTACCTGCGCGATGTCGCTGCGGCCGCGCGTTCACCATCTCCCTGATCTCAGTCCACCGTCACATGTCGATCCTCTCGCAGCTCGTCGACGCGCTCGCCTCGCGCGCAGTCAACGTCGTCGACCTCACGCAGCCGCTCGGCCCCGATACACCCGTGATCGGGCTTCCGCCCCAGTTCGGCCAATCTCCTGGCTTGACGATGGACGTCGTGTCGAAGTTCGACGACAAAGGGCCGGCCTGGTATTGGAACGTGCTGCACCTCGGAGAGCACACGGGCACCCACTTCGACGCGCCGGTGCACTGGATCACGGGCAAGGATCTCCCGGAGAACCGCTGCGACACGATTCCGGCACGGCGGTTTGTCGGGCCTGCCTGCGTCTTCGACGTCTCAAAGGAGGTGGCCACGAATGAGGATTTTCTGCTGACGCCCGAACACGTGGCGGCGTGGGAGTCGAAGCACGGCCGTATCCCGAAAGGCGCCTGGGTCCTGCTGCGCACCGATTGGAGCAAGCGTACCGACGCGAAGGCGTTTCTCAACGTGAAAGCCGACGGGCCGCACAGCCCCGGCTTCCACAAGAGCGCCTCGGAGCTCTTGGCGCGCGATCGCGACATCCTCGGCGTCGGCGTGGAAACGGTGGGCACGGACGCCGGTCAAGCGGGAACGTTCGACCCGCCCTTCCCCAACCACTCGACAATGCACGGCGCGGGCAAATTCGGCCTCGCCAGCTTGCGCAACCTCGACAAGCTCCCACCGACCGGCGCGGTGGTCATCGCCGCACCGCTCAACATCGTGAACGGCAGCGGCAGTCCCGTGCGTGTAATCGCGCTCGTGGCCTGAGCAATTGAGCGAGGCGCGGGCTAAAGCCAGGCGCGTCTCGACGCCGGGTCGAGGGTCAGCGTGACCGCGGCCGCCCGAAGACCTGGGCTCGTCGCCTCGACGCGAAGGTCGCCAGGCGCGAATCCCGCCTGAACGAACGCTGCGCAGAGTCCATTGAACAGCTTCCGCGTCGTGCCTTTGTCCGATTCGTGACTCGATGGGTCGCCGTTGCCGACGCCGATCAAACGGCCGGCCGGCCCGAGCGCGAAACTGATCTCGTTGTCGGCGCTCGGCACGTCGATGCCTTTTTCGTCGACCGCCGACACGGTGATCACCGCCAGGTCTTCGCCGTCGGCGCGGATGCGGGTGCGGTCGGCGTTGACGACGATGGCGACCGCTGGGCCGGCTGTCGTCCGGCTGTCCTCGAGCGCCGGCGTCGTCGATCCTTCCTTATAGCCGCGGGCGACGAGCGTTCCCGGCTCGTACGGCACGCTCCAAGCAAGATGTCCGTCGCGCACCACCGGCTTGGCGCCGAGCGAGCGGCCATTGAGCACCAGTTCGACGCGGTCCAGGTTCGAGTGGACCCAGACCTCGACTGGCTGCCCCTCGCGCCCCGGCCAGGTCCAGTGCGGAAAGACGTGCAGCACCGGCCCGCCGCCCCACCATGCTTTATAGTAGTAGAAATTGTCTTTTGCAAACCCACAGGTGTCCATGATGCCAAAGTGGGAGCTGATGCACGGCCACGCATAGGGCGAGGGCTCGCCACGATAGTCGAAGCCTGTCCACACGAATCCGCCGGCGAGCCAGCGCCGCGCATCGAATCGCGTCCACCACTCCTCGGCGGTGGCGCCGTAGCCATTCGGTTTGTTGACGTCGTACGCGCTCATGTACCCGCGCTCCGGGTCGTTCGCGTAGATGCCGCGGGTCGAGAAGGTGCTGGCGACTTCGGTACCAAGCATCGGTTGCGCGGGGTGCGCGGCGTGATACGCGTCGAGGTTGCTCTCGGGACGCTGCGGTCGCTCGTAGTTGCATCCCTGCACGTCGACGGCCAGCGAGATGCCCTTGCCCCAGCTCGAGTTCATCGCCGCGGTGACCGGCCGCGACGGATCGAGCGTGTGCGCAAGCCGGACCAGCGATTCGGCGATGCGCCGGCCGTGATCGGTGCCCTGCTCGTAAAACTCCTCGTTGGCGATCGACCAGGCGAGGATGCTCGGATGGTTGCGGTCGCGCCGGACCATCCGCTCGAACTGGCCGGCGCCTTCCGGGTCCGAGGAAAAGAAGCGCGTCTCGTCGAGCACGAGCATGCCGAGCGCATCGCAAGCGTCGAGCAGCTCGGGGGTCGGGGGATTGTGCGACGTTCGGTAGGCGTTCGAGCCCATCGCCTTGAGTCTTTCGATACGGTAATACTGCAACCGATCCGGGAGCGCGGACCCCACGCCGGCGTGATCCTGATGGTTGCATGTGCCCTTGATCTCGACGCGCCGGCCGTTGAGCAGGAACCCGTCGTTGACCTCGAAGTGCACGCTGCGGACGCCGAAGCGCGTCGACACCCGATCTACCTCGCGGCCGCCGACGCTCACGGTGGTGGCCGCGGTGTACATGTGCGGAGCGTCGGCCGACCAGACAGCGGGGCGCTCGAGCGCGAGCTGCCGCGTGACGGTGGCGCGGCCGAAGGCGGGAATGTCGACGCGGCCCGTCGCCACCGCGCCGCCCACGGCCACACGCACCTCGGCCGCGACGGCGCGACCTTGCTCGTTCTCCAGCTCCGTCACCGCGGTTGCGATAGCGCGCCCGCCGGAGAGCTGCGTCGTCACGAACGAACCCCAGTGCGCCACATGCACGGCGTTCGTCTTTTCGAGCCACACGTGACGGTAGATGCCCGCCCCTTCATAGAACCAGCCGTCGCGCCCCGTCGCGTCGACGCGTACCACCAGCACGTTCGAACCGCCGTAGGTGATGTAGTCGGTGACGTCGAAGCGGAACGGCGCGTAGCCGCTCCTGTTGCCGCCGAGCAGGTTTCCGTTCAGCGCTACGAGGCAGTCGCGGAACACACCGTCGAAGTCGATCGCGATCCGGCGACCCGCGTCGCTCGCCGGGATGTCGAAGGTCTTGCGATACCAGCCGACGCTCGTCGCCGGATAGTTCCGACCGAGCGGTTTGCAACCGAACTCGATCAGCTCTTTCGCGTTCTCGAATGGCAGCTCGACGGCCCAATCGTGCGGCAGGTCGACGGCGCGCCAGGCACCGACGTCGAAATTCGGCCGGGACGGAGCGAAAACGCGGCCGGCCTTCGAAAACATCTCGCCCTCGCCATACCCGAAGTCGCGCGCCGGATCGCTGGCGTGGCCGAGGGCAAAGCGCCAACCGAAGTCGAACAGGAGCCGCTCACGCGGCGCAACAGTCTGCGTCCCGCCGAGTCTGAAAAGACTTGACGCGCGAGGCGAAAGAAGCGAGCTCGCAGCGGCGGCGAGGCCAGCCTTGAGGACGTCGCGGCGATCCATGAGGCGAACCTGACGGCACAGCCGTGGCGACGCAAGCCGCCATACCGGGAGCTAACCATTCACGCCCGCTCGCAACATCAAGCTGTTGATCCGCTTGTGTCCGCTTGTGTCCGTTTTTGTCCTTCACCAATCGTTACGGCCAGCCCGAGCGGCAGTTCGCCCGCGTACCATCGTTACTGCCAGCCCGAGCGACCATTATCGGCGGTCGTTCGGACCGGGTCCAGCATTCAGCGCCCCTCCCCAGCAAACGTCCTAAACAGATACCGCAGCGACGGAATCAAAACGGCCGCACCCCCGATCACCCCCACGAGGAGCAGCGAGAGCGTGACCTCAGGCGCGGCAGCCTCTCGGATGGACATCGTCGGCGGAACGATGAACGGGAACTGAGCGAATGCCCATCCCCACACGATGAGGCTCGCCTGCGCGCCCGCGGCGACGCGCGCCGCGCGATAGTGCCGCGTCCACAGTGCGGCGAGCGCGGAGACGGCGCTGATCGCAATCGCGCCCTGCAATGTGAGCGCCCAGCCCGATTCCGTCAGTCCCGCCAGCACGTCGCGCGCCCCGAACCGGGCGGCGACGAGCGAAAGCCCGGCGAGCACGAATACGGCAACCGCGGCAGCAAGCCCCCGCCGCCGAAAATCCTCTTGCAGCGCCGCGTCGGTCGCGGCCACGGCGAGATAGACGGCGGCAAGAAAGGCAAACAACGCGAGCGTCATCACCCCGACTGAGATCGGAAACCAGGTCAGCCAGGGCGCGATGAACACATCCGTGAACGGCAGGTCGCCCACGCGGCCGTAGGCATTGGCCACCGCACCGCTCGCCGTCGAACCGATCGCGACACCGAGCAGCACGGGCGTGATCACGCTCGCTATGGCGAACGTACGGCCCCATCGGCGGCGTGCTGTGCTCGTTCTGCTGCCGTAGCTCCGAAACACGAACGCCGAGCCGCGGAGCACGACGCCGAGCAGCATCAGCGTGAGCGGAATGTGCAGCACCACGCCGAGCGCGCCGAACGCCACGGGAAAAGCCGTGAAGAACATCACGACGGCCACGATCAGCCAAACGTGATTCGCTTCCCACACCGGCGCGATCGACGACGCGATCAAGTCGCGCTGCGCGGTTCGGCGCGCCCCGGTGGCCAACAAATCCCAGAGTCCGCCTCCATAGTCCGCGCCGCCCGTCAGCACGTACCCATTGAGCACCAGCACGATGAGGCCGGCGATCACCTCGGGCAATCCGATCGTTGAGAACACGCCGGTCACGCGGTCTCTCGCACCATGCCGCGAATGAGCACGATGACGATCGCGCCCAGGCCGACATAGACGAGCCCGAACACGAGCATCGGCACCACGAGCCCGGGCATCGGCGTCACGGCGTCCGCCGTCCGCAGAACGCCCTGCACCGTCCACGGCTGGCGCCCGACCTCGGTCACCGTCCAACCCGCCTCGGTGGCGATGTAGCCAAAGGGCGTCACGATCGCGAGCGCGCGAAGCAACCCGCGGCCGTCGATTTCTCGTTTTCTCATGAGCGTCACCAGCGCCCAGATCGACACGGCTGCCATGATCGTCCCCAACCCGACCATGATCTCAAAGCCCAGGTGCACCGGCAGCAGCGGCGGCCAGAGTTGCCGATCGAACGCGTCCAGTCCCCGCACTTCGGCGTCGGCATCGTGGAAGGCCAGGAGCGAGAGGCCATGCGGGATCTCGATCGCCATCTCGGTGCGGTCGTTCGCCGCGTCGGGCCAGCCGCCAATGCGAAGCGGCGCTCCGTGCTCGGTCGCGAACTGCCCCTCGAGCGCGGCGAGTTTGACGGGCTGCCACACCGCCACGCTGCGGGCACTCGCGTCACCCGACAGCGGCTGGAGAATCGCCGCCGGTGCGCCGACGAGGAGCGCCAGCCTGAGCGCCGCTCGATGGAACGCGGCGCCAGGTTTCTTGAGCAGCACGGCCGCGTGGATGCCGGCGACGGCCAGCCCGGTCGCCGCGTAGGCGGCGAGCAGCATGTGCACCACCTGCTGTGCCGTCGACGGATTGAGCGCCCCGGCGATCGGATCGATGCTCGCGATCCGTCCGCCGTACACCGTCAGTCCGGTTGGCGTGTTCATCCACGCGTTCACCATCACGACGAACGCCGCCGATGCCGCGCCGCTCGCCGCCACGATCGCTCCTGCGACGAGGTGCGCGCGCCCGGAAATCCGCTCCCAACCGTAGAGATAAACGCCGAGGAAGATCGCTTCGGTGAAGAACGCGAATCCCTCGAGCGAGAACGGCAAGCCGATGATCGGTCCGGCGAACTGCATGAACCGCGGCCAGAGCAGCCCGAGCTCGAATGAGAGCACGGTGCCCGACACCGCGCCCACGGCGAACAAGATCGCCGCGCCCTTGGCCCACCGCCGCGCGAGATCCCGATAGGTGTCGTCGCCCGTGCGACGCCAGCGCCACTCCGCCAGCACCATCATCAGAGGCAACGCGATCCCGATCTCGGCGAACACGATGTGAAAGCCGAGCGACAGCGCCATCTGCGTGCGGGCGGCGAGCAGATTCGACACGCTCGGAATGTACGGTGACCCGGTTGCTGACGCGCCAGCCTACATTTCGGCATGCGCTTCGTGTTCGACGACGATGCAGATGGAGTCCCAGACGACGAGCAGCCCGGCCATGACTTCGATCTCGAGCGGGACTTTCCGCTCGGCGACGGAACGGCGGACACCTCCGGCTCGGTCGTATGCCCGTATTGCGGCGAGGAGAGCTCGGTCGGTCTCGATCCCGGCGGCGGCGCCACGCAGGACTACATCGAAGACTGCCCCGTCTGCTGTCAGCCATGGCACGTGACTCTACATTACCGCGGCGACGGCACCGCGGTCGTTCACGTCGCGGCGCTCGACGATTAGGCGGACCTGCCAACCGACTGCGGAGCGCGAGGCGAGCATGAGCGACATCACCGGCATCCATCACATCACCGCCATCTCCGGCGACGCGCGCGAAAACCTCGAGTTCTATACCGGCGTCCTCGGCATGCGGCTGGTGAAGAAGAGCGTGAACCAGGATGACCCTGGCACCTATCACCTGTTCTACGCCGATGCAGCCGGCCACCCTGGAACCGACCTCACCTTTTTCCCGTTCCAGAATTCGCCGCCGGGTCGGTTGGGGGTCGGCCTCGGCGTCGAGATCGCCCTCGCGATCCCCTCGGGCTCACTCGAGTACTGGCGCGCGCGACTCGCGGAGCACGGTGCCAAGCTCACTGGCTCCGAGGAACGGCGAGGCGAGCACGCGCTGCTCTTCGCTGACCCGCACGGGCAGCATCTCGCCTTGGTCCAGACGGCAGACGTGCGCGAAGCCGAGGCGTGGGACAAGAGTCCCGTCCCCGCCGACAGGCAGATCGTCGGACTCCCCGCGGT
>JBIOHX010000117.1:0-10932 GCA_044449465.1 Gemmatimonadales bacterium | reverse complement strand
AGTTACACGCGTGCCAATCAGGGCTTTGCGGGCGTTGCCGGCGTCCAGCGGGCGATGCGTCCTTTAGGCCCGGCCGCCCAGCCTGCGTCGCGAGCGGCGAATGCGACGCTGTTGTACGCGACGGTGTCGACCATCGTCCAACTTTCGCCGCCGTCAATCGAGCGCGCCGTTCCCGCGAGACCCACGGCGACGAGCGCGCGTCCGGCAGTGCCCGGCAGGTATGCGACGCCGGACATGTATCCGGCGGGGAGCGGTCCCGTTGGGCTGCGCCACGTTCGCCCGCCGTCGCTGCTGAGCGCCACGTTCGCGAGCTGCCCTTTCGCCTTGGTGTAGTCGCCGCCAACGGCGACGCCGTGCATCGGGTCGCTGAACGCGACGGAGAAAGCGCCCGAGGAGGCGCCGCCGGCGTCGATCGGCGTATCGGCAACCGACCAAGTTTTGCCGCGATCGGTCGAGCGAAAGATGCGCGCCCGCGCGCCGCCGCCCGTCGCGATCCAAACATTGGATGAGCCTTGCACCGTGAGGCAGGTGCCGCTCGCGGCGAAGGATGCTTCGCCCGTAAGCACCGGCGGGGCGTCGCCGGTCGGCACGCGGCTCCACGTCGTGCCGCCGTCGTCGGTGCGAAGGAGATAGAGCGCGCCGTGAACCGGATCGCTGAGCGCGATGCCGTGGCGGTCGTCCCAGAAGGCGATCGCGTCGAGAAAGACTCCTGAATCAGCCGTGGTGAAGCGCTCCGAGAAGTGCACGCCGTCGTCGGTGCCGAAGATCTTCGCCGCGCCAGACTCGGCGGGGCCGGCGCTGGCCGTCACCGCGCGGCGGGCGTCCCGCGGCGCGATGGAGCGCAGGTCGAGCTTCGCCGCCCCCGGTACGGTGTCGATCGTCCAGGTCGCGCCGCCGTCGGTCGTACGAAGCACGCGCCCGCCGGTGCCGCTCGCCCAGACGACCTGCGGCGACAGAGCGACGAGTCCGCGGATCTCGCCCGTCATCGGACTCGCCTGGGGCGTCCACTGCGCGGCCGCCGGGCCGGCGGCACCCAGCGCGACGAGCGCGGTCAGCCATCGAATGGTCATATTGATTTCCTCATAGCGTTTCGTTGTTGCGCTTCCGCCGCGCTCATCCCCACCAGAACGCCGCGGCGATGATGCCGTAGAGGCCGATGAGCGCCACGCCTTCGATCCAGATCGTCTCACCATCGTTGACGATGATCGCCGAGGTCAACGTCGTGAGCAGCAGGGCGGCGATGAGCAGCGGCGGCAGCACCAGCGTCAGCACCGGTCCGCCGAGGACGAACGACAGCAGCACCAGCGCGGGACCGACAACGAGCGCGATGAGCAACGAGCTGTTGAGGATCACGCTCATGGCATAGTCCGGCCGGTTGCGCGCGGCGAGTCGGATGCCGGCCACGTTCTCGACCGCGTTGCCGGCGATCGCGACGATCACCAGTCCGGCGAATGCCTGCGACACGTGCAGCGCCTCGATCGCCGGCTCGAGCGCGCCAACGAACCATTCGGACACCAGCGCCGCGCCGAGCGACGCCACAATGAGCACGGCGGCCGCGAGCCAGAGCGGCCAGCGGTGCTGCTGCGTGTCGACCTCCTCCGCGTGCCGCACCGAATGCTCGGGGTCGGCGCTCAACGAGAAGGGCAGGCTCGCCGCGAACACGATCAGGAGCAGGATCGAGGAGGCCGCGCTCAACGCCCATTCGTGGCCGGCAGCCGGGGTGTGCAGCTCGGCGGCGAGCGTCGGGATGGCCAGAGCGGCGACCGCGAGCATCATGAGGGACACGATCATGCGCGGCGCTTCGGCATCGAAGCGCATGCGCCCGTTCTTCAGACCACCGACGAGAATCGCCAACCCGAGCACGAGCAGCGAATTCGCGAGGATCGATCCGATGAGCGCCGCCTGCACGACGTGTACGAGGCCCGCTCGCAGCGCGAAGATGCAGACCATGAGCTCCGGCAAATTGCCGAGTGCCGACTGCAGCAAGCCCGTGGGACCGGGACCGAGGTGGAGTCCGACCTGCTCGGTGCCGCTCGAGACGCCCAAGGCGAGGAACGACAGCGCCGCCGCGTCGACGACGAAGCGCAGGACATCGTTCGCGCCGGTGAGCTGGAGCAAGGCGGCCAGGACCACCAGCACCGCGATGACGGCGAATGAGATCAGCTCGTTGCGTCGCGGCACGCTCGTCCGGTTTGCGGGAATCTCGCGGGAGAGCGCGAATCTAACGCGGCTAGATTTCGCGGACCACTCTGGAACGAACTCGAACTCTCGTGACGCTCGATCTCGCATCGATCCGTGCCGCGCGCGAACGCATCGCCGGCCGCTTGCACATCACGCCGACCGTCGGCTCGACTCGTCTCGGCGCCGCCGCCGGCGTCGACCTCGTACTCAAGTGCGAGAATCTGCAGAAGACGGGATCGTTCAAGGTGCGCGGCGCGCTACACAAGATTTCGCGGCTCGACGCCGGCGCGCGCGCGCGAGGTGTCGTGACGGTGTCGGCGGGAAACCACGCGCAGGCGCTGGCCTGGGCGGCTCGCGAAGCGGGCGTCGCAGCCACGGTCGTGATGCCCGCCAACGCGTCGACGGCAAAGGTCGACGCCAGCCGCGGCTACGGCGCCGAGGTCGTGCTGCACGGCGCGTCGAGCATCGACGCATTCGCCAAGGCGCGCGAGCTCGAATCGGAACGCCAGCTCACCTTCGTCCATCCCTTCGCCGACGAAGTGGTTTGTGCGGGCGCGGGAACGGTCGGGCTCGAGCTGCTCGAGCAGGCGCCGGAGCTCGACGCGGTGGTGGTGCCGATCGGCGGCGGCGGGTTGATCGCCGGCATGCTCGTCGCGCTCAAGGAGAGCAATCCGAAGTTGCGCGTGTACGGCGTCGAGCCCGAGGGCGCGCCGTCGATGCGACGCAGCCTCGACGAAGGCCACGCCGTGCACCTCGACAGCGTGAAGACGATCGCCGACGGGCTGGCCGCGCCGATGGCTGGTGAGCTGAACTACGAGATCGTGCGCAAATACGCCGACGACGTGGTGCTGCTCGGCGACGATGTGATCGCCGATGCGATGCGGCAACTGCTGCTTGCCACGAAGCTGCTCACCGAGCCCGCCGGCGCCGCGGCGACCGCGGCCGTGCTCGCCGGCGTACTGCCGCTCCGCCGCGGCGAGCGCGTGGCAGCGGTGCTGAGTGGCGGGAACATCGATCTCGCCAAGTTGGCCGGCCTGCTATACTGATCGTCGCGCCGACTGCAGCGGCTCGCCGCGGAAGGCGTACATCGTGGCGACCGTGCCCCAGCGTTGGCGCGGGCACGTCGCCTGCCAGGGCGGCTCGGGCGGAAGCTCGCTAATCGGCCAAGCCGCGATCGCGGACCGTCATCATCGTCCCCACCATCGTGGCAACGAGCCGCTCTTCAGTTCCGGTGTGAGCCGCGACCTCGCCCCAGCACACGGTCACGGTTCGACCGGCTCGAATGACACGGCCGCGCGCGACGACGTGGTCGCCGCCCGCAGGCGCGAGCAGATTGATCTTGAACTCTACGCTCAGCACGGCGGCACCGGCGGGCATGAGGCTCAGCGCGGCATAGCCGCAGGCACTGTCGGCGACGGCGGCGAGCGCGCCGGCGTGGAGAAACCCGTGTTGCTGCGTGAGCTCGTCGCGCTCTGCGAGGTCGATGTCGACCTCGCCCGCCGCGACGCGGGCGAGCTTGGCGCCGAGCGTGGACATGAAGCGCTGGCGCGCGAAGCTGGCGCGGACGCGCGCTTCGAAGTCGGGATCCTGCGGCTCGAACGACCGTGGCGAGCTCACGCCGATTGCCGGCATTCGCAGCAAATGGCCTGCGCCCCGAAGTCGACGAGGAGCCGGCGGAGCCAGGAGCCATGCAGGTGACGCCCGCAGAGCGCGCGGCGGCACCGCTGACAGGCGCCGCCGGCGATGAGATCGAAGCGCACGCCGCAGATCTCGCACTCCGTCGCCATCTCGGTGGACATGAACACTCGGATCTTGCGGCTCATGCGACGGCGGGCGCGCGCGTCATCATCCTCGTTCGATTTCCGTCAGGGTTACCTGTCCGGATGTACGCCGACTCTGGCCTGGGTCCAGATGACGATCGTCGCGCATCCGCTCGCGCCCGGCGGCGTGAACTGCGGCGGCGTCTCCGTGCCGTGGTACACCTCGACCGCCACGACTTCATCCGGGCGAACGTAGTCATCGATGTCGCCCGGCGTCATCTCCTGATACGGCGAACCGTCGACGTAGAAGTTGACACAGCCGTTCTGCTGATTCCGCGAATCGCGAATCACGTTGGTTCGTCCGTCGCCGGTCGGCTGCATGATCAGGCCCGGCGATACACGCAGCACGTCGCTGAGCAGGTGCGACTGGCGGTTGATCTGCTTGCCGTCGAAGAAGTAGCCGAAGCCGGACTGTTTGCGGTCGAGATAGCCGACCTTCGACAATCCCTTGTCGACCGTCGCCTCGACGCGCATGGTCGCGAGCAACGGCGCCGCGTCGCTCATCGTGACGGTCGTTTTCGCCGGCGCGGCGTTGGAGAGCTCGACGGGGACTTCGGCCACCGAGTACCCCAGCTTGCGGATCTCGAGTGCTTGCGTGCCGCTCGGCAAACTGTCGAGGGCGAAGTCGCCATTTGATTTCGAGATCGTTACTTCGACGCCGCCTTGCAGTTGGACGCGCGCGCCGGAAAGCGGTTTGCCCGCCTTGTCCATGACGCGGCCAGTAACGCGTGCCGTGCCCTTGGCGACGCGCTGCATCTTGCCGCTGTCCCCCTTCACCTCGACGACCGTCTGGTGGCTCGCCACGGTGAAGCTGCGCAGCGCGAGGAAGCCGTTGTCGATGGTGACCGGCACCTCGCCCGAGCTGACTTTGTTGCGGTACACCTGCACCTTGCCGTCCATGTCCTTGGCGATGCCGCAGATGTGATACATCCCGGTGGAGTCGACCTTCCCCAAGCCAGTGCGCAGCTGCTTTCGCCCGACGACGTCGGGCACGTAGTACACGAGGCTCACTTCGGCGCCGACCGCTGGACCCTGCGTGTCGGGGTCGCGCACCGAGCCGATCATGGCCGCTGGCCCGCGCATGCGCTCCGCCGGCGAGCAGATCAAATTGACGATGCGGGAGGGCGACGGGATGGCCAAGTCGAGCGTGTGGGTCTCTCCAGCCGCGAAGGTGATCGGCGGTGTTCGCATCTGACCGACGCCGAGCGTGTCGAGGAGATGGTGCAGGAGCAGCAGCCGGTGCGTGCCGGGCGCGATGCTGTCGAGCAGGTAGTGGCCGTCGGCGTCCGTCGTCGTCGAACGCTCAGTGCCCTCGAGGAGCACGACGGCGTTGCTCAGAGGTCCGTTGTGCAGGCTGTCGATGACGTAGCCCTGGATCTTGGCGAAGGCGCTGGCAGAAGCGGGAGCGGAGGCAGCGGGCGGCGTGCCTTGCGCGGATGCCACGCGCAGCGGCAGCGTGGCGCAGAGAGCCAGGACGGCGGCCAACGCCCACGGCGCGCCGACGGCGGATGTGGTCGCTTGCTTCATGAGGAACGACGGGTTGGGGAAGGACTGCCGCAAGTTATGATTGGGACGGCGCCCGTTCTACCCCCTCAACTCACCGTTCGTTGCCCGGCGTCAACTCGACTGGGTGCCTCAGCGCCGACCGATGGTGGCGGTGCTCATGTCCAGGGCCGGCTGAATACTGAAGTTGATCTTGTCGCCCTTGGTCGCGGCCAGGGGACCGACCACGGCGCGCCCGTGACGGTCGGCCGGTACGCCTAGCACGAACAGCGTCGCGGTGGGGAAATAGGTCGGGTCGAGGAGGATGCTCGTGCTGTCGTTGCCGCCGACCGACCCCACGAACTCGGACCGTCCGTTCGTGACCATCCGGAGCTCCATCGACGAGGGGTACCGATTGTCGACGTGGAGCACCACCGTTTTGGCCGCTTCCGCGGGGTCGATCACGTCGCCACCCGCGGCGCCCGCCATTGAACGGGCGCACGCTCCGGCCACCCCGGCCGCGGCCGCCAAGGCCAGCCAGTTCCGCATTCGCAGGAATCTCAACATGCCGTCGAAAAGGGCAGAATCAATGCCGCATCCGGCCGCCCACCTCGGATTCGACGGCCGTCACTGCCGTTCGTGCTCGAATGCATTCAGGGTGTCGAAACGCTCGAGGTCGACATAGCAGTGCGGCGCGCAGCGGGTAAGGCCTGCGCGGTGGAACATCCGCCGATACGCGGCCGCCGAACGCTCGCGCCAGCCCTCGCGGTCGCCTTCCATGAGATCTTCTGACGCGAATGCTTCGATGTACGCGACGCCGCCAAGAAGGCGCCGCATCGCCAGGAGCGCCCGGTCAACGTCGCGATCGCCGAGATACTGCAGTACGTCCGCGCAGACGAGGAGGTCGACGTTTCGCGGGAGGCGCAGGCGGGCGAGCTCGGCGACGTTGCCGCGACGAATGTTGCGCGCCTCGCCGAAGTGCTCGATCACATAATCGCTCGAGTCCACGCCGACGTAGCGCGCGTTCGGTCGAAGGCGCGCCAGGACGGGCTGCCATGGTGCCTCTCCGCAGCCGACGTCGAGCACGGTTCGGATCGGGCGGCCGAGCAGATACTCGGCGACGCCAACCGCCATTCTCACCTTTCGCGTGAGGCTGTCACGCGTCGAGACGCGGTTTGCGGGATGGCGATACCAGCGCTCGAAGTACGCGCGATCATACGATTTCACGAGCCCTCTCGATGGTCGGGGCACGTCGTCTGCGGCACAATACCGATCCACCCCGCGCAGGAGAAAAATGCCATGGCCGACGAGCAACGGCGCGACCGGGACGACGAGCATCGCGACTGGAAGCCATCAGACGACCGCGGCGCGCGGCAGAGCGATGACTCGGGCGACCATCCCCCGCCGGACATTCCGCGCGGCGCGCCGCTCACGCGACGCGAGCGCGAGGAGCGCTGGCCAATCGGTTGATTCGGCAGATCGGAGTGAACTGGCGGACGTTGGCACATGCGTACATAGTGAGGCATGGACATCGCCGCCCGCCATGACGATCCGAATGTAGACACGCCGGCCCGCCCGCGCGGCGGACGCCGATTCCGCCGCGCGGCGGTCGCCGCCATGATCTCGACGATGCCGGCGCTTCTAGCAGCGCAGCAGATCGCTCCGTCGACATACTCCGAGCTGCGGTGGCGCATGATCGGGCCATTCCGCGCCAGCCGCACCAAAGCCGCCGTCGGCATTCCGGACCAGCCGAACGTGTTCTACATCGGTGCGGTGGACGGCGGCGTGTGGAAGACGAACGACTACGGCCGCACCTGGTCGCCGATTTTCGACGATCAGCCGAGCGGATCGGTCGGCGCGATCGCCATCGCGCCGTCCAACCCAGACGTCGTTTACGTCGGGAGCGGCGAGGGACTGCAGCGCCCGGACCTTTCCACCGGCGACGGCATGTACAAGTCGACGGACGCGGGCAAGACCTGGACGCACCTGGGCCTGCGCGACGGGGAGCAGATTCCACAGATCGTCGTCGACCCGCGCGACCCGAACCGGTTGTTCGTCGCCGTCATGGGCCACCCGTACGGGGCGAACGCCGAGCGCGGTCTCTTCCGGTCGACCGACGGCGGCCGATCGTTCCAGAAAGTTTTATACAAAGACGAGAATACCGGTGCGATCGACGTCGTGATGGACCCGTCGAACCCCAATATTCTCTTTTGCGCGCTGTGGGAAGCGCGGCAGGGACCATGGGAGAACGGACAGTTCTCGGGGCCGGGCAGCGGTTTGTACAAATCCACGGACGGCGGCACGACATGGACGAAATCCGGCGCCGGTCTGCCGACGTTCGAGCAGGATGGGCTGGGCCGCATCGGGCTCACGATCGCGCCCAGCCTGCCGAGCCGCATGTTCGCGACCGTGAACTCCGCGCGCGGCGACGGGCTGTATCGCTCGGACGATGCCGGCGCCCGCTGGTACAAGGTGACCAACGACACGCGCGTCGCCACGCGCGAGTCCGACTTCGCCGAGGTCAAGGTCGATCCCAAGAACCCCGACGTCGTCTACACGGCGAGCGTCGTGACGTGGAAATCGACCGACGGCGGGCACACCTTCGCCGCCTTCCGCGGCGCACCGGGTGGCGACGACTATCACCGAATCTGGATCAATCCGAACAATCCAGACATCATGATCATCGCCAGCGATCAGGGGGCGATCGTCACGGTGAACGGCGGCGAGAGCTGGAGCTCGTGGCTCAATCAGCCGACGGCGGCGTTCTATCACGTCGCCGCCGATAACGCCTTCCCCTATCGCCTGTGCAGCGGGCAGCAGGAGTCGGGCTCGGCGTGCGTGCGCAGCCGCGGCGACGACGGGCGCATTCTCGATTGGGACTGGCATCCGGCTGGGATCGAAGAATACGGGTACGCGGCGCCGGATCCGCTCGACCCGGACATCGTGTACGGCGGCAAGGTGTCACGCTGGGACCGGCGCACCGACGAAGTGCAGCAGGTGGGGCCGCGAGTCGGCCGCGGCGACGGCAGCGACTATCGCGTGTTGCGAACGGCGCCGCTCGTCTTCTCGGCGGTCGACCCGCATCTGTTGCTATTCGCCTCGAACGTGGTTTGGAAAACGCTCAACGGGGGCAAGAGCTGGACGCGGATCAGCCCCGACCTTACGCGCCGGGATTCGATCGTGCCGCCGAGCGTCGGCGTGTACGCCTCGTCGGCGGAGGCTCGCGCCCGGCATGGCGGCGTCGTCTACACGGTCGCGCCATCGTACGTCGACGTGCAGCGCATCTGGGCGGGCACCGACGACGGCTTGATTCAAACGACCAGCGACCGCGGCGCGCACTGGACCGACGTGACGCCGCCCGCTCTCCGCGCGCACCCGTGGAGCAAGGTGTCGATAATCGACGCGGGCCGGTTCGATGCGCAGACGGCCTACGCCGCCGTCAACACCTTCCGCCTCGACGATCTGAATCCGCACATCTACCGGACGCACGACGGCGGCAAGACCTGGACGGAGATCGTGAACGGCATTGCGGGCGGCGCCGCCATCAATGTGGTGCGCGAGGATCCGAAGCGACGCGGCCTCCTCTACGCCGGGTCCGAGACTCAGGTCTGGGTCTCGTTCGACGACGGCGACCATTGGTCGTCGCTGCGGCTCAACATGCCGGCGACGTCGATTCGAGATCTCATCATCAAAGACGACGACGTCGCGATCGGCACACACGGACGCTCGTTCTGGATTCTCGACGACGCGACGCCGCTGCGGCAGATCAACGCCGCCACGGCGAGCGCGCCGGCCACACTGTTCAAACCCGCGATGGCGTACCGGTTCCGCTGGAGCAAATACACCGACACGCCGATTCCGCCGGACGAGCCCTGGGCTGAGAACCCGCCCGACGGCGCGATCATCGACTATTACCTCGGCGCCGGCACCACGGGCGACGCCACGCTCGAGATCGCGGAGCCGAGCGGCCGTGTGGTTCGCCGCTACTCGAGCCGAGATACATCGATGGCGCCGGAAGACGTCGGCAACACGCCGCGCTACTGGATTCGGCCGACTATGGTTTTGCAGTCGACGCCCGGCTTCCACCGCTTCGTGTGGGACGTTCACTACGCACCGCCCGCCGGCACGAGCTCGCAACCGGGCGAGTATCCGATTTCGGCGACGCCGCATGACACGCCGCGCGAGCCGCGCGGACCATGGGCGCTGCCCGGGCAATACACCGCGCGACTGACGGTGGGCGGCAAGGCATACACGCAGTCGTTCACGGTGAAGATGGATCCGCGCATCAAGACGCCGCCGGCGGCGATCGCCGCCGAGCATGCGCTCGCCGTCGCGCTATTCGACGACATCGCGCGCGATTCGGCGATCGTCGAATCGGCGCGGAGGCTTCGGTCGCGGTTGGCCGAGGTGCGCGCGCGGTCGAACGACGCGCGCCTGAGCGCCGACATCGATACCTACGACTCCAGAATCCTTTCGATCGCCGGCGGGGCGGCGGGCCGCGGGGGACGCGGCCGAGGTCGCGGACGCGGAGCCGCCTCTCAGACGACGCTCGCGTCGCTCAACGGCGAGCTGCTGTCGCTCATGGCGGCGCTGGAGGAAGCGGACGCCGAGCCGACGAGCGCGACGCTCGGTGCGGTGCATGCCGCGCAGACGGAGTTCGGCGCGCTCGCTTCACGCTGGACCACCGCTACGGGGCCGGAGCTCGCGGCGTTGAACGCGAGGCTGCGCGGCGGGGGGCTGCAACCGGTGTCGATCGCGCCGTGAACCGCGCGGTAGTCGCGACGCTGTCGCTCGTCGTAGCGCACACCGTAGCGCACACCGCGATTGGCACGGCTCAGCGACCACCGGGGCACTGTCCGCCGGCGACGGTGATCGAGCTGCTTCCGGCGCCCGAGGCGCGTCCGGCGCCGCCCGCCGACGGCACGGCGCACCTGGCGTGCGCCGTCGATCGAGCGGCCGTCGTACATCCACGCCGCTTTCCCGAGTACCCGTCGCTTTTCGCCGGTTCTCACGTCAATGGCCATGTGCGGGTCGGCTTCACCATCTCGGCCGCCGGTACAATCGATAATGGGTCTGGTACACCTTTCTCTTCGACGCCGGCTGCCGCGCGCCGCCGCGAGTGACGCCGTTCGCGAACGCGAGCCCTGGGGTGCGCACCGTGGAGATCTGCGAGCTACGCTGACGTGGGCCTCCGGCGCGGGTCGACCGTCGCCCCACGCATCGCCACCCAGACCAAGGCCAGCGCCGGCGGCAGCGCCAGCCCGATCACCGGCAAATTGACCTGACGCGACGCGCCGAGGAGATGGCTGAGCAGCGCCACGACGCCGAGCGTCGCCAGCAGCACGGCGAGGTCGCGCGTCCACCGCCAGGCGCGGCCGCTCGCCAGGCTCACGGCGATGAGCACGCAGAGGACCAACCAGAGCGGATTGAACAGCAGCAAATTCTCATT
>JBIOHX010000116.1:0-10977 GCA_044449465.1 Gemmatimonadales bacterium | reverse complement strand
TAACGAGCCCGCGGCCTGGGCCGCGGCGTAGGGGATGTCGGCCGTAAACGAAAGCCGTCCGGGCGAGTCGATGACCGATCTCGCCCGGACGTGTTCACTCGAAGCTGGTTCGCGCTAGAAGCTCGCCTGCCAGTGCATGAAGATCGTCGACTGCGTGGGCGTGACGCGGAGCCCCGCCGGGAAGGGTTCGGGGAAGCCCCGCGGCGATTGGTTCTGCCAGTCGATCGAGAACGACGTGCGTGCCGTCGGTTCCCAGAACGCGCCCAGCACGGTGTAGTCGTAAGAGGGCGTGTTGCCGGCATATGCCGGATCGCTTGGGTCCGTGTTCGGCGTGAAATGATCGATTCGGCCGATCAGTCCCCAGTTGGAGTGCTCCTTCCGATTGGCCCATTCTCCTGGCCGAACGACGGCGAAGAGGCCGAGCGCCCGACCGGTAGAATCGAACTCGAGGCGCGGTGATACGACGGTATTGGCGCCAAGCTCGCTCGCATCTTTCCGCTGGTTGAAGTCGAAGCCCGCGGTGAGCCGACGATCGCGGAGCCCGACGAACACTCCGTATCGGTTCCGCGGCAGCGCGTCGGTGACGGGGCCGATCTGCCCGGCGCCGCCCGTCGCGAACTTCGACGCGTTGGAGCCGAGGTACGCCCACGGCGTGATGGCGAAGGTTTGGATCAGGCCAGTCTGGTCGCCGAACGGTGTAAACGCGGCGCGCAGCGTGAAATCCTTGAAGGCGTTGTTTTCGGCGGCGGTGTAGCCGGAGCCGTTCACGACTTGTCCATAGATCTCACCCAGTTTATTCGGGAGCGCGACGATTGCCCCGAGGCCTGCGTCGGACGACGGGAAGTACGCAAGACGGTCGGTGATCGTGGTGCCGATCCACCGCGGCCAGAAGCCCTCCTCGTAGTCGATGAACGAGTTGGGCATCATGCCGACGCGGAGCTTGAGGTTGGAGCCGGCCCCCATGGCGTCCTTGGCCAGGGTGTACTCGATCAGCGCGTACTTGAGACGGATCGTCCATCCCGGGTAGTAGGCGTTGGTGGCCGCGTTCGTGTTGTTGAACACGTCGGTTGTCACTCGGATGCCGGTGTTCTCGCCCACCGGCATGCGAAAGTTCAGGTAGACGCGCTCGATGTCGAACTTGTTGGGTGCCTTTCCACCATTCGCGGCTTTGCGCGCCGAGTCGGTGAAGTACTGATAGTTGCCGTAGATGACTCCAGAGAAGTCGAAGGCCGGTGTCACTACCCTCGTCGCGGGCTCCTGCGAACGAGCGTTTCGAGCGCCGGCGACGAGGAGCCAAGCGCCGATGCAACCGATGAGTCGAAGTTGGCGAGATGGCATGGGTCAGTTGGCGGCGGCGCGAATCTCGCCGAGGCGCTCGATGAGGCGTTTAGTCATGGGCGCCGGCAGCGGCGCGTAGTCGAGCGAGCCGGCCACGCTCTCGCCGTTCTCGTACGACCAGCGCATGAAGTCGGTGAGCAGCTTGCTTTTTGCGGCGTCCTTGGGGTGCGCGTAGACGAGCATCCAGGTGAACGACGAGATCGGGTACGCGCCCTTCCCCGGCGCGTTCACGATCGAGATGCGATAGTCGGTGTTCGCCGGCAGCGTGGCCACCGCGCCGGCCGCCGCGGCCGTGACGCTGGCCAGTGTGGGCGAGACCCATTCCCCGTTCTTGTTCCGCACGAGCGCCGACGGCAGGCCGTTGTGCACCGCGTAGTTCAGCTCGATGTATCCGATCGCGCCGGGGGTCTGCTTCACCAGTCCGGCGACGCCGTCGCTGCCCTTGCCGCCGAGACCGACCGGCCAATCCACAGTCTGTGCCTTGCCGGGGCCCTTGGCCCACTCGGGGCTGACGGCGCTGAGGTAATCAGTGAAGATGTAGGTCGTCCCGCTGCCTTCGCTTCGGTGGGCGACGGCGATGTCCATGTTCGGAAGGGCGACGCCGCGATTGAGCGCCGCGATCTGCGCGTCGTTCCACTTGGTGATCGTTCCGAGATAGATGCTGGCGATGATCGGTCCGGTGAACTTGAGCTGCTGCTTCACCGATGGAAGGTTGTAGGTGATCGAGACGCCGCCGAGCACGGTCGGAAAGTGCAAGATCGATCCACCCTTCGCGGCGGCGATCTGCTGATCGCTCATTGGCCCGTCGGAACCGCCAAAGTCGACAATTTCGTCGGAGAGCTGCTTGATGCCGCCGCCCGAGCCGATGCCCTGATAGTTCACCTTCACGCCGGTCTTCGCGGCGTACATGTCCGCCCACTTCTGGTAGATCGGCGCGGCGAAGGTCGATCCTGCGCCCGTCAGTCCCTGCGCGCGCAACGCTGTCGGCGTCGCCGACAGCGTTGCGATGACGATCGCGCTCGACGCCGTGATGCCAACAAGCTTCGAAACCCGTGAGAACACGTCCGGCTCCTGGAGGAAGAGGATAGTCAGCACCCAGAAGCTTCTCGAACGGTGTAAAGGGACGACGCGCCTGTTGTAACGCTTCCGTCACCGGGCAGTGCGGCTCCTGCGCCCTTTATTCAGGAGGCGTCGTTACTCGCCCGTTACACGACGTTACCGAGACAGTTGCAGATACCGGCGAGCGTTCAGCTCTAGTTGGCGAATCCCCCGAGCGACGGAGCCTCTGTTGACACGCTGGTCTGTACTCATCGCCGCGCTCGTCGCGTCGGCTTGCGGCTCACACAAGTCTGGCAACGCGACGAACGGCGCCTCGACCGCTACGCCGCGGGCCTCGACCGCCAGCGGCGCCGATCTCACCGGTGCCGGGGCGACCTTTCCAAACCCCATCTACGCGCGGTGGTTCAGCGAGTACGCGCAGAAGACCGGCGTGAAGATCAACTATCAGCCGATCGGATCGGGGGGCGGCATCGAGCAACTCTCGCAGCAGACGGTCGACTTCGGTGCATCCGATGCTCCGATGACCGATGCCGAGATGGCCGGAGCCAAAGGCGGCCCGATCCTCCATGTGCCAACGGTCGTGGGCGTAGTCGCGCTGGCGTACAACCTCCCCGGCCTCGCCAAGCCGCTCAGGCTCACCGGATCACTCGTCACCGGGATCTTCCTCGGCCAGGTCACCAAGTGGAATGACACGCGGTTGGCGGCTGTCAATCCCGGTGTCACGCTCCCGAGCACCGACATTCTCGTCGTGCATCGCGCGGAGGCCAGCGGCACGACTTACGTGTTCAGCGACTACCTGTCGAGCGTCAGCGCCGCATGGAAGGCCTCGCCCGGCAAGGGGAAAGAGCTGCAATGGCCGGTCGGCCTCGGCGCCAAGGGGAACGATGGCGTTACGGCGCAGATCGAGCAGACGCCGGGCGCCATTGGCTACGTCGAGCTCGCGTATGTCACGCAGAACCACCTGACGGCCGCGTTGCTGCAGAACTCGAGCGGCAACTTCGTGGCGCCCGCGGCGAGCGCGGCGACGGCGGCCGCCGATGCGGCCGCCGCGAAGCTTCCGGCGAACAGCGACTACCGCGTGTCGATCGTCAACGCCGCGGGTGCACAGACCTACCCCATTACGTCGTTCACGTGGCTGCTGCTCTACAGGCATCCGACGGACGCCGCGAAGGCGAAGAAGCTTGTGGACTTCGTGCACTGGGCGCTCACCGACGGGCAGCGCGACGCGCCGGCGCTGGACTACGCGCCACTCCCCACGAGGCTCGTTCTGCGACTCGCGGTAGCCGTCGATTCGCTCGCGAGCGCGACGACGTTGCCGAGCGCGCGGTGAGCGACGGATCGGTTGCGCGCGCGAAGCCGCGGCTCACAGCGACTGCACCAACTACATCGGGTGCGCGCGCCGCCGGCATAGAAGGTCGCTCGTTCGGCGATCGGATCTACCGCTGGACGACGACCGCGTTCGCGATGGTCGTTCCGATCCTGCTCTGCCTGATCGCGTGGGAGGTGTTCGCCGCCGGATGGCCAGCCCTCAGCAAATTCGGCCTGGGCTTCTTTACCACCAGCGATTGGGATCCGGTGAAGGGCAACTTCGGCGCGGCGCCGGCGTTGTTTGGTACGCTCGTGTCGTCGCTACTCGCGCTCGTCATCGCGACGCCGCTCGCCGTTGGCGTCGCCGTGTTTCTTTCGGAGTTCGCTCCGCGCGCCTTGCGGCAGCCTGTTGCCTTCTTCGTCGACCTGCTGGCGGCCATTCCCAGCGTCGTCTACGGCCTCTGGGGCATCCTCGTGCTCGTGCCGTTCCTGCGCGCACACGTGGTGCCCTTCTTCAAAGACACGCTGCATCTCGGCGCCACCCCATTTTTTGCCGGTCCCGCATACGGGCCGAGCATGCTGGCCGCGGGCGTGATCTTGGCGATCATGATCCTGCCGTACATCTCGGCCGTCACGCGCGAGGTGTTGGTCGCCGTGCCGCGCGCGCAGCGCGAGGCGGCGCTGGCGCTCGGCGCTACGCGCTGGGAGATGATCTGGGACGCCGTGCTGCCATTCGCGCGGTCGGGCATCATCGGCGGCGTGATCCTTGGCCTCGGCCGCGCCCTTGGCGAGACGATGGCCGTGACGATGGTGATTGGCAATCGCCACGAGATCTCGGCGTCACTGCTCGCGCCAGGGTACACCATGGCGTCGGTGATCGCGAACGAATTCGCCGAGGCGACGAGCGACCTGCACGTCGCGTCGCTGATGGCCGTGGGCGCAGGACTGTTGGTCGTCACGATCATCGTCAACGTCATCGCGCGCTGGCTGGTCTGGCGCACGGGCGTGGCGCGACCGGCATGACGGCGAGTCTCCACGGTGCGGGTGGGCGTCGTGACACCGCGGCGCGGTCGTATCGCGAGCTGCTTGCCGCGAGCGCGGAGCGCACGCTGCGGCGCCGGCGTGTCACGGCGCGCGTCATGATCGCGCTCACGTACGCCGCCGCAATCATCGCGACGCTGCCCCTGATCCTCATCGTTTGGCACCTGCTCGAGCGGGGCGCATCGTCGCTCAACTGGAGCTTCTTCATGCACATGCCCGCGCCCTCCGGTGAGACCGGCGGCGGCATGGCGAACGCGATCGTCGGCTCGGGCATCATCATCGGCGTCGCGTCGCTGATCGGGCTCCCCATCGGCATCGGCTCCGGCTTGTATCTCGCCGAGCAGCGGGGGAGCCGACTTGCCAGCGGCGTCCGCTTCCTTTCCGACGTGCTGAACGGCCTGCCGTCGATCGTGCTTGGCATCTTCGCCTGGCAGCTGCTCGTGCGGCCGTTCAAGCACTTCTCGGCGCTCGCCGGCGGCATGGCTCTCGCGGCAATGATGATCCCGCTCGTCGCGCGCACTACGGAGGAGATGATTCGACTCGTTCCGGTCTCGATGCGCGAGGCGGCGCTGGCGCTGGGCTACACCAAATGGCGGACGTCGCTCAGCGTCGTGCTGCGGACCGCGATGCCGGGGATCGTCACTGGCGCCCTCGTCGCCGTTGCCCGCATCGCCGGCGAAACGGCGCCGCTTCTGTTCACCGCGTTTGGCAATCAGTTCTGGTCGCTCTCTCCTTTCCAGCCGATCGCCGCCCTTCCCATGCAGATCTACAATTATGCGATCTCTCCATTCAACGACTGGCACGACCAAGCGTGGGCCGGCGCGCTCGTCCTCATCGGACTCGTCCTCATCATCAGTCTCGCGGCGCGCTTCGTCACCCGCAGTCGATTCGGCCTCGCGGCCGATTGAAGGGAACGAGCGCGACGTTCCGATCGCCGTGACGCCACCGGACGACGTCCGCATCGCCACTGAATCGCCGACGCCGACGATCGCCGCCGAATCGCTCGACGCTTACTTCGGCGCCAGCCGCGTCGTACGCGACGTGTCGTTCGACGTGCGCAGGGGTGAAGTCACGGCGATCATCGGCCCATCGGGCTGTGGCAAGTCGACGCTGTTGCGATGTCTCAACCGGATGCACGAGACCGTGCCGGGCGCGCGCGTCGAGGGGGAAGTGCGGTTCGAGGGACGCGACATCTACGCGCGGGCCGTGAGCGCGATCGGCGTGCGGCGGCACATTGGCATGGTGTTTCAACGGCCGACCCCTTTTCCCACCATGTCGGTTCGCGACAACGTCGCCGCCGGTCTCAAGGTGGTTCCGCGCGGCGAGCGACCGCCGCGCCGCGAGACGGACGCGATCATCGAATCCGCGCTCCGCCGGGCCGCGCTCTGGGACGAGGTGAAGGACCGCCTACACGGCAGCGCGGTCGCGCTCTCCGGCGGCCAACAACAGCGGCTCTGCATCGCGCGCGCGCTCGCCACCTCGCCGTCGGTGCTGCTGCTCGACGAGCCGACCGCGTCGCTCGACCCAATCAGCACCCAGAAAGTCGAGGAGCTGATCTACGATCTCAAGCGCGAAGTCACGATCATCATCGTCACGCACAACATGCAGCAGGCGGCGCGCATCTCGGACCGCGCCGCGTTCATGCTGTCGGGCGAGATGATCGAAGTCGGCGCGACGAACGCCATGTTCACCACGCCGCGCGATCCGCGCACCGAGGCGTACATCACTGGGCGGTTCGGATGACGTCCACGCTGGCCATGCCCCGCGACAGCGCGGCCCGCGCCGAGCGCGGCACATTGATCGTCGACCGATTCTCGTTCTGGTATGGCGAGCATCAGGCGCTGTTCGACATCACGATGACGGCGCCGCCGAAGAGTGTGACCGCGCTCATCGGACCGTCGGGCTGCGGCAAATCGACCTTTCTGCGGTCGATCAACCGCATGAACGCGCTCGTCCCGCGCGTGCGGCACGCCGGCTCGATCCAACTCGACGACACCGACGTCTACAGCGGCGGGATCGACCCGGTCACGCTCCGCCGCCGCGTCGGGATGGTGTTTCAACGGTGGAATCCCTTCCCCAAGTCGATCTACGACAACGTCGCCTACGGCCCGAAGGTGAATGGCATTCGGTCGCGAGGCGATCTCGATGCCATCGTCGAGTCGGCGCTTCTCCGTGCCGCGCTCTGGGACGAAGTGAAGGATCGGCTGCGCGAGAGCGCGCTCGGACTGTCGGGCGGCCAGCAGCAACGGCTGTGCATTGCGCGCGCGCTCGCCAACGAGCCGGAAGTATTGCTGCTCGACGAGCCGGCGAGCGCGCTCGATCCGATCGCCACGCAGAAAGTCGAAGAGCTGCTCTATGAGCTCAAGCGCGATCTCACGATCATCATCGTCACGCACAATCTGCAACAGGCCGCCCGCGTCTCGGACACGACGGCATTCTTCTATCTGGGCCAACTCGTCGAGATCGGCCCTACCGATCGCATGTTCACCCGTCCGATGAACGATCGCACCGACGCGTACATCACCGGGAGGTTCGGATGACTCCAGCCGACGCCGCCGCTCTGGGCTTTCGCCACTTTCACGATCAGCTCGCGCACCTCAAGCAGCGACTGCTGGACATGTCCGATCTGGCCACGTCGCTGCTCGATCTCTCGGTCGACGCGCTGTTGAGTCGCGACGCGAGCATGGCCGACGCCGTCGTGTCGGGCGATCACCAGCTCGACTCGCTCGAGCTCGAAGTCGAAGACCAGGCAATCGCGCTGCTGGCGCTGCAACAGCCGATGGCGCGCGACCTTCGTTTCATCATTGCGTCGATCAAGGTTTCAAACGATCTCGAACGGGTGGGCGACCACGCGGTGAACATTGCGCAGAGTGCGCAGCGGCTGGCCGCGCTGAGCACCGTGATCACGCCCGACCCCGAGATCGCCGACATGGCCCGCCGCGCTCGACAGATGCTGCGCGACAGCATCACGGCGCTCGTCCGCGCCGACGGGGCGCTCGGCCGCGAGGTCTGCCGCGCCGACGACGAGGTGGATGCGATGCACAACTCGATGTTCCGCATCCTCGTGACGCACATGATGGAGGACGCGCGCACCATCACGCCGTCGCTGGAGCTATTCCTAGTGAGCCGTAACCTCGAGCGCGTCGCCGATCTGGCGACGAACATCGGCGAGGACGCGGTGTTCCTCGCCGAGGGCAAACAGATCAAGCATCACGCCGAGCAACAGCAAACGGAAGGTGCACCGTGATCGTCGTGCCTTTCCCGACCGCGCTCTCGGCGTGGACGCTGCCGCCGTGCGCGTCGACGAGGTGCCGCACGATCGCGAGGCCGAGGCCCGTGCCGCCTTCGTCGCGCGCGCGGCCGGCGTCCACGCGGTAGAAGCGCTCGAAGATGCGCGGCAGGTGCTCGCTCGGGATGCCGCTGCCGGTGTCCGTCACGCTGATGGTCGTGCCGCGTTCGGCGATCGAGGCTGCGCGGACGACGACGGTGCCGTTGGTGGTATGCCGAACGGCGTTCTCGATGAGGTTCGACAGCACCTGGCGTAGCGCCGTCGGATCGGCGTCGACGCGACATGCTTCGGCCAGCGCCTCGAAGGCGAGCGCGATGCCTCGAGCGTCGGCGGCACGCTGCACGCTCGTGAACACGTCGACCACGACACCCGCGAGGTCATTCGTCATGACGTTCGGCTTCCAGCCGCCCGACTCGTAGCGCGACAGGTCGAGCAGGTCGTCGACGATCCGCTGCATGCGCCGCGTATTCGATTCGATCGTCGACAGAAAACGCTGACGGTCGGATTCAGCGACGCCTGGGTCGCGCAGTGTCTCGGCGAATCCGCCGATCACGGTGAGCGGCGTCTTGAGCTCGTGCGACACGTTGGCGACGAAATCGCGTCGGATCGTCTCGAGGCGCCGGCGCGTCGTGAGGTCCATGACCGCGAGCACGGCACCGCCGTCAGGGAGGGGGCGTGCCGTGAGGAGCAGCGTGCGCTCGCCGAGCCCGAACTCGCTCGGGTCGGTCGCCGTGCCGGCCATCGCCGCGCGGACGGATTCTCGTATGAGTCGCTCCTGAGGCAGCCGGTCGACGGAAAAGGGAACCGCGGCGCCGTCGAGCGAGAGATGGCGCCGCGCGCTCTCATTGAGCCGCACGACCTCGCCCCGCGGACTCACGGCGACGATTCCCTCGTGGAGCGACTCGATGACCGCGTTAAGCAGAGCGTCTTCCGCTTCGAGCGCGCTGAGCCGCGATGCGAGCTGCTCGGTCATCCGGTGGAGCGCCTGCGCGAGGTCGCCGACTTCTCCAGGCGCGGAGAGGGCAGGGCGCCGCCCCAGCTCACCGGCGGCGATCGCTCGTGCCACGTCGCGCAGCTCGACGATCGGGCGCGAGACGCTGCGCGAGAAGCCCCAGCCGATGAGCAGCGCGCCGGCGATGGCGATGGCGCCCGCGACCATCACGTCGCGCCGCGCGCCGCTCACGATCTCGCGGAACTTGGCCGTGCCGACCGATACGCGCACCACGCCGAGCGGGTGCTTCACGGCGACATAGATCTCGTGGTCGCCGGCCGATACGCTCGGACGCATCGACGTTCCGACGCCGGTGCGGTTCGCCTCGATCACTTCGGGGCGCGTCGAGTGGTTCTGCAAATGATGCAGGTCGTCGTCATCGAACTCCGAGTCGCCGATCACGACACCGTCGGCGCGGATGAGCGTCACGCGCCGGCCGAGCGCCTGGCCGGCTACGTTCGCCAGCGAGTCGGCGTCGATGCCGGCTCGCCACTCGGCGCCGACCACTCGCGCCTCGCGTTCGAGCTCGCGGCGTGTCTCGTCGGCGAGGCGGTTGGACAGCCGGCTGCCGGCGATCGCCACGATTCCGGCGACGAGCGCGAGCACGAGCACGAGCACACCAAGCAGCAGCCGCTTGGCCAGCGTCACGAGACGCGAGCCTGGCCGCTCTTCACGCGGTAGCCGAAGCCGCGCACCGTCTCGATCAGATCGCCGCCGCGGCCGAGCTTGGCGCGGAGACGCTGGACGTGCATGTCGACGGTGCGCGTCTGGATATCGGGAGCGGCCTCCCACACCGTCTCGAGGAGGTGCGCGCGACTCTGGACGCGGCCGCGCCGCTCAGCGAGAATGAGCAGCAGCTTGTACTCCGTCGGGGTGAGCTCCACCGGCTGGTCGTCGACCGCGACGCGATGTTCGGCGCGGTCGATCCCGATCGGTCCGATCGTGAGGATGTCCGACGGGGCGACGCCACCGGCGGTGAGGCGGCGGAGAATGGCGCCGACCCGTAACACCAGCTCCTGCGGGCTGAACGGCTTCGTCAGATAGTCATCGGCACCGAGCGACAGACCGCGGATCCGGTCCTGTTCTTCGCGCCGGGCGGTGAGCATCAGCACCGCGATCTCGCGCGTCGCCGGTTGAGAGCGAAGCTGCTCGAGCACGTCGTACCCGGAGGCGCCGGGCAGCATGAGGTCGAGCACGATCAGCGCGGGGCGCTCCTGGCGGGCCGCGGCCACAGCGTCGGGCCCGGTCGACGCTGTCGACACGCGGTACCCCGCTTTCACGAGGTGAAAGGCGACGAGGGCAACGATGTCCGCCTCGTCGTCGACGACGAGAACGCGCTCACCCGTCACTCCGATGGCATTCACGGACCGCGGTGCGCCCGGGTGAGGCGTCGCTGAATCTTGGCGACGATCATCTCGATGGCGACCGGGTTGTGGCCGCCCCGAGGAACGATCACGTCGGCGTACCGCTTGCTCGGCTCGACGAATTGCAGATGCATCGGTTGCACGGTGGCGAGGTATTGATCGAGCACTTCATCCAGCGGGCGGCCGCGCTTGCTGATGTCGCGGCGTATGCGGCGAATGAGCCGCACGTCGGCATCGGCGTCGATGAACACTTTGACGTCGCACAGCGCTCGAATGCGCGGGTCGGTGAACAGGAGCATTCCGTCGACGACGACTACCTGCGACGGCGGCACGACGATGGTCTTGTCGGTCCGCAGGTGATCGACGAAGTCGTACACGGGCTTCTCGATCGACTCGCCGGCGGCGAGCCGGCCGAGTTGATCGAGCAGCAGGTCCCAGTCGATCGCGTCGGGATGGTCCCAGTTGATCTTCCGGCGTTCGTCCAGCGGCACGTGCGCGTAGTTCCGGTAGTAGGCATCCATGTCGATGAACGCCACCGATCCCGCGTGCAGCGCGTGCGCGATGTTGCGCGCGACGGTCGACTTTCC
>JBIOHX010000115.1:0-11032 GCA_044449465.1 Gemmatimonadales bacterium | reverse complement strand
CAGCTCATCCAGATCAAGACGCTCCCCATCGCCGAGGGCGATCAGTGGCGCATCTTTCCCTCGGCCAACGCGGCGATGGGCGACATCTCCATCGCGCTCGTCGACTCGCTGCTCGACCCGGTCGTCAATCCCGCCAAGGGGGCGCGCGTCACGCGCGGCGGCGCCTTTTTCGGCTCGCCGACCTTCTACTCCCTCTCGAAGCGCGCCGGCGGCGGTCGCACGCTGCCGCTCGGCGGCATGCTGAAATCCG
Source organism: Gemmatimonadales bacterium (assembly GCA_044449465.1). Classification (GTDB taxonomy): domain Bacteria; phylum Gemmatimonadota; class Gemmatimonadetes; order Gemmatimonadales; family Gemmatimonadaceae; genus JAQBQB01. The sequence continues at coordinate 10,782 of JBIOHX010000115.1, read as the reverse complement.
GCAACGTCTTCGCCGCGTTCTCGCTCGCCATTCAGGAGCTCGACACCATTCGCGGCGCACCGCAATTCTTTAATCCAACCCTCCAATCGGCGGACGGCACGCTGATTACCCCGGCGTCGCCCTCGCGCGAGAACAAGTACGCGTTCGGCAGCGTTGGGCGCGCCTTCCCCGCGAACGGTGTGTCGCTCGCGGCGAGCATGCTCTGGTCCGGCCTCAACGACGTCGATGGGACCGATCTTCTCTACGCCGGGAGCGCCGGCGTGGCACAGCACGGCGGATCGGTCGACGCCCGGGTCGGCGTCACCAAAGACTGGGCGCTCGCGGCGGGGCGGCAGACTCTCGAAGCGATCGTGCTCCACGATCACTTCTCGATGACGCACGACGTGACCTGGCCGCAGGAGGTCTGGGATCCGAACGCGCGTACTTTCGCCATGCAGGGTCGCGTCGAGCACAACCTCGATCAGACCGACACCTGGGGCATGCAGCTCGCGTTCTCGCGCCCCCTCTCCGACTCGCTCTGGCGCATCGGCGCCATCGCGACGGGGAATCTCGCCTCGCATCCCAAGCTCCCCGACTACCAACTCGCGCAACAGATCGTCGTCGTCCCCTGGGATCCCGGGCACTCCACCGCCGGCGACCTGGGGCTCGGGGTCTCCAAGGTGCAGGGCGCCACGACCTTCGGGCTCGACGCCATCTACGAGCCCATCGCCACTCACACCTGGGGCGAGGCCCAATCGCCGCTCGGCACTCCGTCCGGTGCCACGATCAACCCCGGCGGCATGACGACGGAGAATCGATTCCACTTCTCAAACGCCATTTTGCGCACGGGTGTCGGCCGCGACCTCGACCTCGGCAATCATCAGACGTTGCGCCTCGAGGCGGGGGTCGGGCTGCGCACGATCGACTACCGCCTGCACGAGATCGATCACGTCGCCGAAACCGATCGCTGGCAGCATGAGAGCTGGAACGAATGGACGCGCACGTGGGGCCTGAGCCTCCACTTCGACAACCTCGAGCTGCGCTATGCGGGCCGCTCGACGACCGGCACCGGACGACCCGGGATCACCCAGCAGGACTTCATCGTGCCCGGCGTCGCGACCGCGTCCACCGGGCCGAACATCCTCTCGGCGCCAAACGGCAATCTGAGCCTCACCGGCGTGACGACGACGACGCATCAGTTCTCCGTCTCTCTTCCCGTTCGCTGAGCGGCCGATGAAAAATCTCCTCTCACGTACCGGCACACGACGCGCCCTCGCCGCCGCAACGCTGTTCGTCGCCGCATGCTCCGACGGTGGCGTCACCAACGTATCCACCCCGCCATCGATCGATACGCAGCGTCGGGGCCAGTTCCAACAATGGGGCATCACCCCGATTCTGCCCGTCGCGCCGCAGAATCCCGCGCTCGTCGACCTTGGCCGCTCGCTCTTCTTCGACAAGCTGTTGAGCGGCAACCGCGACGTCTCCTGCGCTAGCTGTCATCAGGCCAGCCTCGCCCTCGGCGATGCACGCTCGCTGGCCCTTGGTACGCACCAGCAGCTCACGCCGCGCAACGCACCGGGACTGTTCAGCGTCGGACTCGGGCTGCCGTATCTCTTCTGGGACGGCCGCGTATCGCAGCTCGGCTTCGGCGGAAATTCGTCGATCGTCACGCCCGCCGGACCGGCCTTGCCCAGCGGCATCGCGAACCTGCTCGCGGCGCAGGCGATGTTCCCAGTGGTCAACCGCGTCGAGATGCGCGGGCAAGTTGGCGATCGCGACGCATTCGGCAACGCCAACGAGCTTGCCATGCCGGGCGACACCAGCTTCACTGCGATCTGGTCGGCTGTCATGAACCGCATCACTGCGGTTACCGAGTACGCGCAAAAACTGGGCGCCGCCTATCCGGGTACGGACGTCACGCGGCTCGGTTTTCAATACGCGGCGAACGCGATCGCCGCGTTCGAGGTCCAGTCGTTCACGAAGTTTAATTCGCGCTTCGATCGATACCTGGCCCGCGACGACGGCGCGCTCACGGCCACGGAGAAGGAGGGCGCCATGCTCTTCTTTACCAAAGCGCGCTGCTCGAGCTGCCACAACGGCCCTTTCCTCGGCGGCCAGCAGTTCGCGAGCGTCGCGGTGCCGCAGATCGGGCCCGGCTCGGGCAGCTCCGTGCCCCTCGACATCGGCACGGGCGACCCGAGCGTCCACGGACCGTTCCAGACCGGCAAGTTCGTCTTCCGCGTCGCGCCGCTGCGCAACGTCGAGCTCACCGCGCCCTACATGCACGACGGTGCCTACCCGACGCTCGAGGCCGTGGTGCGACACTACAACAACGTCGATTCAGCGGTCAAGTCGTACGACCCCACCCAGCTCGACCCATCACTCCGCTCGAGCTATCACGGGGACGCCGCCACGATCAACGCGCTGCTCGCCTCGCTCGACGGCCGCCTGACGCAACCAATCGGGCTCACCGTCGAAGAGCAGAAGCAGATCGTGGCGTTTCTGAAATCGCTCACCGACCCCGCGGCGCAGAGCCTCGCGAGCCTGGTGCCGGCGACGGTGCCTAGTGGGCTGCCAGTGCGGTAGCCCGGCACTGTCTCCGAAGCCCCTATTTGGCCCGCAGGGTGAAGAAGAACGGGAGATTGTAATAGCCGTACAGAACGCTGCCGTCTCCCGAACGCAGCGATGCGACATTTGACGCCGGCGAGCAGGATCCCACCGGCGTGACAGTCCATACCGCGGGACTCACGCTTGTGCGCGTGACGAAGGCAAATGCGGTCGGGCTGGTCGCGACGTCTTCATGACCCTTGTGGAAGCTCACCGCCCACGAGAGTGAGCCGTTGGACATGCCGTTCCCCATGTAGACGCACTCGGTCGTCGGTTTGCCGTTCACGCCAAGATTCTGGATCGCGGTGAACGGGCTAAAGGACGACGGCCCCGTGGAAAAGTGGAAATTGGCGCTCGTGCTGGGGTTGGGCCGGTAGCTGTTCGTCGGGTCCACTGGATCAGTGAAGTCATAGTTCACCCATCGAGTCGCCGCGGAATGGCTCGAGTTGTCGGTGTTGAACGCGAACGTCCCGAACTGGTCGAGGATTGCTTGGACGTTCTGGCTGCCGTCAGTGTACGACCCGAGGCCGTCGCTTCGAATGCGGTAGGCGTTCCCGAGGCTGTCAGCATCCGAAACGGTGACCACGAGCGACACGGTAGCAAGGCTTGGCGTCTTGGCTTCGAGGGGTGGACCGTCGGCTTTGCGCAGTGACGGCGCGGTGACCGCGCGGCTGTCGCTGCAGCCCATGGCTAATACGGCGGCGGCGAACAGCAAGGGGATCCGAGTGCGAGGCATCGCGTGGCTCCGGGTTTCTTGTAGGTTGCGGCTCAAGTTTTCGGCGCCTACAATGGCGCCTGATCCTCATCTCGCCATGAGCCGTGCATCAGCACGCTCTCATTTCCGGATTCGAGCAGGGCTCCGCCGAGGAAAACAGGCATCGACATGCTCTCGCTTCGCCTGCTCGGCCCCGTCTCGCTGACGAACGGGGGGGCGCTTACAGGCGCCGCGAAACAACGAAAGGCCGTCGCGCTGCTCGTCCGAGTTACGGCGGCTGGCCGCCGCGGTATCAGTCGCGACAAGCTCCTCGCCCTCCTTTGGCCGGAGAGCGACGACACCCGCGGCCGCAATGCGCTGAATCAGATGTTGTACGCGCTACGCCGCGATCTCGGCGACGAAGTGCTCCGCGGCACGACGGATCTCGAAATGGATCCCGCCCGTTGTTCGGTCGACGTATGGGATTTCGAGGCTGCGGTGGCCGCCGGGGATCTCGAATCGGCCGTTGACGCCTATCACGGTCCATTCCTCGACGGATTCCACGTCGCGGGCTGCGCGGAATTCGAGCGCTGGGTTGAGGAGGAACGTCAGCGGTTGGCGACGACGTATGCCTTCGCCCTCGAGCAGCTCGCGTCGCGTGCCGGCGCGCGAGGCGACCGGTTGGCCGCGGTTCATTTGTGGCGGCGTCGGGCCGCTCTCGACCCCGTCAGTGGGCGCCTGGCACGACTCTACATGGAAGCCCTCGCCGCTGCCGGCGAGCGCGAAACGGCCATCCGGCATGCGCAGGAACACGTGAAGCTGGTCCGCGAGGAGCTGGGCGTAGAAGCGGAAGCGGCGCTCGTGCGATACGCGAACGAGCTGCAAAACACCGGAGGCGGTACTGCTCGGGACGGTGAAAGCGCCCGGGGCGCGCCCACGCTCGATCCCGACCGCAGGTCGGCGAGCGCGCCGGCGAGCGCGCCGGCCAGCGCGCCGGTGAGCGGTCTACCCGAGACGCCATCGAAGCCGATCATCGTGCCAACGGAGCGCGCTCGGGCGCCGCGCTGGGTCGTCTTCGGAGGTCTCTTCGTCTCGGCGATGATCGCTGGTGCGGCGTTCGCTGCTGCGACCACCGCACGGCGACCGGCGCGCGCATTCACGATCGCCAATACTCGCCAGCTCACCACCGCCGACGAGCTCGAGGTCGACCCGACGCTCTCCCCCGACGGCAATTTCATCGCCTACGCTGGAGGGCACTTCGGGGCGATGCGGATCTTCGTGCAGCAGCTCGCCGGAGGCCGGCCCAGTCCGATGACCGCCGCTGCTCTCGGTGATGTCCGCTCGCCGGCATGGTCGCCAGACGGTTCGCGTGTCGCCTTCCAGTCTTCGAGTGGCATTTTCGTGATGCCGGCGTTTGGCGGTGACGTCGAGCCGCTCATCACCGCTCAGCAGCGCAGCCCTTCAGGACCGGCCTGGTCGCCCGACGGACAACGCCTGGCATTCGCCGACGAGCGCGGCATATGGGTGCGCGACCTCGCCGGTCACTCGGAGCGACGCGTCGCCACCGGCTTCCAGGCTCACTCTCCTACCTGGTCGCCCGACGGGACTCGGATAGCGTATGTGATTGGAAATCTCTGGTACAGTTATGGGAACCTCGGCCCAAGCGCGATCTGGATCGTTCCCACAGCCGGAGGCGAGTCGCGGCGCGTGACCGATGTCGATCACCTCAACGCCGCCCCAGCGTTCGCGCCGGACGGCAAGAGCATTCTCTATGTCTCCAATCGTGATGGCGCGCGCGATCTGTTTCAGCAGTGGCTGAGACATGACGGCCTTCAGCCCCTGGGATCGCCGTCGCGACTAACGACGGGCGGCAACCTGTTCGACATCGGTCTGTCGCGAAACGGAGCGCGACTCGTCTACAGCGCGCTCGTCTTTCGGTCCAACATTTGGTCGGCCCCCATTGCTCCGGATCGGGCAACCCCGCCAAGCCGAGCAACGCAACTGACGAGTGACCGCCAGAGCATCGAAGTGGTGACCGTCTCTCGAGACGGCAAGTGGCTCGTGTTCGATTCGAACAAGAAGGGCAATCAAGACGTGTACAAGATGCCCGCCCGTGGCGGAGACCCCGTTCAGGTAACCACCGACTCGGCGGACGACTTCGCGGGGTCGATGTCGCCCGACGGCTCCGAGATCGCGTATTATGCCTTTCGTCGCGGCGTGCGCCACCTGCGCGTCATCCGCGCCGACGGCAGCCAAGACCAGCCGATCACCAATTTCAAGAATCACGAATGGAGCCCGACCTGGAGCCCCGACGGTAATAGGCTGGCGTTCGTCTCGACCGAGAGCGGCCGGCCCGAGGTCTACGTCGTTGAGCGAGCGGCGGGTCACTGGCGAACGCCGCTCCAAGTCACAGATATGAACGAGGGTTCCAACAGGGTCGCCTGGTCCCCCGACGGACGTGCGATCGCATGGCCGCGCGATTCGGGAATCACCATCATTCCGCTCGATGGCGAGTCACCGTACGTACGGATCGACGGCCGTTCAGTCGGGCACGCGCCAGACTACGCAGCTTGGGGTGACAATCCCTTGCAGCTGTTCTACCGAGCGACGATGCTCGATGGGTCGATTGCCTTCTGGTCCGCGAACCTATCCCGCGGCGCGCCCCGGCTCGTGATGCAGCTGACCGATCCCTCGCGCACGACGCGCCGGACGGAATTCGCGACGGACGGCAAGCGCCTTTACTTCACGTTGGCTGCCGATCAAGCGGACCTATGGCTCGCGAACATCACCCGTTAGTTATTGAGCCCGTCGATTCACTACCACGCAACAGTTGCCACCAGGCCGGCGCACGATCCGTCGACGTCATAGTTCCAGTTGCGGTGCGTCTCGACGCCCGTCACTTGCAGCGACGATCCGACGCGATAACGACCGATCAGGGCGAGCCCAGCGTGGCTCGTGACCGGGAAGCCGTATTGCACCGTCCCCACGCCGCCGATCGCCGATGGAGCGTAGTGCTCGTCTTCGACCGTGCCTCGTCCCGGCGAACCGGTTGGCGACGCCGGATCATGCAGCACAAGCTCCTCGTATCGCTCCTGAATTTTCGATGTGATCAATGCTGCACTGAGTCCAAAGCGAAGGCGCCACCGCTCGGCTGTCAGCCCAAGCGTACTCTCGCGCAAGGCGACGTCCTGCGTCAGCCGCGACGATTGAGCCTCGTTGTACGTCAGTAGCCGCGTCGACGTGGCGGCCGGTTGAATGGACGCCGCGACGCGGACTTGTCCCGCGATCCGCATCGACACGGCGCCGACCCAGGTCATTCCCGGATCCGTCCGACCGTGATGGATCACGTCCGACTGGTCCGCCTGATAAGCGGAGCGAAACAGGTTGATCGCCGGCGGCCGCGTCCATCCTTGGCCAGCCAACGACGCCTCGAGGTGACCTCCTCCTGCCCACCCGGAAACCGACGCCGGGATGATCGAGACTTCGAATCGACGAGCGGTGAACATCTTTGCGTCGAGTCGCGAGCAGTGTGCGCCCAATGCCCGCCGGGCCAACACTGCGTTCCCATCGGCGACGAGCGCCACCCGGTTCACGCGTTGCTCTCCAGCAATTTCAGTCCAGCCAATGGCCATCGTTCCGCGCTCCACGCTTTCTTGCTCGCCGTTACGTACTCCCATCACGACGTATGCGCCGGTTTGAACGGTTCCCGTCAGGCAGCCAAAGCTCTCGGTTATCTCGTAGAGCAATCGGTATTCGCCGGCGGCAAAGCGTGTGCGCAACAGTGCGCTTGCGACCGCCGAACTTCCTGTCACCACACTTCGGTCAGACTGGATGAGGACGACGTCGTCCAGCATGGTCTTGACGACCGCTGCGGTGTCGCCATCCGCGATCGCTCGGGCGAGCGCAATCGCAGCGACGTCGGCGCGCGACGTTGCGTCTCCTCGACTGGCGACGCTTTGCGGGCTCGCGGTACCATGGATGGCCGCCAGCGCGACTGAAACAGCGAGCGTCAGGAGCCGGGGCGCGAGAAGACCGAACGGACGGTTCACGTGAAAGCGCGGTACGAGAGGTCTCAGCCGAGGCGCGGTTCAGCCCGCCCGTCCGCCGTAATGTGCCGGACATGCTACACGCCTCTTCCAGTCTACGCAAGACGCTCATTCGCAAAGCAGAATTCCGGCTCTGCGAAAGGCCGGAGCCCCACGGCAAAACTGCCATGGGGTTGCTGCGCCCGGACTACCGCCCGGCCGGCATCAGCCAGGTCCCCCCAATCGCCTTGTACAATTGCACCGCCGCGGTGAGCTCGCCGAGTTGCGCCTGACTCGCCGCCAGCTCCGCCCCAAACAAACTCCGCTGCGCATCCAACAGATCCAGATAGCTCGACAACCCCGCCTCGTACCGCACCGTCGCCAGTTCGAGCGCCGCGCGCAAGGCGTTGGCCTGCGTCGCTTGCGCCACCGCCTCGTCGCGCGCTGTCCGCACCGCGACCAATGCGTCGTTCGCCTCTCGCACCGCGTTCAGCGCCACACCCTCGTACGACGCGCGTGCCTCGTCCGCCCGCGCCCGCGCCGCCGCTGACGCGCTGGCCAGTCGCTGATTGTCGAATAGCGGAAAGCTGAACCCCACCTGCGCTTGGTACACCCGCGTGTTCGAGCCAAACACATTGCTCGGCACGCCCGCCTGGCTGCCGAGCGATCCAATGATGCTCACCGTTGGCAGCCGCGACGCGTCGGCGATGCCCACCCGCGCCACCGACGCCGCGTAGCTCCGTTCCGCCTGTACGACGTCCGGCCGGCGCGCCACCAGGGACGCCGGAATCGAATCCGGCGCGGCGAGCGCCGAGACCGCGGCGCCGAGCGACGTGCCGCGTGGCACCGGCGTCGGGCCCTCGCCGAGCAGCACGTTCAAATTGTGCTCCGTTTGCGCGCGCGCGCGCTCGGTCTGCGCCAGCGTCACCGCCGGCTGCGCCACCTGCGCTTCGAATTGCCTCACGTCGAGCTCCGACGTGAGCCCCTGCGCAAAGCGCTGTCGCGCGATGTCCAGCGTCGCCTTGCGCGAGCTCAGCGTGCGCTCAGCGATCGTGCGCTCCTGATCGAGCTCGAGCAACTCGAGATAGCTCGTTGCCACGTCGCTCACCAGCGACAACGTCGTCGCGCGCTCGGCGGCTTCCTGCGCGCCCAAGTCGGCGTTCGCGGCTTCGACGCCGCGGCGCACGCGGCCCCAGAAGTCGAGCTCCCAGGCGAGATCGCCCGTCAGCCGGGAGGCGCGGAACGACGTCGGCGGAAATGCGCCCAGCGCCACCTGGTTCGTGCTCTCGCTCCCGTTCACGCTCACACTCGGCGCGAGCGGCCCGCGGGCGACGCCGACGTCCGCGCGGAACTCGTTGATTCGCGCCACCGCAAGCTGGACGTCGCGGTTCTGTTGCAGCGCCACGTCCACCAGGTGCACGAGCGTGCTGTCGTGCAGGATGTCGAGCCACTCCACGTTGGGCGCTGCGCGCAATACGATGGGCGCACGACGGGCCACGCTGTCTCGCGCCCGCTCGACGGCAAGCGAGTCGAAGAACCGGCGCGCGGAATCGCTGAACGCCGGCGCGCCGACTTTGGCCGACGGCGAGATCACGGTCTCCGGTCGGTACTTCGGACCGACCGTGCAAGCGCCGGCGACGGCCGCGAGAACTACGATCAAGCGGCGCATCAGGCGTGCTCCGCGGCGGCGGCCGGCGCCGTTTCGGTTGCCGTGCGCCCTTCGGCCATCCCGCGAATGAGGCGGAAGAAGAGCGGGATGAAGAAGATGCCGATCGTCGTCGCGAACAACATCCCGGCGAATACGCCGGTGCCGATCGAATGTCGACTCGCCGCACCGGCGCCCGACGCCAGCATCAGCGGCAGCACGCCGAGGATGAACGCGAACGACGTCATGAGAATCGGCCGCAGCCGCTCGCGCGCGGCTTCGATCGCGGCGGCGCGGATGCTCAACCCGCGCTCGGCCCGCAGATGCGTCGCGAACTCCACGATGAGGATCGCGTTCTTCGCCGCCAAACCCACCACGGTGATCAGCCCGACTTGGAAGTAAATGTCATTTGGCTGCCCGCGGATCCAGATGCCGAGCAGCGCGCCAAGCACACCGAACGGCACGCCGAGCAACACCGCGAACGGCACCGACCAGCTCTCGAACTGCGCCGCGAGAACCAGGAACACCATGATGAGTCCGAGCACGAAAACCAGCGCCACGGCGCCGCTCGACGCGCGCTCCTGGTACGATTGTCCGGAGTACGACACGCCCAGCCCCGACGAGGCGAATTGCGTTTGAATGAGCTGGTCGACTTCCGAAAGGAGCTCACCGCTCGAGTGCCCAGCCTTTGGCGGCCCGGTGAACTGCGCCGACGTGAAGCCATTGAATCGCGACACGACCGTTGGCGCGCTGCGGAAGCTCGTCGACGTCAGCGCCGACACGGGCACCATCTGGTTGTTCGTCCCACGCACGTACAACCGTCCGATGTCGCTCGGCGACTGGCGATACGCCTCCTCGGCGTTCGCCTGCACGCGGTAGGTCTTGCCGAACAGGTTGAAATCGTTGATGTAGAGCGACGACAGAAAGGCCTGAAGCGTGGCAAACAAATCGGTGAGACTGACCCCGCGCGCCTTCGCCGCGGTGCGGTCGACCGTCACGTACACCTGCGGCACACTCGCCCGGAACGTGGAGTTGAGTCCGCCCGACGCCGGCAGCTGATTCACCGCCTGACGGAAGTCGTCCACCTTCTGCGCGAACTGCCGAATGTCCTGACCATTGCGGTTCTGCAAGTTCATCTCGACGCCGGCGGTGACGCCGAGCCCGGGTACTTCCGGCAGGTTGAACCCGAACGCCACTGCGTCCTTCATCGCGAACAGCTTCCCATTGATGCGCGCCGCGATCGAGTCGAGCGCGTCGTGCCGCGACCGGTCATCCCACGGCTTCACGTTGAGGAACACCGTCGCCCCGTTCGTCGCGTTGGACTGGCTGAGCAGATCGAGCCCCACGAGCGCCACGATGTTCTGCACCGCTGGTTCCGTACGGATCACCTTCTCGACGTTCGCGACGACCGCCTCGGTACGCTGCAGCGACGCCGCGTCCGGCAGCTGAATTGCCATCGCCATGTAGCCCTTGTCTTCCGTCGGGATGAACGCGGTCGGAATCTTCTTCCAGAAGAAGCTGGCGAGCGCGAGCAGCAGCACGAACACGCCGACCCATGCCGACGGCCGCCCGAGCACCGAGTCCACCGCGCCCGCATAGCGGTTGGTCGCGCGCGCGAACATGCGGTTGAACCAGCCGAAGAAGCCGCCGGTGTGCGCCTCGTTCGACTCCTTGAGCAGGAGCGCGCACAGCGCCGGCGTGAGGGTGAGCGCGACGATCCCCGACAGCACCACCGCGATGACGATCGTCATCGCGAACTGTTTGAATAGCGCGCCGGTCACGCCGCCGATGAACGCGACTGGCACGAACACCGAGCAGAGCACGAGCACTAT
>JBIOHX010000114.1:0-11047 GCA_044449465.1 Gemmatimonadales bacterium | reverse complement strand
CTTGAGGTACGTGTCGATGGACGCGACCACGATACGAGCTTCGACGGTGACCAGGTCGACGCCGAGCGAGGCGAGGATGTCGAGCGCCCGGTGCCGCGGCATTCGGTCGCGCGCGGCCCGCTCGCGCGGCTTGACGAGCGGGATCAAAATCCACGGGGCCAGGGCGGCGAGCGGGCCTCCGATGACCGGCTGCTCCCCCCGCAGGGTAAACAGCGCGAGCGCCCCGACGACGATTGGGGTGGAGAGGTCGCCGAGCGGCAGGGTGGCCGACGGCTGGCGGCCGTCGAACCCGGCACTGGCAACGAGCGTCAGAACTTCGTGAGCCGAATCGATTTGGAACAGGCACGACCGCGGCGCCGCGGCGATCTCGACGAGCTGCGTCAGCAAATACGAGGTTGCCGCTTCGAAGTCCGGTGCTTCCGCCAGGGCGGAGAGGAGACCGGCGACATCGCCGTCTCCAGCTGCGGCCATGCTACGCCATTCCTACGCGGTCAGCCGTTGCGCTGGTCGAGCTGACGGCGCAGCTCCGTGTTCTCACGCTGCAAGCGTTCGAGCTCATCCCCCGAGCCGAGCTCGCGCGGACGCGACACCGGCGACGTGATGCCGACGGCTTCCGAGTACTTGAGGTACGTGTCGATGGACGCGACCACGATACGAGCTTCGACGGTGACCAGGTCGATGCCGACGAGGGACACGCGAACCCAGGCGTCGATGACGATACCCTTGTCGAGGACGCGATCGAGGACGTCAATGAGGGAACTGCCACTCGGGGTGCGTTCGACGGCCATGGCTGTGAGTCCTTGAGGCTGAGGTGCGGGAGGTCTGGGTCGTTCAACGCGGAACGATCATCGTTTGCGGCCAGGTTTCGGTGCCGCGCCGCCGCTCCGGCCGGACGCGACCAATCGAGTGAGCTGCTGCTCGATGCGATCCAGCCGAGCCTCGACCGCATCCGCCGCCGCGGTCTCGGGCAGCGTGCGAACTCGGCTCGTCAACCGCGGGTCGCTTCGCCACCAATCGAGGCCGATCTGCTCGGCTTTGTCGATCGAGCATACGAGGAGTCTGATCTGAATCGTCAGAAGCTCCACGTTCGCCAGGTTGATCTTGATGTCGCCGGCGACGACGAGCCCCTTGTCCAGGACGCGGTCCAGGATGTCGACGAGGCCGTGCGTACGCGTCGGGTTCACGAGCTCAGGCAATCGGGTGGCTCCGGTCTGGCGCTTTCCGACGCGCTTCAGCGCAATCGGCCCAACGGTCCGAGATCGATGTTGAGATCCTCGTCCGTGAGACCGAAGATCGCCTTCAACTCGTCCATGCGGTGGTTCAACTTCAGCAGCGCCAAGCCAACGCGCTCCACTTCTTCGTCGGTCAGGCTGCCGCCATCCATGCGGCGAATGGCTTGGTGCTCCAAAACCTCACGCAGCAGTTCTATCACCGTCAAGACGAGCCGCGCAAGTCCTTGCTCCACCTTATCGGGATCGGCGTCGATCCGCTCGGGCAGCGCGCGCGCGAGGGCATGCAGCGCCGCTGCCGCGTCGTCGTTCGAATCCGGCGCGGCCGGTCGGTCTTCACTCACCGTTCAGTCCGCCAGTTTCATGCCGTGAGCGCCGCCATCACCCGCGTTCAACGCGCAGAAGCTATACGGAGCGCGTGGACCGATAACGAGAAATCGGAACTCACGGCTCGTTGGCACCGGACGCAGCGCCTCCTTGTACTGATCGACCGCGTCGCGCGGAATGAGATGCGACAGCGTCCGCAGCGGAAGCCTCGTGAACTGCTCGTGCACCGCCGAGCGATGGACATGTCGCCGCGCCGCCTCGGTCAAGCGCTGCGCCAGCTCGTCGATGGCCGCGCGAATCACTCCCGTGGCCTCTTCGCGCGCGCGCAACGTCTCGAGGTACTCGCGTCCCGCGCCGGGTGTTTCCGCCGATTCGCTTTGGCTCGCGTCGGGAATCATCGGCTTCAAATCGCGCAGCATTTTTCCGGTCGACGGCGTGATGATGAGCGTCATCTCGACATAGCCTTGAACGCGGCCCAGCAGCGCCTCGATCGACGCGGAGCGCGAGCTGAGTGCGTCCCGACAGGCGTCATCGTCGTCGAACCGTTGGCCGAACCGAGCCGGCACCGGCGTCACGCCCGTCTCGAGCGCCGCCTCGACCACGGCGTCGTGCGCGCGGATGCCTGACACCGACACCGCGAGCCGGCGCTCGACGTTGCTCACCCACGCCAGCACGCCGTCGATGGGCATGGCGCGAATGCGCTCGCCCTCGATGCCTTTGAGCCCGCGCGGAATCGGACGCCGGCCGCTCGGGAGGACGCAGTAGAGATGCGTGCTCATCGCTTGGTCGAGCGCGGAAGCGCGCCGGCTTCGCCCGACGTACCGGCGGCGAGGCGATCGATCGTCCCGCCAATGCCGTGGCGCAGCGAGGTCTCGACCGAGGTGAGCAACAGCCGGAGATCGACGAGCAACAGGTCGATGCCGGCGATCGAGAGCGTGACGGTGCCGCTGATCACCACGCCCTTGTCGAGCACGTGATTGAGAAGGTCCGCGAGCACGAGCTGCTCGGTGTCCAGCTCGTCGGCGTCATCGACCATCGGGGACTCCGCCGACGAAGTGATACGGCGGCCATGGCCCGGTGAAATCGAACCGCAACCCGTTCGCGCCGTGCTCCTCGACGAGGTTCGTGAGCGTTTTCTGAAATCCCGCGAGCGAATCGGGGGCGATGAGAAAGGCGGCGTTGAGGACCATCGTGCCGCTCGACGCGCCGTCGGGCGCCTCGGTGCGCGGGATCGGCGGCCGCGCCGTTTCGACCGCGTGGCGTCCGAGATCCGCGACGATCGACTCGACGACCTCGCGCGTCACGCCACGCATCTCGCCGCGACGTGCGGCGTCGAGCTTGCGCTCGAGCAGGTATCGCTGCCCCGGCGCGGCCGCGGCCGCCGCCGCGGCGAGCTCACGCAGCTTGGGACTCAGCCTCGCCACCGCAGACAGCATCTCGGCATCGACGCGGAAGACGCGCAACGCGTATTCTCGCCCGCGCGCTGCCCGCGCCAGCGCGTCGCCGAGCGCGGCGGCGCGATCTCGCAGCATGGCATGTACCGCGTCGCGGCCGCTGAATAGCGAGAACATCGGCATTGGCACCACGGGACCACGATCGCTCGCCCAGGTGAGCACACGGTCGTGCGCTACCGCGCGCGGGCCGACCCAGTCCACGTCGCCGCCGTTCGTCTCGACCGCGTCCGGTTCGTAGTCCGGCCCGCGCAGCACGGACACGAGCGCCGCCGCGTGGCCTTCGACCTCGAACTCGACCGGCGCCTCGTCCAGACCGGCGGACTCGGGCGGCGCGGCGCTGCCCGCTCCCGTCGCCGCGCTCGACGGAACGACGCCATAGACGTACCAGATCGAGGGCGACGCGGACGATGGCATTCGCGGTGGTCAGGTGACGGGCGAGTGTTCGCGCCATCGGCGCGACCAGTCGCGAATTGCCCGCACGCCGATCGGCGGCGGAGAGACTTCGTCGGCGAAATACTGTCGCCTGGGCTGCGCCACAGGAAGAGGGGCGCTCCCCGGCGCCAGTCGATTCCAGACGACCGCCTCCAAAACGATGCCGCGGCCGGCGATCGCCGCCGCCAGCCGCTCCGTTTCGGCGCGCACCACCGCCTCGTCGAGCGTGACGACGATCGCCGCCGCGCGCTCCGGATCGCGGAGCAGCAGGTCGAGCGCGCGGGTGCGCCGCGCGAAAGCGAGCAGCGACTCGGCCGCGTTGCCGAGCGACACCACGTCGCGGTACTTGAGCATCAGGCGCATGAGCCGGTGCGACCAGTCGAGCGCAATCGCGGGCATGTCGAGCAGCCGAAGCAGATGCCCCGTCGGCGCCGGATCGATGATGATGCGCGCAAACCGCCGCTCGGCCAGCGCGTCGCCGACGAGCGAGAGCGCGTACAGCTCGTCGATTCCCGGAGGCGCGAGGGCGAGGAGCTCGCGAACGATCGCGCGATCGCGCTCGACGTCCACCCCGTGGCCGACGATCGCGTCGAACACGGCGTCGACCCGTGCGCGGTGTTCGTCGCGCAACTTCGCGAATGCCGCGCCCGCATCCATCTGCCGCACGACGAGCCCCGCCACGTCTTCGACGGCGTGCTCGACGTCGGCATTCGCCCACGGCGCGCCGGCATCCCCGAGCGCGTCGGCGAGCGACGGAGCAGGGTCGGTCGAGACGAGCAGGACGCGCTCGCCCGCCGCGTCGGCCGCGGCGATGGCCAGCGCGCACGCGACCGTGCTCTTTCCCACGCCGCCCTTGCCGGCGACGATGGTGAGAGTGCGAACGAGCCCATCGAGCGCAATGGTCGCGGCGTCGGCTGTCTCCAGGCGCGACCTTTTGTTCCTCAATGATCCGCGAGCCCGCACGCCGGCGTTCGTCATCTCACGCATCGCGGCGACGATCGCCGGCAACCCGCGCGGCGGGGTGCCGGCGCGTGGAATCACGAACCGTGGAACCGCGTCGTCGAGATCGGCGGCGCCGACGCGGCCGACATCGTCGGCCGCGTTCACGACGACGGCCGCGATGCCGACGCCGAGCGCCCGAAGGGCGGCGAAATACCGGCGAGTTTCGGCGAGCACCACGGGTTCGGCGCGCGTGACGAGCACCGCGGCCACGAGCGCGCGATCGGCCAAGGCGGCGCGCAGCGCGTCGAGCCGCGAGCGCATCAGATCGAGGAACTCGTCCGCCGGGTCGCGCCGATAACGGTGAGTGAGCGCGCGCACCATGAAGCGATGCTTGTCCTGCATCAGATCGAGCATGTCGAGCAGCGCGCGAAAGGTGTTTGGCAGCGCGAGCAGCCGCAGCGTGTGCCCGGTCGGCGCGGTGTCGACGACGAGCCGCGCGTGCGATTCGCCCTCGCCGGCAATGACGTCGGCGAGCGCGAGCAGCGCGAAGATCTCATCGGCCCCGGGCAGCACCGAATCGACGAGGCCGTCGACGTCTTCGCGGTCGAGATACGTGCCGCGATCCACGATCTCGGCGACGAGGTCGCGCCAGCGATCGAGAAACTCGCGGCGAAGCTGCGCCGCTTCGAGCTGCCACGCGTCGAGGCCGCGCGCGCCGCGCACCGGCGCGGGCGCGTCACCGACGCGCGCGCCGAGCACCTCGGCGAGTGCCGCCGCGGGATCGGTGGAGACGAGCAGTGTTCGCTCGCCGCGGCCGGCGAAGCTCGCCGCGATGCCGGCGGCGCAGGTGGTCTTGCCGACGCCGCCCTTTCCCACGAGCAGGGCGGTGCGGGGGAGGGAATCAAGCAGCGCGTCGAGCGCGCTCACTCCTCGTCGCTGTCGCCCACCGGCGGCTCGCCCTCGCGCGCGACGCGCACAGGTCCGCCCGCTGTCGCTTTGCCGAGTCGCTCGCGCCAGGCGCGGATCTCGCGCAGGCGGAGCATGATCTCCGCTTCGCGCCGCACGTACTCCGCATCGTCGATGTCGCCCAGCTCGAGCTGCATCTGCAGCTCCATGAGCGCCTGTTTCACCGGCGTGTCATCGGTGAGCTCCTCCTCGACGACCTGCTGCACCTTCCCGAGGGACCATTTGATCCCGGCGACGGGACCAGCGACGGGGAAGAAGAGGAGATTGGTGAGGAGACCCACGGCGCCCCGCGCGAGTACGCGACTAGGTGACGAAGACGATGACTGCTGGCGGAACACTCGTGCGCCGCCCGCGGCGCGTCAAGCGCCGAGCGCGCGCTTGCGCGACCCCGCGGGCCACAGCTCGGTCTGCGGCAGTTCGCCCTCGAGCTCGAGGCGCACCCGGCCGGCGATCTCCTCGACCGCATCGGGCTCGGCGACGAGATCGTATTCGCGGACGTCGAGCTTGAGCACGGGACAGTGCGCGAAACCGCCGATCCAACGCGCGTAGCGAGCGTGCAGCGCCGCCCAATAGTCTGGCGACGCGTCGCGCTCCCGCTCCCGTCCGCGCGCCGCGATGCGATCCGCGACGACGTCGAGCGGCCCGTAGAGGTAGATCAGCAACCGCGGCGGCCGAGCCGCGGGCGAGTGCAGCAGCTCGGCGTACAGCCGACGGTAGAGCGTCCACTCGTCGGAGGTCATCAGACCCTGCTCGAACAGCCCGCGCGCGAAGACTTCGGCGTCCTCGTACCAGGTGCGGTCGAGCACCCAGCTGCCGCCGAGGCCGCGCATGCGGCGCATGCTCGCGAAGCGCGTGGCGAGGAAGTGGAGCTGGAGCTGCAGCGCGTAGGCGCGCATCTCGTCGGCGCCGCCGTAGAAGCTCTCGAGCCACGGGTTGTCGGCGTCGACGCTCTCGAGCGCGATCTGCAAGCCGAACCGTGACGCCAACGCCCGCGAGAGCGTAGTCTTGCCCGTGCCCACCATACCAGCGACGCCGATCAACATGGCAAGCAAACTACGGTCGGCGCACGACGGACGAAACGGTTATTCGCCCGCCGACACTTATTGAATCGTCAGCTGGTTGCTGGCCGCGTCGAACTGCACGGCGAGCTGCGGCAGCGGAGTTGCCGCCGGACCCTGAAGCACCGAGCCGTCGGCGGCAAAGATCGAGCCGTGGCACGGGCACTCGAAGCGGTTATTTCTGACCGCCGTGTCGCAGCCCTCGTGTGTGCAGATCCGCGAGTGCGCCTCGAAGGTGGTCGCGCCGGTTCGCATGACGGCGCGCTCGCGCCCGACATCTACCAGCACCCCCGTCGACGCAAGCGCGGGGAAGCTCGCGAGGTCGATCGTGAACCCCGTACCGAGCGTCTGCTGCGTGGGCCCAATCTGGCCGTCGCCGCACGCTTCGGCGACGACGAGCGCCGCCGCGGCGAGCGCCGTCTTCGCGAGAAAATCGCGCCGGTTCAAGCAATCCTTGCAGGACATGAACGATCCGTGGCTCGAGAGGTCGAAAGCGCGCGAAGGCTCAGAGCATGATGAACGCGGTCTTCCACTCTGTGTCGTTGTCGTCTTCCTGGTAGAGCTTATCCAGGTTGGCCACGATATTGTTCCCGTCCTTGCGGACGTCGAACCGATCCAGCCCTCGCGTGGCGCGACCCGAGTCTGGGACGTACTCGCCGTCGGGTTGGAAGCGCGAGTGGTGCTTGGGGCACTCGAACGCGCCGTCCTTGTCGTACCAGCGGATCGCCGTGTTCTGGTGCGGGCAGGCGAGAGAGAAGACGTAGACCTTGCCCTGCCAGCGCGTCACGATCGTGCCGTTGTCTTTGTCGATCTGCGTGCCGTCGGCTGCCGGGATCGGGTACGACTTGTCTTCGATGTCACCGCCGAGCGCGGCCACGAATTCGATGGGCGCGGCCGCGGCGCGCGCCGGCGCCGCTCCCAATGCGGCGAGGATTGCCGCCGCCATGAGGCCGGCATCGCGCAGAAACGCTCGCCGCTCGAGAAGCGCGCATCCGTCGCAGCTCGCCTCCGACTCGTCGCTCGCTGCCGCATCGTTTCCATCGTTTCTATGAGTACGGTCCATCATCATCGTCGAGGATCAGGATAGGTCGAAAGTCGATCAGGAAAAGTTGGCCAACGCCACGCCGAACGCGGCGATCACGAACCACAGCGCAAGACTGGTCGTCGCCACACGATGCAACGCCTTCCAATGCGTGGACTCGGCGGTCGCGTCGCGACGCAGCGCGTCCTCGATGCGAGTCATGCGGACTCCATTCAACAAGAGCAGCAGGACGAGCACCATCTTCGTCCAGAAGATCCACGAGCCGAAGAACGTCTCGATGTCCGCGGCGAGGAGCGCCAGGCCGCTCGCCACGACCACGGTCAGACCGGTGAGCACCCAACGGTGCACCGATGCCAGCTCGCGCATGTAGTGCGTCCGCTCGCCGGCGGCGAGCCGTAGCGCGCGCAGCGATCCGCGATCCGCCGCGATCGCCAGGCCGCCGGCCAAGAGCAGCCCGCCGACGTGAAGAAAAGTCACCACGGTGGCCGCGGTCTTCGAGTGACTATAGAAGTCGTTCCATGGCTGGAGGGCATCCACCAGCGCCTTCGGTACCAGAATCATGTCAGCGGTTCCAGATTTTCATTGCCGTGCCGCTCAGCACCGTCGCGCCGATCGCGTACAATGCCACCGTGCGATGCTCGCGCCGCTTCACGGCGCTGTTCTCGGCGTCGTTCGACAACTTCGCCCCCGTGTAGGAGAACGCCGCATCGACCGCGAGCATCGTGAGCGCGTGCATGGTCCGCAGCATCCTGTTTTGAGGTACAGCTCGCGAGTCCCACCAGTTCCACACGCCGGTCACCGTGTTGACGGTGAACATGCCCGCGAGCGCTGTCGCGCCGACGCGGTGCGTCGTCTTGGCCCACGTCGGCGCCGCGCGGCTCTTGTCGTACAGTTGCTTTCCCGCCGCGTACTCCGCCGCGAACACGGGAAAGGTGGCGTAGAACACGTACCGATGGAGCGTCAGCCGGCGCGAATACCAGTCGCTGACCTCGATCACCCGGGGCCGAACGTGGGGCGAGTCGGCCGGCGCGAGCAGCCTCGAGAACGACGTGTCGAACGGCACGCTCGCCGCGGCAACGCTCACCGGCGGCACCGTATCGGCGAGGCCGTCGACCACTGGCGGAATCGCGCCGGCGGAGCCGCCGCCGAGGATGAGGGATAGCGCTAAGAAAAACATGCCGAGTCCGAGGTACTGGTAAGCCCGCCAGCTACGTAACGAATCAACCCGTCGTCCCTAGGCCAACGTTCCCGCTCGATCGATTGCTGTCGGCTTGTAGGACCTACGTTCCTGTCGCCGCCGGCGCTGTCGCGAGGGCGCCTACCGCGGCACGCGCGCAAATCTAAGCCCCGGTACGCTTGCCAGAGCCGCCCGCGCTACGATAGACTCACGGCTGCCCCAGCGCACGCCTATTGAAGCGCCATACAACGAGGACCCTGCGTTGACGATCTCCCCCGGTGGCTCGCTTCCGCTTGCCGCCGACGACATCGACGACTGGCTGTCGCTGCTCGACCAAGTGCTGCAGGGGTTGCATCATGCGCTCAACAACCGCATCGGCACGCTGTCCGCGCTCGTCGAGCTCGCGCAACTCGGCGAGCTCCCCGCGGACGGCTCGGCGATCAAGAGCGTCGCGGCGGACCTCGAGCGGCTCGCCGAATGCAATCATGCCGTCGACCTGCTGCATCGCGACCGCGCGGCAGGCGAGGAGCCGCTCCTGGTCGACGACGTGCTCGCCGACGTCTACGTGGTTCACCGCTTTCTGCACGACGTGCGCGATGTAAAAGTGATCGCGGCGCCGGCCCGCGCCCCTGAGCCAGTGCGGGTGGAGAGATGGGCGCTTTTTCGCACCCTCTCGCTGCTGCTCTACGACGCGCGGCGGCTCGCGAAGGAGCTCGACCAGGCCATCGTCACCGGCACGAGCGCCGACGCCGACTGGGTGCGCGTGGTATTTCGAGTGGATGATGGAGCCGGGCGTTCGGCCGCGGGCGTGCCCGTATCGTTCGGCGGACGCCACGCGGAATCGCTCGCCGAAGCGTTCGGCGGCAGCGTGTTTCGCGAACCGGGTGAAGTCGGATTGCGGCTGCCGTCGCTCAAGGCGCGGCGCGCGCGCGAAGCGGCGTTACGCTGACTTGACCGCGTCGCCCGTGGACGCGCCCATGGCGCCGCGCAGCAGCTCGCGGTTGACCGCGACTTCGCGCGACAGCGTGCGCGCCGCCTGGTGCAGACCGTCGCGCGCCTCGCGAAGCTCGGACGTCATCCGCGCCCCAAGCGCACGGTCGAGCGCGAGAATACCGACGTCTTCCGGCTGGCCGAGCAGCGTGTTCAACGTCCGGCGCCGGCGCTTCGCCTCGCTCAGCGTGACGAGCAGCCGGTGCGTGGCGAACATGCTGTCCTCGATCACCTGCAGGTCGTCGTCGGCGACGGCGGCGCGCTGCCGGTAGATCACGGCGAGCAGCTCGTCGATCAAGCGACGCTCGGAGACGAGCGCGTCGGCGAGCGATTCGACTGGCGAGAGGGCGGACAGCATGGTGGATGACGGTGAGGGGAAGGTTACGAGGCGAGCGCCAAGCTCATCGTCTCGCGCAGGCGCGCGAGCGCCTTGAGACGAATCTGCGAGACGCGCGACTCGGTGAGTTGCAGGATGTCGGCGATGTCGCGGAGCTTGAGCTCTTCGAAGTAGTAGAGGCCAAGCACCGTGCGCTCCTGTTCCTTGAGCTTCGTGATCGCCTCGCGCAGCATCGCCACCTCTTCCTCGCGGCTCATCTGCTCGTCGATCCCGTTCTCGACGTCGGTGTGAAGGAACTCGAGCACTGGCGACGGGGATTCGCCGTCCTCAGACGCCGGGCGGTCGATCTGCACGCGCACGGCACCGGCGACGTCGGACTGCCACTTCCACAGCGTTTGCACGTCGACGCCGAGCTGCAGCGCGACTTCGTTGTCTTCCGGGGCGCGGCACAGTTTGGCGCAGAGCGACGAACGAGCCGCTTGGATCTCGCGGGTCTTACGACGGACCGAGCGCGGCACATGGTCCTGCCGGCGCAGCTCATCGAGGATCGCGCCGCGGATGCGCGGCACCGCGAAGGTGCTGAACGCGATTTTGCGGCTCGGGTCGAAGGACGTGAGCGCGGCCATGAGGCCGAGCGTGCCGGCGCTGACGAGCTCACTATGGTCGAGTTGATCGCTCAACCGGCGCTCGAGCTGTCGAGCGACGTGGTGAACGAGGCTCAGATTCTCGGTCAGGAGGGCGTCGCGCGCAGCGAGGTCGCCGTTGGCGAAGGCGGTCCAGGTGGCTCGGGAATCCATGGTGGGCTCCATCATCGGAGTGGCAGGGTGGGGGTGCGTGGATGGGGCGTTGGCGACGGCGGGCTGCGGACGGGGCTTGGTGCGGCGTTGGTCGGCGTTCATGCGACCTCCCGTGGATTGCGTCGATCCAGTCCGTCGTGCTGCTCTGCCGACTCGGCGATGGCCTCGAGGATCAGCACGAGGTCGCGCGTCGGGACGTCGACATTGAGCAGCCGTTGCAGCACTCGATGCAGCACGCCGAGGGTCAGCTTGTCGGCGGCGAGCTTGCCACCGGACAGCGGCACCGTGGGCTGAAG
>JBIOHX010000113.1:0-11058 GCA_044449465.1 Gemmatimonadales bacterium | reverse complement strand
CCGAGCTCTTCAGTGAGCCGCTGCTCGTCGATGTCACGTTTCTGAAATACCTGTTTGCGGACGAGACCGAGCAGCTCGGCGGCCTCCTCGGCCAACCCAGCGCTAGCATCGAGCAGGCGATCGCGGTCGTCGAGGGCGGCATTGATAGTGCGGCGGGCGGCAGCTTGGTATGAGTCGAGGGAGTCGGTCGGCATCTGAGTCTCTGTATGACGGTCCGTCATTGATAGCTGACGCGCGGATCAGCCTTCGCGTATGCCAGATCCGTGATGAGATTCACGACCACGAACACGGTGCTGAGGAACAGCACCGAGCCCTGGATCGCCGGCAGGTCGCGCCGCGAAATGGCGTCCACGACGTACCGCCCGATGCCCGGCCATGAAAAGATGGTCTCGGTGAGAATGCTGCCCGTGAGATAGGCGCCAAAGTCGAGGCCGAGCACTGTGATCACCGGAATCAGCGCGTTCCTCAGCGCGTGTTTGAGGGTGACGACCCACTCGTTGAGCCCCTTCGCTCGCGCGGTGCGCACGTAGTCGGCGCCGAGCGCGTCCATCATCGACGAGCGCGTCATGCGCGCTTGGAAGGCGATGGATCGCATACCGAGCGTGAGCGCGGGCAGCACGAGAAAGCGAAGACCGCCGAAGCCCGAGGGCGGTAACCAGTGCACCGCGACGGCGAACAACAGAATCAGCAACAGCCCGACCCAATACACGGGGAAGGAGATCCCGAGGTACGCCACCCCAAGGGCGACACGATCGGCGAGGCCGCCCGGATGGCGCGCGCTCAACACACCGAGGCTCACGCCGAGGCAGGTGGCGAGCAACATCGCGGCGCCGGCCAGCTCCATCGTCTTGGGAAAGCGTTCGCGGATGTCTTGGGTGATCGGCCGGTTGGTGATGTATGAGGTGCCGAGGTCGCCCGTGAGGACACTGGCGGCGTAGTGCCCGAAACGGACGGGGAGCGGATCGTCGAGATGAAGCTGTGCGCGGAGTCGCGCAATCGTCGCGCTGTCCGCACGCTCGCCAACCATCGATTCCACTGGATCGCCGGGCGCGACGTAGAGAAGCAGGAAGGCCACGACGAGCACACCGAACAGCGTCGGGATGGCGAGAAGCAGCCGGCGGAGGATGAAGCGACTCATCGCGCGGCACCAGGCCTGCTCGACGTGTCGATCTTGACGCCGATCCATCGCTGGCCATTGAAGATCACCGGTGGCACGAATCCCTTGATCCACGGCTGTACGGCGTAAAGCTCGTCGTAGAAATAGAGAAAGAGCATCGGCGCGTCAGCATAGGCGATCGAGTCGGCGCGCGTGTACAGCGCATTGCGCTTTGTGTCGTCGAGCTCGCGGCGCGACGCGGTCACGACGGAATCGAACGTCGGGTTCGAATAGAACGAGATGTTGCCACCGGCACCCCGGTTATCGCTGTGGAGCAGGGGATAGAGAAAATCCTCGGCGTCGGGATAGTCGGCGTACCAATCTTTGAGAATGAGATCGGTTTGCCCTTTCCGGGCAGCGGCGCGGGCTGCCGCGGCCTCGCGCTGGACGATCTTGGTGCGAATGCCAACCGCGTTCAGGTACGCCTGCATGGTTTCGGCGATCCGAAGATAGAGAGGCGTCGACGACGTCCACAGCTCGATGTCGATGCCATTCGGATGGCCGGCGGCGGCGAGCAGGGCGCGCGCCTTGGTCGGATCGTACGGATACGGCTTCCGCGCGCTGTCGTAGCCGGCGAGCGCTGGAGGGACGACGCCTGCGGCGCGGGTGCCGCGGCCGCCGACGAGGCGCTCGATGATCTTGCCGACGTCGACGGCGTAGTTGATCGCTTGGCGAACGCGAGGGTCGGCCAGCGGTCCTCGTGTCGTGTTGATGCCGACGTACACGAGCTCGAGCGCGGGCGTCGACATGAGCTGCGGCTTGCGGCTTTCGTCATTGACCCACTCCTCCGCTTCAGACGCTGGAATCTCCAGAACGTCGACGTTCCCACTCTCGTACTCGGCCACCGCCGTGCTCGGCTCGGCGATGATGCGTGCTCGAAGCGAGTCAGTATTGGGAGCGCCGCCGAAGTACGACGGGTTGCGCGCGAACAGGAGGTAGTCGTCGTGCTTCCATTCGACTAGGCGCCACGGGCCAGTGCCGATGGGATGCTCGCCGAAGTTGGCCGGCGTGCTGTCGGGGACGACTGATGCGACGGGCATGGCGAGCATCTTGGGGAAGATGGCGAGCGGCTGAATGAGCGTGACGACGAGCGTCGTATCGTCGCGCGCGTCGACTCCGGAGAGCGTCTTCGCAGTGCCCGCGTTGAACTCCTTGGCCCCTTGAATAGGGAACAGAAATTGGCTCGCGCCGCTCTTCGTCGCTGGGTCGAGGGCGCGCATCCAGCTGTGGAGGACGTTGCGCGCTGTGCACGGGCGACCGTCTTGGAAGGTGACGCCCGAATGGAGGTGGAAAGTGTAAGTGCGACCGTCCGCGCTCACTCCCCAGCGGATTGCGAGGGCGGGCTCGACCTTGGCATCGGGAGAGAAGCGGGTGAGGCCGTCGAAGAGGTAGCCGACGGCGCGGCCGGTGGGTACGTCGACGGAGAGGGCCGGGTCGAGCGAGCGCGGATCGTACTGATCGCGCGAGTCGATGAGCTCGTGGCGTGACGGCGCATGGGGCGGACCGCAGCTGACGATGTTCATGCAACCGGCGACGGCGACGAACGTCCAGACGAGGAGCAACGGTCGGCGATCTTCCATTGACACTGGCTTAGTGGCGCGAGAACTTACCCGATCCCGCCGTCAAGCGTCAATCAGATGCGCCCGCCGGAGGCATTGCCGAGCGGGCGCATTGTGCGTTGACACCGCCGATGCGTCGGGTGGTGGCGACGAAGCTCCGCGCTCCCCGGCCAGACGTGGCCGGGACTCACGAGGTCGGCATGTCTGCAAAGAGCGATCCGCCCATACCAACGGCGGGTCGCACCTATTTCTCCGCGCCCAGTTCTGAGGCGCGTTTCTGGGCATTCGCGCGCGAATGCGCATGAGCGTGCGTGGCCGGACTCTGCCCGCGACGCTGGCGAGCCTGTTATCGCTCGTCCTGATGGTCGCGCCAGGTCGCTTGCTCAGCGCGCAGGAGGTGGAATGCGACCGCGACGGTTCGCCGCCGGAAGTGCGATCGCTCGCGTTCGCAGGGAACAAGACATTCAGCGACGACCAGCTCTCGACCTTCGTGGTGACCACGCCGTCGTCCTTCACGCGGCGGCACTTTCGGATCTTCGGGGCCAAGCGCTGCTATCCCGTGGATGGCCTGGCGCCGGACGTGTCAGCGCTCAAGACGCTCTACCGCAACAACGGCTTCTACGACACGCGGGTGGACACCGTGGTGAAGCTGCTGTCAAAGACCTCGGTGGCGATCACCTTTCGGATCAGCGAAGGTCTGCCGCTGATTCTCGACTCGCTCACGATCGCGGGACTCGACTCGGTGCACCATCGGGCGGCGATCCTGCGCGATCTGCCGCTCGAGGTCGGCGGGCGATTCGGCGTCGTGCTGCTGGCCACCGAGCGCGACTCGATCGTGGCGCGGCTCGCCAACTCGGGCTATCCGCGCGCCGACGTCTTCCAGTCGTACGACGCAGACTCGATCAATCACCACGCGTCGGTCGAGCTGCAGGCGGTAACCGGGCCGCACGCGCGATTTGGGACGATCGCCGTGACGAGCGCCAACGCGGCCGGAACCGCCGGCGGCGAGATTGATAGCTCGGTCGTGCTCAGACTCTTGGGGTTTCGGACGGGGCAACCGTATAGCGACGTGGCGCTCAACGACGCCCAGCGGAACCTCTACAACCTCGGTGCGTACCGCCACGTGGGGATCGAGGTCGACACGACCTACCCGCACGGCGACAGTCTCGCCGACGTGAACATCGATCTGCGCGAGGACTATCTTCGCCAGTACGACCAAACAGAAGGCTGGGGAACGCTCGACTGTTTCCGCGTGACGTCGCAGTTCACCGATAAGAATTTCCTCGACGATGCGCAGCATCTCGAGCTGACCGGCCGACTCTCCAAACTCGGCTATGGCCGCCCCGCCGAAACCAGCGGCACGCGCAATCTCTGCTACCGTCCGACGCTCGATCGCGACAGCATCGGCAGCTCGACACTCAACTATTACGCGGGCGCGACGCTCACCGAACCGACGCTGTTCGGCTACCACTGGGTGCCGTCGTACTCGCTGTACAGCGAGCGGCGGGGTGAGTATCTCGCCTACCTGCGTGCAACAGACGTCGGGTTCGGCGCGTCGGCGACGCGGAGCATCAGCTTCGGCACGCCGCTCCGGCTCGGCTACACGCTCGAGCTCGGCCATACGCGGGCCGAGCCAGCGGTGCTCTGCTTCGTGTTCGGGCGGTGTCGACCGGAAGAACAGGAGGAGGTCCAGCAGCGCCAGCGCCTCGGCATTCTCAGCGCGTTGCTGCAGCGCACGCGGATCGACAACGTCGTGGCGCCGACGACCGGCTACAACGCGGCGTTCGAGATCCGCGGCTCAGCCCCCAAGGCGACCGGCTCCGACACGGCGCTGCGCTTTTTGAAGGAAACGGGCGACCTCTCGTGGTACTCGCCGCTCCGGCGGAACGTGACGTTCGCCTTCCGCGTTCGCGGCGGGTACATCATGGGTGGAACGTCGGCCCTTTCCGCAATCGACTCGACCCGCGGAGCTCCGCTCCCGCCGCCGCAGGAGCGGCTGTTCGCCGGCGGAGCGGACAACGTCCGCGGGTTCGGCCAGAACCAACTTGGCCCGCTCGTCTACACACTCGATCGATCCGCGTTCACGATCGATACAGTCGGTCGTTCCGACGCGGTCGGTCGTCCCGACACGGTCGTGTTCATCGCCAAGCCCGGCGCCAGCTCACGGCGCCCAATTCCTGTGGGCGGCAACGCGTTGCTCGTGCTCAACGCCGAGTTGCGGGTGCGCGATCCATTCGTTCCGGAGCTGCTCGAGTACGTGCCGTTCCTGGATGCCGGGCAGGTCTGGACACGCGGTTCGGCGACCGATCTGAATTACAAGCGACTCGAGCTCACACCGGGGCTCGGGATCCGGTACTTCTCACCCGTCGGGCCCATCAAGATCAGTGCGGGGTACAATCCGTACGCCAGCCGGCCCGGCCCAGCGTATTTTCCCGCGCCGGTCGACCCGCTCACGACCAAGGCGCCGTTGATCTGCGTCACAGCACCGGGTACGCCGCCGATCAAGGTATTGGAACAGAACAATGAGTTCATTCAGGGTGTCGCGGCCTGTCCGGCCACGTTCCGGCCCTTTATCGGCTCGGGCTTTTTCAGCCATCTGACCTGGAATTTTTCAATCGGTACCGATTTCTAGCTCTCAGTTCACGCAAATCCCCGCATGACTCGCCGTCGTCTCGTGGCGCTCGTGAGCGCTGCCGTGCTCGTCCTTCTCGGCCTCGTGGTCGTCTCCACGGGCCTGTTCGTGACGCACACGAAGGCGGGCCGAGACAAGCTACGGCAGATCGCGGCGCCGATTATCGCACGCTACGTCCACGGGGGTTCCGTATATCTGGGCAGTCTCAGCGGCAGCTTCGTTAACGGCATCACGATCGACAGCGTGGAAATTCGCGACAAGCGCGGCGAGCTGTTTCTCGCGACTGGCCAGCTGACGCTCGTCTGGAATCCCCGCGACCTGATCGACAGTCGACTCTACTTTCGCCGCGTGCAGGTCGAGCATCCGTATCTCCATCTCGTGCAACACGAGAACGGAAGCTGGAACTATAGGGAGATTTTCGGTTCGACGACGACCCAGCCGAAGCCAAAGGAGCTCAACACCCGCGGATTCGGCGACTATTTCGTGGTCGACTCGGCGACGATCCACAACGGCAACGTGCTGCTTACGATGCCGTGGCATCCGGACGAAGGACTGCGCGGCGCCGCGCGCGACAGCTCGATCCGCGCGCACCTAGCTGATTCCGCCAAGGCGGTGACCAAGACCTACGACGGTTACGGCCGCACCTACGCTTGGCACCGCGCAACTGGCCTCGTGACGCATGCGAGGTTGGCCGATCCCGACAGCGACAAATTTGGGCAGGAGATCAAAGTCGCCCGCCTTTCGGTGGACGAGCACGAGCCGACGTTCAAGGTCCGCAACCTGGCCGGTGGGATGCGCCACCTCGGCGATTCGATCTGGTTCCAAGTGCCGCGTTTCGAGATGCCTGCATCGCGTGGCCGCGGGCAGGGCAAGGTGTGGTGGGGAAGCGACCGCCCGGTGCGCTACGACATCACCGTGCACGGGGACTCGGTAGCGCTCGACGATGTGCACTGGGTGTATGCAACGCTGCCGCGCACCGGTGGCGGCGCGGTCGATCTCGCCATCCAAAACGACCCGAAGAATGCACAGATCATCGACTTCAAGCTGACGTCGATGGACGTGCGCAGCACCGGCTCGCGCCTCAGCGGGCAGATGTCGTTCGGCATTGGATCTCCGACGGGCGTGCTGCTGGTGCGCGACGTCGATCTGCACGCAGACCCCGCGGACTTCGACCTTCTAAGAACGCTCAACGGCAAGCCGTTCGCGGAGGACTGGCGCGGTCAGCTGTTCGGCACCGTCAAGGGCAAAGGCGGGCCGCTCACGCACTTCGTGGTCGACGACGCGCAGGTGCGGTTTGACGACGCGCACGTGCGCGGCGCCGTATCGCGCCTAGCCGGCAAGGGCGAGCTCGACATCCTCGAACCCGCCTATACCGCGTTCCACGGTTTTGATGTCAATGCACAGACAGTCGATCTCCGCTCGATCGAATATCTATTCCCGAGCTTCCCGCGGCTCGGGGGCACGTTATCGGGCACCGCGACGCTCGACTCGTCCTGGCTCGACGTGCGCTTCGCCAACGCACACCTCGTGCATCAGGACGGTCCCGGCGAGCCATCGCGCGTGGCTGGCAGCGGGCGAATCACCTACGCCGAGCCGTACATGCAGTACGACCTAGCGCTCAACGCCGAACCGCTGTCGCTCACGATGCTGAGCCGGTCGTATCCGCTCCACCTGAACGGGCTGATGAGCGGGCCGGTAAGCGTGAAGGGAGCCACGCCCGATCTGGAGATCGCGGCCTCACTTCAAGGACCGGCGGGAGCATTCAGCTTCAACGGACACGTCGATGCCGACTCGGTTGGCGGGTCGGGCGCGCAGGGTCGCGGTCAGTTCAGTGGCATTGCCCTCGCAGCGCTGCTCGACAAATCACAGATCCCGACTGGGCCGCTTAGCGGTCATTACGACGTCGACCTTGCAGGCGAGAGTCTGGCATCACTGCGCGGATCGGCGAACGTCGCGCTCGAGCCAACGACGGTGAAGGGTGTGCGAGTCTACCAGTCGAACGCGCGGCTGCGTTTCGCCGATGGTCGAATCGCGGTCGATTCACTGCGCGTGCACACCAACGCGGCGACGCTCGTTGCGACTAGCGCCGGCGGAATTGGTCTGCCGCACGGCCGTCCGGATTCGCTCGCATTCCGACTTCAGATCGACTCATTGGGCGGGCTCCGGCCGCTGCTGGCGCCGACGGATTCCGCAGACCGTCGTCGCGGCGAGGGCACGCCCGTCGATTCATTGGCCGGTGTCGTGGAAATGACCGGCATGCTGCGCGGGACGCTCGACGCCCTGACGGTGAGCGGCGCCGTGGGGGGCGCCGATCTCACTTATCGCAATCAGAGCGGAGACGCGCTTAAGGCGACCTTCAGTCTGCGGGATCTGGCGCACTTTCCCCCCACGGGCACGCTGGAGTTTCAGCTCGACAAGTCTGTGGTGGCGGGTGTCGCGCTCGACTCCATCCGCGGCACACTCACCGTGAGCGACTCGATGCACCGGCGTTTCGCCGTCGCGGCACTGAGCCACAACGGACCGCTCATCGGCCTGGGCGGCAACTGGTCAACGGTGGGCGCCGTCAACGATGTCCTCATCGACTCGCTCGGACTCGCCGTTGGCAAGAGCGCTTGGCGGCTCGCGCGCCCGGCGCGGCTAGTCATCGACAGTGTTGGCTCACGGCTGGATTCGCTGCTCGTACGCAACGGCGACAGCGCGTTCGTGGCGTTCACCGAAGACGTGCCCATCAGCGGACGAGCTTTCGCGCAGCTCCGCGCGGCCCACATTCCGCTGCGCGATGTTGGAACGCTTCTCCAATTGCGCGACACAATTTCCGGAACCGCGGACGTCACGGTGTCCGCCACCGGCACGAAGACGAAACCAGTCATCGTCGGAGACGCGCTCGTCGCCGGCGTGCGGTGGTCCGGCATGAACGTCGACCACGCCACAGCGTCGACGCGCTACGCTGACGGCAGCCTTCGCACGACCTTGGATGTATTCCGCAACCAGCGCTCGGCACTGCGTGGTGAGTTCGTCGTGCCGGCTGACCTCCAGTTGCTTGGCGGCTCGCTTCGTCGATCGGACCCAATTAGCGGCGACATCGTGGCCGACTCGACCGACCTCTCGATCATCCAGCCGCTGTTTCCGGCGGTAAAGGCGACTGGACAACTCCGCGGCAGTGTCGCTCTCGAGGGCTCGTTCGACGCGCCCCGTTATCACGGAACGCTCAGCATCGCCAATGGATCGGCGGACATCAAGCCGCTCGGCATCACGCTCAAGGACATTAACGGCACCGTGATCGATACTGCACTGGCCGGCGGCCAGGACAGCGCGTTCATTTCGCCGTCCGACGCGTTGCGGGCGAAGACCGATCGCTACAAGGGCAGCATACGGATTACCGGATGGGTAAAGAACCTCGTCGCCGGGCTGGCCAAGCCAAAGACGCCAATCGGTTTCGGCTTGGCGATCCAGGCCGATACGCTCCACGCATTCAACCGGCGCACGCTGGCCGACGTCTACGTTACGACGCGCGGCCCGCTGCTGCTCAGCGGCGCACCGTCGGCGTCGACTCTCCGGGGCGACCTCAGTGTCGATCACAGCTCGATCTACCTGCTCGACGCCGATCTGGCGCGCAAGCAGGTGGTCGAAGCGATCGTGGACTCGACGGCCAGCGCTTTTCCCGCCGCGGCCTCGCCGTTCGCGAACCTCAGATCGGGTCTTCAGATCCCGACGGTCACGGTCACGCTCGGCGAAGATGTTCGCCTGCGCTCGGCCGAAGCGAACGTTCGGCTTGGCGGTCAATTGTTGCTCACGGCGTCGCGCGGGCAGCAGGTGCCGACCCTCGCCGGACAGCTCACGACGCTCGGCGGTACCTACAACCTCAACTTGCAGTTGGTACAACGCGAGTTTCAGGTACTGTCAGACGGCACCCTGACGTTTGACGGCCCCGCCGACAACCCGCTGCTCGATGTTAAAGCCATGTACGCCGTGAAGCAGTATCACGACCGCGATCTCGGCGTGATCGTGAACCTACGGGGCCGTCTCAAGACGCCCAATATCCTTTTTTCGAGCGACGCCGACTACGAGATGTCGCAATCGGATCTCGTGAGCTATCTCGTGCTCGGCAAGCCGGGGCTCGACTTCGGCGCGAACAGCGACGCGCGCCAGGTCCTCGCCTCGGTGCTCGCGCCGACGGTCAGCGCATTTGCCGCCGAGCGATTGCGCCAGAGCGGCTTGGGCGGTTTCGCCGACGTGTTCCAGTTTCAGCTCGGTGGTGGCAATGTTGCTGCCGGGTCGAATCCGTTCGCGCCGACGAGCTATTCGTCGTTTCTTTACGGCTCTACGATCGGTGCCGAAACGCGCTTGACGAGCAATCTGTCACTCAACGTGAACACCGGGCTCTGCCAGCTCCAAGGTTTCCAAGGAACGCGGAGCGCGCTTGTCGGGGTCGGCGCCAAAGCGGAGTACCGGATCAAATCGTCGACGTCGGTACAGCTCGCATACGATCCGCCGACGGCGAGCCGCACCTGCAGCAGCGACGGCCAGCAGAGCATCGTCGGGCTCGTGCCGACGCCGCCTAATTTCAGCCTGGCCTTCTCGCACACGTGGCGCTTCTGATCAAGCGCGTCGTCGTGATCGCCAACCCCGCGGCGCGACGCGGGCGTCGGATCGCGGAGCACGCGTGCGCATCGCTCACGACTCATGGAATTGCCTGCGGTGTCGTGTTCACCGAGCGCCCCGGGCATGCGGCCGAGCTCGCGGCCCTTCACTCACCGGACTACGACGCGGTGTTCGTCGTCGGCGGCGACGGCACGGTGATGGAGGTCGCCGGTGCGCTCTCGGGTACGAGCGTGAAGGTCGGCGTGATTGCCGCAGGAACCGGCAACTTGCTCGCGCGCGCGCTCGGAATTCCGTTGGCGGTAAGGCGCGCCGTGCCAGCGCTGCTCCAGGGGCATGAGCTACTCATCGACGTCGGACGTTTCGAGTCAGGCGGCCGGTTCGCGATCGCCGCCGGCGTCGGCGTCGATGCATCGATGGTCGCCGAGACGCCGCGCTGGCTCAAACGCCGCCTGGGTGTGCTTGCCTACACTTTGATGGGCGCGCGGGCTGCCGTGCGCGCGGTCTGGCGCCGCGAATTCTTCACCGCGCGTGTGAACGTGGACGGAGAGACCCACGAGCGACCGGCTACAGCCGTGATGATCGCGAACTTTGGCGCGGTGCTCGGTAGGAGAATCACGCTCGGTCCGGGAATCCGAAGCGACGACGGCCTCCTCGACGCCTGCATCTTTTCACCACGCACGATCGGCGACGCGTTGCGCGTCATGTGGCGTTTGGTGCGGGGCGATTTTCGTACCGATCCCTGCATGCTGTACGCGCGCGGCCGCTCGATTCGAGTGGAGACCGTGCCGCCGCTGCCCTGGCAAGCGGACGGAGAGCTGATGGGAACCACGCCGTTCTCTGTCGCCGTAGAGCCGTTGGCGGTACGGCTGCTCGTTCCCGCTCTCCGCCGCTAGTATCTTCCTGACCATGGGCAACATTCAGGAGCACGATGCGATGATCTGCCGTGCCTGCGGCAACGAGGAGCGCGCATCGGAAGGCTATCCCTGCCGCGGCTGCGGACGGTTCATCTGCCTGATGTGCGACTTGCGCGGCGTGACGTTGTGTCGCGAATGCCAGGAAAAGCAGCCCAGCGCGCCGCCGTTACCGGGCGCACCGAAGCCGCCCCAGTG
>JBIOHX010000112.1:0-11174 GCA_044449465.1 Gemmatimonadales bacterium | reverse complement strand
CGCTAACAACGCGATCGGGGCGCCGAGCCCCGCAATTCAGTCCCGCCCCACGGACTTTTTTTGAGCTACCCGGGTTAAGTCTTTTAAAAAACGACTCTTAGGGTGAGCGGCGCGCCGCAATACGGTCGGCTGACAAACTCAGTCTGTCGCTGTGATGGCGGCAACGTGCGTGTAAGTCGGCATGGCCCGCATCGGTCAATATAGGCCGATCCGGGAATGTGGTGGGAGTGCCGATACTTGCGCCTATGACGCTATTGGAGCGCCTGTTCCTGCCCGTCCGCGACCGTCGGGAAGGGAAGCTCATTATCGAGAGTGCCAGCCTCGAACCGTTCCGCCAGCCGAGCCGGCGGCGCAATGATCAGGCTTGTACCTTTTCGCTCGACGAGTCCATCAGCGGTCAGGCGGCCGAGCACCAGCGACACCGATTCGCGGGTCGCGCCGACCAACTCGCAGAGCAGGCGATAACGCGAAGTGCAGAGCACGATGCGTCCATCTTCGCGGGTGAATGTGTTGTTGTTCGCCATGCGAATGAGTGTTGCCACCAGCCGCTGCTCCACACTCAAGGTCGTCAGCTCGCGAAGCTTGTCGAGCAGCGCGCTGCGCTCGGACATCAACTGATGGACGAGGGTGAGCGATTGCTGGGGTTGTTCGCGCACGAATGCGCGGAACTGGGCCGAGCTGAGAAAGAGCGTTTCGCTTTCATCGTCGGCGCGCGCGTCCGTTGCATACCGCGCGCTCGGCGCCAGGCCCTCGGAGCCGAACGTCTCACCTGGTGTCGCGATCCACGGCACGAAGCCTCGACCGGCGCGCACGCGACTCCGCAACACGACTCGGCCTCGCGTGACGACGAAGGTTCCATCTGCCGCGGCGCCGCGTTGATAGATCGCGAACCCCGCCGGCCACGACGCGCGCGCGGCGTAGGCCGCCAACGCTTCACGGTCCGCGTCGCTCAAGCGCGCGAGGCCGGTGCTCATTTCCTCCACGCCATCCTCACATCCCGCAACGACGGTCGGGGGTTGCAATGTCTGGGCCGCTCTTGACAGCGCACGTTCCGATGTCTCTGTTGCAAGGCTCCGCCGGAGATCGGCTTCGCGCGACCCCGCGGCAGCCCTTGCTGCGTCCGCTCTCCTTCGCACGTTCGTGAGTTCGTCCGTGCCCACTCCCACTGCCTCGCGTCCACCCGTGCAGCCTGTCGTGCCGATTGTGATCCTCGGCACCGACGCCGTGCTTGCAGCGCTGCCGGCAACGCCGGTGCAGCTCGCGCACGCCTGTTTGCGCGCGGGCTTCGCAAATGTGATTCCTGCAAGTTGGGGCGATGAGATCATCGCCACGGCCGTGCTGCGCCGCCTCGATCGGTTCGGCGATGGGCCGGCGATCCAGTGCAGCTGCCCGTTCGTTGCACACCGCTTACTCGCCGTCGGCACCGACTTGCGGTCGTTGCTGCTTCCGCTCGTCCCGCCGCCGGTCGCCATCGCGCGCTACGTGCGAGCGCTATCTCCGACGACGCCGACTCGAATCACCTTCATCGGCGCATGTCCCGGCGCCGTCGATGAGTCGATCGACATTCGCATGACTCCAGAGGCGCTGATCTCGATGCTCGCCGAGCGACAGATCGAGCTTCAGTCGCAGCCGCGTGTATTCGAATCAATCATCCCGCCCGATCGCCGTCGCCACAGTTCGATGCCCGGCGGTGTGCCGTCACCGGAAGCGCTGTGGGCGGAACACGGCGACCGCGCGCTCGTCGAAGTTAGCGACGAAGACTTCGTTGCTGAGATCAGCCAGCTGGTGTTGAGCGGCGAGAAGGTGTTGATCGATCCGTCGGTCGCGCTGGGCTGTGCATGCAGCGGGGCTGTCGGCGATGAGCCGTCGATCCAGGGGCGTCACCGGGTGATGTCGCTCGAGCCGCCGCGCGCGGCGCTGCCCGTCGTTCCGGAAGACAAGGCAAGGATCGACGTCGAGCTTCCGCTGCCTGCAATGTCCCGGACACCAGTCGACATCGTGGCGCTGCCAACGAATTCGCTGACGAAGCCGATTCCCGTCGAGCCGGCGCAATTGCCCACCGAGCCGCTTCCACGTCCGTCAATGCCTTTCGGACAACGGATCAGCCCGATCAGCGGCCTGTCGGAAGTCTCCGAGATACTGTCATCGCGTCCGATCGCCACATCACCGCCGAAGCCGATCACCGGTCCAACTCCCGTGGCTCGTGGCGCCGAGGGACGTTCGCTGCCGCGCGCGTATGTCGCACGCCGGCGTTCGTCCCCGCGTGGCATACGTGCGCCGCAGGTGGCGGATGCTTCAGCCGAGTCGCCAACCGGATCGTGGCGCGCGTCGCGGTTGCGCGAGCATCCGCTCTCGACTCCGCCCAGCATTCCGGTCAACGCATCGATTGGAGCGGCGGTGGGTGCGACCCTCCAAGCACCCAAGTCACCAACTCCAGCCCGTCCGCAGGCATTCACACCGGTGTACGAGCCGCCGGAAGTGCCGCTGCCGCGGGCAGCGACGATCGAGCGGCCGCCGGCGATCGAGCGTCAATGGATGGTACGCATCCTCGCCGGGGCACTCATCATCGCCGCCGCGGTCGCGCTCGGCGTGGTGATCGGCCGCTCATTCAACAAGCCGGCAGTGGCCAAGCCGACGGCCGACTCGTCGCTCGGCATCCCGTACTGAGCGGGCGCGGGGCGGGAGAGGCGTATCGCCGCTCCAGTTTCATCACAAAACGCTCATCGCGCCTGGATCGACGACCTAGCGGCGGCGAGCGCTTGCGTTGCCGCGTCGAACCGAGTGGCGAGGTCGGCGATCTCGGCACCCGTCAGCGTCTCGTCGCCGGAACGGATCGCTTCGTTCACAGACGGGAGCGCCATGTTCGCGTAGCCATTGTTCTCGTCGGCGACGTAGATCAGGTTGCGGAACCAGGGCCGCGTCCGCAGACCCGCCGTTCGCGTGAGTGTGCGCTCTACCTGCATCAGTGATCGATTCGCACGATCAAGCGAAGCCGCCGGGGCCCCGGCGGCAAGCGCCGAGTCCCTCGCCGCGTTGAACGCCGCCGCTTCATGCTCCAGGTGTTCGATTGCGATCGCGAGGGCCGCGGTCGACACGCTCCAGTGATGATCGGCCAGCGCGCGGTCAATTGGGGGCAGGTAGCGGCGCATCGTCTGCGCATACTCCACGTAGTCGAACGGCAGTACGTCGGCGTTCGCCATGCGCAGCGCCATCGCCGTGCCAATGCGCGCCGCCGTCGCGTGATAGCGGAATCCCGGATCGCCAAACTTCGACATC
Organism: Gemmatimonadales bacterium; assembly: GCA_044449465.1. GTDB lineage: Bacteria > Gemmatimonadota > Gemmatimonadetes > Gemmatimonadales > Gemmatimonadaceae > JAQBQB01. Next base: position 7,898 of record JBIOHX010000112.1, on the reverse strand, counting down.
CACGTATAGCTGTCGTACTGCGAGTGGTACACGCCGCTCGCGCCACCGAAGCCCCACTCGGCGATTGGAATGCCGAGGTGGTTATAGAATCCGGCGAAGTCGGAGCCGCCGCCGGGATCACCCATCGCCGGCTCGGCAGTGTCGGCCACCGCGCTCGCGCGACGCCACTCGGCGTAGACGCTGCCCCTTCCATTGGGATCGGGCACGCCACGGGCGACGTCGCGCAGCACGCCGCGTAGCGACGGTGATCCTCCGCCACTGAAGCGCGGCCCTTGTGCCGCAACATCCTGATTGAAGTAGGCCACTGCGTCGCGGCTCAATCGGAGCGAATCGTCTTCAACGAATTCGGTCGAGCCGAGGAGGCCCCACTCTTCGGCGTCCCAGGTCGCGAAGATGATGGTACGCTTCGGCCGGATCCCCGCCTTGAGCTCATCGGCTACCGCGTGCGCTGCCTCGAGCACGCTCACCGTCCCGCTCACGTTGTCCGCCGCGCCGGGTCCCCAGGCGTCGCGGTGCCCGCCAATGATGACGAGCTCGTTGGGGAACTCGCTGCCGCGGACGATGCCGAACGTGTCGTAGATCGGCTTGAGCGGCTTTGTCGTGCGGTCGTCGGTCACGGAGACCCGCGCGCGCACCGGTCCCGGGCCGACGTGATAGTGAAACGCCAGGCCACCCTGCCAGCCGCGCGGCACGGCCGGGCCGTTCACATACTTTAATAACTCGCTCGCGTTGCCGTAGCTGATCGGCACGGCGGGGATGTGAGAGACCTCCATCTTATCCGGGGTGAGGCGCGGCACGCCCGCGGTGCTTCCGTACCCCGGTGTCGAGGGGTCGCCGTCGGGGTTGAGAATACTGCCGCGCTGCACGCCGGCGCTGTTTCGCATGGGACCGTCCGGGTACACGTCGCCTACGGCGTAGCCGTCGTCCTGTGGATCGCTGTAGATGAGCAGCGCGATCGCGCCGTGCTTCTCCGCTTCGCGCGCCTTGATGCCTCGGTACGAGCGGCCGTAGCGCGCGATGACGATCTTTCCCGCCACCGAGACGCCGAGGGAGTCGAGCTGCGCATAGTCCTCGATGAGGCCATAGTTCGCGTACACGACGTCGCCGGAAGCGTTGCCCTGGCCACTGTAGCCGTTCACCGTCGGGTATTGCGCGAGCTTCGACGTTGGATCGATCGATACCGGCGGCTCGGCGAGGGCGAAATTTTTCGGCAGTGGCGACAACCGCGCGACGTGCACGGACAGTGCGTGCGGCATCCAGACATCGTAGGCGCGAGTCTCGGTGTCAAGGCCCCAGTGTTTCATCTGGGCGATGACGAAGTCGCGCGTGCGAGCCTGCGCCGGCGTGCCGGCCACATGAGTCTCGCTTGAAAGCTGTTTAGAGAACTGCGACGCCTCCGCCGGCGCGGGTCGCTTGGTCGCGTCGGTCTCAAGCTGCCGTTCGCGTGCCGCGCTGCTCGGCGAGTACCCGGCCATCGGTTGCTGGGCCGCGACGGGCGCAGCGGCGCAAAGAAGCATCAGGCCTAAGCGTCTGGACACATGTCGTCTCTGGAAGGTGATGGTGGAATGTATCGTGGTGCCGCGCCGTTCCGCTCACTCGTGCTGCTCGAGCGCGGCACGCAGCGCGGCACGCAGCTTGGTTTCGCGGGCCGGAACGTCGCCGATTGTCGACGCCACGGCGCTGAACTGGCGCAGCATCTCGCCGCGGAGGAAGCTCGCCGCGTCCTTGACGCCGAGTCCTTCGAGCGCGCGCTCGGCGAGCTCGCGCAGCATGCGCTGGCTCTCCTCGTCGAGATCTTCGAGCGAGGGCGGCGGCGCCGGCGCCGCGACGCTCAAGTCTCGCCGTCGCTTCGGCGATTCCCAGAGAGCCGACAGCGGCGCCAGTCTGACGACGAAAGAGCCCGCCGTGTGCTCGGAGTGTGCCGCCACGACGCCGCGGCGCTTGAGGGAATGCAGCAGTCGGAGTACGGCCTGACGTACGACGGAGAATCCAGCCGCGCTCTGATTGCCTTGCCCTGTGATAACGAGAACTTCTTCGGCGCCCTCGACTTGACACTGTCGCAACCAAGGTTCGGCCCGCGCAACCGCCACCTCAGGAGTCGGCAGCCACTCTCGAAGATTGAGCGTGCGTCCGGGTCCGAACCGAGCCTCATCGAACGCCTGACGCAGGCCTTTCAAACCGACTCGACGATCCGGCCGACGCATGCGGGGAATCTACCGCGCGCGCCGGGGCACGGCACCGGTTGGGAGCGCCGGCCGAGCGAGGCGGCGACGCGCATCTGCGGGCGAAGGTTTTTGGCGAAACACACTTCGTTGCAGGCGAACCGACGCGCGCAGGCCAGACAGTCCCGCCGGATCTTTTCCGGATAGCGAGCGCGGTCGACACGCTCATATCCGATCGCCGCGAAGAATTCCGGCTGCAGGGTAAGCGCGAAGACGTCGTATATACCGCGCTTGAGCGCGAGCTGCTCCACGGCGTCGACGATGGCGCGTCCAACACCACATCCGTGGGCCTGGCGCGACACCGCGATCGCGGCGATTTCAGCGACCGACGGCGAGTATTCGCGCAGCGCGCCACATCCAACCAGCGTGCGAGCGCTCCGATCGGCTACGAAGTAGTCCTCGATCGCCTGCTCGACCATCCCCGGCGTGCGTCGCAGCATCAACGCCTCGTCGGCGAATTCGCCGATCAATCGGGCGATCGCAGCCGCGTCGTCCGGCGTTGCGCGACGAATGACGATGTCCGGCGACATCAGAGCACTTCTTCGAGTATTTGCAGGCCGGCAGCCAGCTCGTCACGTGTGGCAATAAGGGGCGGAAGGAGACGGATGGTGTAGTCGCCGGCAGAACAAAGGAGCAGGCCGGCGTCGAGCGCCTCGGCGACGACATGCGCCGCCGGGCCCATGACGTCGATTCCCCAGATGTAGCCAATGCCGCGCACCTCACGGATGCGGCCAGTACGGAGCATGATCTCGCGAAGCTGTTCGCCGAGCCAGGCGCCCGTCGTCGCGACATGGCGGAGTAGCGAGGGGTCCGAAAGCCGGCCGACGACATAGTTCGCAACGCTGGCGACGAACGGTCCGCCGCCGAACGTCGTTCCGTGATCGCCGGTTTTGATCGCGGCGGCGACGTCGTCGGTCATAAGCACCGCACCCATGGGCAGGCCGCCGGCAATCGGCTTGGCGAGCGTGAGAATATCGGGTTCGACTCCGAAGTGCTCGTAGGCGAAGCAAGTCCCGGTTCGGCCCAGGCCGCACTGAATCTCGTCGAAGATGAGCGCCGCCTGGCGCTCACGAGTGAGCGCGCGGATCTCGCGAACGAATCCACCGTCGAGCAGCCGAACCCCGCCCTCGCCCTGGACAGGCTCGAGGACGACGGCCGCGGCCGTCGACTCGTCGAGCGCCGTTGCGACGTCCTCGATGTCGCGCTCGACAATCGAGATCCCCGGAGCCAGCGGGCGAAAGGGCAGGCGATACTCCGGTCGATCGGTGGCGGCCAGCGTCCCGAACAGACGTCCGTGGAAGGCGCCGCGCAGCGCGACAATCTCTCGTTTCGCATCGCCGCGCGCCCCCGCCCAGCGGCGGGCAAATTTGAACGCGCCTTCGTTCGCCTCTGCGCCGGAATTGCAAAAGAACGCCTTGTCGGCGAACGAATGCTGGACAAGGGTAGCCGCCAGTTGCTCGCCTGGCGCCGTAGCGTAGAGGTTTGAAACGTGCACCAGCCCGTCGGCAGCGGCGCGCATGGCCTCGCGCAAACCCGGGTCGCCGTAACCCAGTGCGTTCACGGCGATGCCGCTGACGAAATCTAGATATCGCGAGCCGTCGGATGCGATGAGGTAGACGCCGTCGCCGTCGACGAGCTCGATCGGCGCCCGCTTATAGTTCGCAAGGAGCGCGTCGGCGGATGAGATTTCAGAAATGGTCATGAGAGATTTTTGGCTAAGGCCACGACCGTACCGCGGGTGAGGTCGGCGATGGCACCGATGTCCGAGATGCGGACGCGGGGTACGCCACCCTCGACGGCGGCGGCCGCCGCTTGCAGCTTGGTGCGCATGCCGCCGCCGGCGGTGCCGTCGGAAAGGAGTCCGCGCGCTTCGGCCGGTGTGAGCGCGGCGAGAACGTTCCCGTGGCACAGAACGCCGGGAACGTCCGACACGAGCAGTAGCTCGGCGGCGCCCAACGCGATCGCAATCGCCGTCGCCGCGTCGTCGCCGTTCACGTTCAAAGCCGCGCCGAGCGTTCCGCTGCCGTCGCGACTCACCGGTGAGATCACCGGTAGGTAGCCACCCGATAGAAGGTGGCGGAGAAAGACGACGTTCACTGCGTCGGGCAGGCCGACGAAGCCAAGGCGTCGCGCGTCGAGCGGAGATGCGGCGATCAGCGCGGCATCCTCACCCGAGAGACCGACAGCGTCGAGGCCGCGCTCCACTAACGTGGCAACGAGCCGTTTGTTGGCGCTGCCTGAGAGCGCCATGCGCACAAGATCGATGTCGCGCTCAGTGGTCACGCGCCGCCCGTCGACGAAGGTTGTGCTCCCGCCGAGCACTCCCTGCAGCGTCGACACTTCGTCGCCGCCGCCATGCACGAGCACGAGACCGCCGGGGCCAGACACCCAACCCGAAGCCACCGCTCTCGGGAACGCGGGATCCCTCTGCGGCCGGCCGCCGACCTTGATGACGCGCGTCACGCGGGTAACCCCGCGCTTTCCTGAAGATTGAGCCTCAGAGTGGCGTTTTGCACCGCTTGCCCGGCCGCTCCCTTGAGCAGATTGTCGATCGCAACGCTTACGACGAGCATCGGCTCTTTCGTTCCGGCGATCGGCGCGACGGAAATGCGGGCGACGTTTCGGTGTGCGACGTCCCGAATCGACGGCGCTTCAGGCGATAGCTCGATGAAGAGCTCGCCGGCGTATCGCTTGCGCCAGAGTTCGAGCGGATTATCAAGAGGTTGCGTCAGAGTCAGCGTGACGGTCGACAGGATGCCGCGGGCGACAGGAAGCAGGTGCGGCGTGAACACGAGGTCGCCGGGCGCGTTCCAGCCGGCAAGAGTGGCGCGCATCTCGGCGAGGTGGCGATGTTCGTTGCCCACGCCGTACGCGCGATAGTTCTCCGTGACTTCGCCAAACAGCAGCTCGCGCTTGGGAGCGATCCCGGCGCCGGTTGTGCCGCTCGCCGAGTTGGCGACGATCGCTCGATCCGCGATCAGGCCGAGTTCGGCGAGGGGCCCGAGGCCCAGGAGGATGGATGTGGGATAGCAACCCGGATTCGAGACCAGTTCTGCGCCGCGAATGAGACTTCGGGCCAGCTCCGTGAGCCCGTAAGCGATACCTTCACAGCCGTTGCCGGGGCGAAGGTCTGAGGATAGATCAACAGCTCGCACGCCATTGCTGCGGAGCCGGGCCACCCAATCCTTTGATGCGGCGTGTGGGAGGGCGCTGAACACCAGCTCGGCGGAAGCGAGCGAAACATCGTCGGTTGAGACGAACGTTATGGTCTGTCCCGCGGCACGAATGGTGGCGCCACGCTGGTCGTTCGCGGCGGCGAAAGCGAGCGACAGCGCGGGGTGGCTTGCAATGAGGGCGCAGAGCTCGCGGCCGGCGTAGCCGCTCGCGCCAAGGACACCGACTGGAATCTTATTCACTGATAATGCATAATAATTCAAGGAGTTGGTGTCAACACGCTCGTCAACTGAACCGTGCGGTTCGGTTCGGCAGCGCGCGGCCTCCGTCAAGCGCGGCATGAACCAGAAACGCGATCGTCAAGCGGCCATCCTGAGGCTTGTGGGCCGCGGGCAAATATCGAGTCAGGAGGAGCTGAGGCAGCGGCTCGCTGAGCTCGGACGGCGGGTGACGCAGGCGACACTATCACGCGACCTGCGCGACCTCGGTGTCGTGCGCGCTCCAGGGGAGGACGGGGCACGCTATCTACTCCCGGAGATGGTGGCCGACGAGGCTAAGCCATCAATTGACAGCCTCTTACCGCAGTTCTTCTCTCGGATAGACGGCGTCAGCGAGCTGATCGTGCTACACACGCTTCCAGGGGGCGCACAGCCAATCGCAGAGGCAGTCGACTCTGAGGGCTGGGCGGAGGTGATCGGCACTTTGGCCGGTGAGAACACGATCCTCATCGTCTGCCGCTCGATTGAAGCGCGCATGGAGCTCACGACTCGGTTGCTTCAGCTTTCTCACGGGCCAGAAGAGGAGCGGTTCGCTCGGCATTGACGTGACGGCGATAGATGATTAAATATGCAATCTATCTGCATACTCCCATCGTTCGCCACCGGAGCTCCCATGCCGCATACCATCGTCCTCGCCTACTCGGGTGGGCTCGACACCTCGATCATCGTCCCCTGGCTCAAGGAACGATACGCGGGAGCACGCATCATCTGCGTCGCTGCCGACATTGGCCAGGGGAGCGACGAGCTGGCGGGCGTGCGCGCCAAGGCGCTCGCTTCCGGCGCCGACGAGTGCTACGTCGAAGATTTGCGCGACGAGTTTGTATCGTCGTTCATTTTTCCGACCCTACGAGCGGGTGCGATCTACAATCGGAAATATCTGCTCGGTACGTCTATGGCGCGACCGCTCATTGCACGACGGCAAGTCGAGGTCGCGCGCCAGGTCGGCGCCGATGCGCTGGCGCACGGTTGTACCGGCAAGGGCAACGATCAGGTCCGGTTCGAGCTCACGTACGCTGCCTTCGCCCCCGATCTGCCGGTGATTGCGCCCTGGCGCGAATGGGACATCCGCAGCCGAGAGGATGCGATCGCCTACGCCGAAGCGCATGGCATTCCAGTGGCCGCCACGCGACAGAAGATCTATTCGCGGGACGCGAATCTGTGGCACCTGTCGCATGAGGGCGGCGTGCTCGAGAATCCGAACACCCCGCCGCCGGACGACCTGCTCATGTTGACGCGCAGCGTCACTCGCGCGCCGGACATCCCGGAGAACGTGACCGTCGGCTTCCATTGCGGCACCCCGGTCTCCGTGAACGGGGAGCCACTCGGCGGGGTCGACCTCATCGCGTCGCTGAACGAGATTGGCGGCAAGCACGGTTGCGGCGTCGTCGATCTCGTCGAAGACCGCCTCGTCGGCATGAAGTCTCGCGGCGTATACGAGACGCCGGGCGGCTCGTTGCTGTACACCGCGCACTCCGAGTTGGAGCAGCTCGTGCTCGACCGTCGCACACTGGCCGCCAAGGACGCGATTGCGCCGCGGTACGCGGACCTCGTCTACGAAGGACGTTGGTGGACGACCGAGCGCGAGGCGTACGACGCGTTTGTCGACGTGACGCAGGCGCGTGTGTCTGGCAGCGTGACACTCCGCCTCTACAAAGGCTCGGCCGCCGTAGCCGGCCGCGAGAGCGAAAACGCCCTGTATGACGAACGCTTCGTGACATTCGGCGAGGATGAAGTCTATAAACAGAGCGACGCGGCGGGGTTCATTCGGTTGTTCGCGCTGCCGGCCCGGGTACGCGCGCTCAAGGATCTAGAAATGGGAGTAGCGCCGCCGACCCTCACGTCGCCCGTCAATGCAATCGAGGCAGTGCCGGATGAACCGGCGCTGCAGATCGCGTGAGCGCCGCCACACTTTCCGCTCCGGCGGCCGCACACAAGCTGTGGGGCGGACGGTTCAGCGACGGATCGGCGCCGGCTTTCGACGCGCTGAACCATTCCATCGGTGTCGACTTTCGACTTTGGCCGTTTGACGTGCGCGGTTCCAAGGCCTGGGCGCGCGCGCTGTACCACGCTGGCGTCTTGACCTTCACCGAAAGCGAGGAGATCGAGGACGGGCTCGATGCCGTCGCCGCCCGAATCGCCACCGGCGAACAGCCGGCGGCGAACGACGAGGACGTGCATACGATGATCGATCGCCTGTTGCACGCCGAGATCGGCGACGTCGCAT
>JBIOHX010000111.1:0-11249 GCA_044449465.1 Gemmatimonadales bacterium | reverse complement strand
GTCCGTTTGGACCTGGCCGGCCGCTTTCTGTGTATATTGCGGACTATGCGACAACTGCGTGTGGCGCTCGCACTTCTGTGCCTCGGCACCGCGGCGGGCTCGACTGTCGAAGCGCAGACTCCTCAGCCGGCGGCCTGCGCCACGCCGGACAGCGTGGCCTTCCGCGTCCAACACAGCGGTGCGGGGAAGGATACGATCACCGACGACGTGCTGCGGGCGGACGTCGGCATCGCTCCCAAGTCGACGATCAACGCGCGGGTCCTCGATCGGGCGATGCGCGATCTCTACGCCACGAACCAGTTCGAGTCGGACATCCAGGCGACGTGTGAGATTGTGGGCGGTAAAGCCGTGCTCGTCTTCGCGTTGCGTGAGCGGAAGATCCTCAGCGATGTCCGTGTGGTGGGCGCCAACCGTGTGTCGCCGAGCGACGTCAAGGATCGCGTCGACCTGCTCGTCGGAAAGCCGATCGACCCGGCCCAGATCGCCAGAGACGTGTCGCGGATCGACTCGCTGTATGAGGCCGAAGGCTATTTCCTGGCCAAGGTGACCGTCGATACCTCGACGGTGAAAGAGGCGACGACGATCACCTTCCACATCGACGAAGGCCGCCGTCTGGCGGTGTCGGGAGTCGAGATCGAAGGCAACAAGGCCCTTTCAGACAAAACGATCGTGAAAGCGATCGCCACCAAGCCGGAAGGCTTTTTCTGGTGGCGAAACGGCGACTTCGACCAGGAGAAGTACGTCGAGGATCTGTCGAAGACGATTCCAGAGTTGTACGCCGAGCATGGTTACATCGACGCGCAGGTCGTGAAGGACACGATGATCATCGACCGCGCGCACGGAAAGGCGCTCGTTCGGCTCACCGTGAACGAGGGGCCGCGGTACAAGATCGGCGACTTCGAGGTGAACGGCGCCAAGCGATTTTCGAACGCCGAGATCGCGCACTTCTATCCGTTTGGCGAGCAGCCGAAGACGGTCACACAGTCGATTAAGGGCTTGATCGGCCGCGACGAGACCGAGAAGGGCGTCTTCGACCAATCGGCGTGGGACGCGGCGACGGGAAAGGTTCGCGAAGCGTACAACAACGAAGGCTACATCTACGCGAGCGTGCAACCGGTCGTCGAGCGCCGTCGCGTCGGCGCCGATTCGGTGCCGACCGTGGATCTGCGCTGGGACATCAACGAAGGCACGCCGGCAATCATCAACCGCATCGATATCACCGGCAACGACGTCACGACCGAGACCTGCATCCGCGATCAGCTCAATATTCTGCCCGGCGACGTGTTCAACGAAGAGCGCCTGATCCAGAGCTATCGCAGCATCGCGAACCTCGGCTTCTTCGAGCAGGACATGCCGCCGCCGGACACGCGTCAGGCGAATGACAAGGGCGACATCGACCTGATCTTTCACGTGAAGGAAAAGCGGACGGGTAACGTCAACTTCGGCGCCTCGGTCGGGCAGGGCACGGGTGTCGGCGGGTTCATCGGCTTCGATCAGCCGAACCTGTTCGGCGAATGCAAACGTGCGTCGGTGCAGTGGAACTTCGGTCAGTTCCTCAAGGAATTCACGGGCACGTACACGGATCCGCGCATCCGGCAGTCGAACATCTCCGGCACGGTCACGGGATACGATCAACAGTCGCGCTTCGTCATCCGCGACATCGGTCAGTCGACGACGGCGGGCGGCTCCTTGCAGTTTGGCTTCTTGCTTCCGAACTCGCGCTTTACGCGCTTCTACGCCAGCTACGGCGGTGAGCGGGTGAGCTACGGCGGCGACGGCCTCGTCGGCACGATCAACTGCAACGGCTGCTTCCGGTCGACGCTCGGCCTGCAGCTCGATCACGACACGCGGCTGGGGCTGCCGTTCCCGGTGGCCGGCGTGCACGAAAACGTTCGACTGGATCTGAACGGCGGCCCGCTTGGCGGTTCGGCGTCGTTCGAACGGCTCACGGCCGAGACGCACGCGTATCAACCGCTGGCGACGTTCGGTAAAGGGCTGAGCCTGGAACCGATGACGCTCGTGCTCGGCCTGACTGCCAAGGCCGGTGCGGTGTTTGGTGACCCGGGTCCGTTCTTCGTGACCCAGTCGTTCACGCTGGGCGGCGTTCAGTACGGCGAGCCGCTCCGCGGCTACGAAGAGTTCTCGATCACGCCGCTCGGCTACATTCCCAACGCCAGCCAGTTCCAGGCGACGCGGCAGTCGTTCGGCAACGCGTTTTTCCGCAGCACCGTGGAGCTCGGTCTTCGCGTGAATCAGCAGCTCTACCTCGATTCGTTCTACGACGCCGGCAACCTCTGGGAGCGCGCGCAGGACTTCGACCCGACCCGGCTCTTCCGTGGTGCCGGTTTCGGCGCTTCACTCGTCACTCCGTTGGGCCCACTCGGCGTCGATCTCGGGTACGGGTTCGATCGCGTCGACGCTGCCGGCCATCCCGCTCCCGCTTGGCAGGTCCACTTCAAGTTCGGTAACATCTTCTAATTTCGGAGTTGTCATGCGTACCACCATTCGCGCGGCCATCGCCGCGCTCGTGCTGATGCCGATCGCCGGTCTCGCCTTCGCGCAAACCGGCGCGATCAAAGTCGCCTACGTGAACACCGAGGCGATCATGGCTGCCGCGCCGGGTCGTGCCGCGGCGGATTCGCTGCTCAACCGCGAAGGCCAGGGGTACGCGGCGCAGCTCAAGAAGATGCAGGACTCGATAAACACGCTGCTCACCAAGTACCAAAAGGACGAGCCGACGCTATCGACCGCCGCCAAAGACAAGGCGCAGAAGGCGATCCAGGGGCTCGAGACCGATTATCAGGCGGACAACCTCAAGTACCAGCAGCAGTACCAGCAGCGTACCGGCGAGGTGATGGCACCGATCCAGGAAGTGGTGCGTAAGGTGCTCGACGACATTCGTGCCGAAGACGGCTACGCGCTCATCCTTGACAACACTCCCGGGTCGAGCGCGATCCTGGCGGCGGACAAGAATCTCGATATCACCGATCGCGTCGTCGCGCGTCTGCGGACGATGACTGCGTCGCAGCTCAAGTCTGCGCCGGCGGCAACTAAGCCCGGCGCGCCCACGAGCCCGGCCGGCGTCACGCGTCCACCGAAGCCGCCCACGCAGTGAACGGCGGCACGTCCCAGCACCACGACAGCAGCGGTGAGAGCGGCCTCGTTCTCACCGCTGCGGCTATTGCGGAGGCAGTGGGCGGGCGGCTGATCGGCGACGGTGCGGTGGGGATCTCGCGCGTGGCGGCGCTCGACCGCGCGACCGAGCGCGATCTGAGCTTTCTCGGTGCGGCGAAGTACGCCGCGGCGTTCACGGCCTCGCGAGCCGGAGTGGTGCTCGTCGCGCCGGAGCTCGCGGAAACCCCCGGTACCGTGGCGGCGCGGGTCGTGGTCGAACGGCCGCAGGAAGCACTTCTCACGCTCTTGTCACGCTTTCGCCGCGCGGCGGCGGCAACCGAGGGCATTCACGCCACCGCCGTCGTCGGCGCGCATGTGCAGTTCGGCGCCGGCGTCTCGGTTGGTCCGTACGCCGTGATCGGCGACCGCGTCGTGTTGGGCGAGGGCGTGGTCGTCGGAGCGCACTGCGCGATCGGCGAGGGCGTCGAGATCGGGGCCGCCAGTCAACTCTATCCGTCGGTCACGGTGTATCCGGGCGCGGTGATCGGGCAACGGGTGATCATCCACGCCGGATCGCGCATCGCGTCGGACGGCTTCGGTTACGTGCAACGGCCGACGAACGACGGTGTGGAGCACGTCAAGATTCCGCACGTCGGCCGCTGCATCGTCGAGGATGACGTCGAGATCGGGGCGAATACGACGATCGACCGCGGCAGCATCGACGATACGGTGATCGGCGCAGGGACCAAGATCGACAACCTCGTGCAGATCGCGCACAACGTGCGTATCGGCCGCTCGTGCCTGATCATGGCGCAGGTAGGGATCGCCGGCTCGGTGCGGGTGGAGGACGGTGCGATGCTGCTTGGCCAGGTGGGCGTGTCGGGGCACCACACCGTGGGCAAGGGTGCCCGCCTTGCTGCGCAGGCGGGTGTGTTCGGCGATATTCCGGCCGGAGAAACGTGGTCTGGTTATCCGGCGCGGCCGCACAAGGAGGCGCTCCGGGCCCAGGCGGCGTTGTTCAAGCTTCCCAGCCTGCTTCGTCGCATCGAGCGCCTGCTCGACCGCACGCCCGAATCCGAATGAATCGTCGCACGATCGCACGGCCGGTGTCGCTCGAGGGAATCGGGCTGCACCTCGGCGCGGCCTGCCGGATTTCCTTTCAGCCGGCGCCGAGCGGCGCTGGCATTTCGTTTTGCCGAACGGACCTCGCCGACACCCCGACGATTCCGGCGGTCGCCGAGCGCGCCGTGCTCAGCGAGCGGCGAACGCAGCTCGGCGAAGATCCGGTGTCGGTGCACACGGTCGAACACGTGCTCGCCGCGGTGGGCGGGTGCGGGATCGACGATCTGCGCATCGACCTGGACGCCGCGGAGCCGCCGATCATGGACGGGAGCGCGGCGCCGTTCGTGGACGCGTTGCTGGCGGCGGGCATCGTGGAGCACGATGGACGGCCGACGGTGCTGACGCTGCGGCGGCCGGTGCGCGTGACCGACGGCGACTCGGTGTACGAGGCGGTTCCGGCGCCCGATCTGCAGCTCAACGTGACGATCGATTTTCCGCATCCGGCGATCGGCGTGCAGCGCGGCTGCTACCGGGTGACGCGCGACAGCTTCGTGCGCGAGCTGGCGCGGGCGCGAACGTTCGGCTTCATGCGCGAGGTGGATGGGTTGCGGGCGAAGGGGTTGATTCGCGGGGCGTCGCTCGACAACGCGATCGTGCTCGACGAGAATGGGGTGGTGGGAACCACGCTTCGCTGGCCGGACGAATTCGTGCGGCACAAGGCATTGGACTGCGTGGGGGATCTGGCGCTGGCCGGGGCGCGGGTGCGCGCGTCGGTGACGGCGACCAAGCCGAGCCATCGCGGCACGGTGCAACTGGTGCGGGCCATGCAGGCCGCCATCGCGAAGGAGACGACCGTGCTCGAGATCGAAGAGATCATGAAGGTGCTGCCGCACCGGTACCCGTTTTTGCTCGTGGACCGGGTGCTGGAGATCGAAGACGGCAAGCGGATCGTCGGGATGAAGAACGTGACGATCAACGAGCCATTCTTTCAGGGGCATTTCCCGGGGCATCCGATCATGCCGGGGGTATTGATCATCGAAGCGATGGCCCAGGTCGGCGGCGTGCTGCTGATGGGAGCAGTTCCAAACCCAGAAACGAAGGTCGTGTATTTTACTTCGCTCAACAACGTCAAGTGGCGGCGTCCAGTGCGACCGGGGGATCAGCTTCGGTTCGAGCTCGAACTGCTCCAGGTACGCGGCATGATGTGCAAGATGGCGGGCGTGGCGAAAGTCGACGGCGAGGTGGTCGCCGAGGCCGAGATGGGCGCGATGGTGCGCGACAAATGACGGCAGCCATCCATCCCACAGCCATCGTCGACCGGAGCGCCGAGCTCGGCGCCGACGTCGACGTCGGGCCGTTCGCGATCGTCGGCGAGGACTGCGTGGTGGGCGACGGCTGTGTGATCGCGGCGCGCGCGTCCCTCGAGCGCAACGTCATCCTCGGCCAACGCGTCAAAGTCGGCGTCGGCACGGTGCTCGGCGGCGACCCGCAGGATCTCAAATACAAAGGTGAGCGGACGATCGTCGAGATCGGCGACGACACGACGATCCGCGAGTACACGACCGTCAATCGCGGCACGACCCAATCGTTCAAGACCACCGTCGGTATCAAGTGCTTCCTGATGTCCTACGTCCATCTGGCGCACGACTGCCACGTGGGCGACGGCGTGATCATCTCCAACGGTACGCAGCTCGCCGGACACGTGACGATCGACGAGAAGGCGATCGTGTCGGGGCTCGTCGCCGTCCACCAGTTCGCGACGATCGGCCGGTTCAGCTTCATCGGGGGCTGCTCGCGCGTGGCCAAGGACGTGCCGCCGTACGTGAAGGCGGTCGGCAATCCGATCAAGCTGTACGGGTTGAACAGCGTGGGTCTCGAGCGCAACGGCTTTCCGGAAGAGGTGCGGCGCGAGCTGAAGCGCGCGTATCGCCTGTTCTTCAAATCGGGTCTCAATCTGTCGCAGGCGCGAGAACGCGCGGCCGCGGAGCTTCACCCGTACCCTGAGATTCAGGAATTCCTGGCGTTCTTCGATCGCAGCGATCGCGGATCGGTGATCTGATGACCGTTCGCGTCGGCGTGGTGGGGGCGGGCGCGCTCGGCTTTCATCACACGCGCATCCTGCGCGATGTGCCGGGAGCGACGCTCGTCGGTTTCCACGAACGGAACGCGGAGCGCGCGGCGCACGTGGGATCGGAGCTCGGGGTGCCTGCGTTCGCGTCCCTCGACGCGCTGCTCGACGAGATCGACGCGCTGAGCGTCGTCGTGCCGACGCCGGCGCACTACGAAGTCGCGGCGCCCGCGCTCGAGCGCGGCGTCCACGTGCTGATCGAGAAGCCGATCGCGACGACCCTCGCCGAGGCGGACGCGCTCCTCGCGATCGCGCGGCGAACCGGCGCGGTCGTGCAGACCGGGCACGTCGAGCGCTTCAACCGCGCGGTCCGCGCGGCGCTGCCGCACGTCGATTCGCCGCGCTTCATCGAGAGCGATCGGCTCGCGCCGTTCAATTCGCGCGGTGCCGATGTCGCCGTGGTGCTCGATCTCATGATCCACGACATCGACCTCGTACTCACCTTCGTCGGCGGCGGGGTACGAGAGGTCGCGGCGGTCGGCGTGCCGGTGCTGACGCCGTTCGTGGACATCGCCAACGCGCGGCTCACGTTCGAAGCCGGGGCGGTCGCGAACATCACCGCCAGCCGCGTGTCGCGCGAGCGGATGCGCAAGCTCCGCATCTTCCAGCAGAGCGGCTACATCTCGCTCGATCTCGCGGCCGGCACAGCCGAATACTATCGATTGCGGCGCGACGTCGACCTCGCGGCGCTGGTGCGCGACGCGCGAGGCGCGCAGGAGCTCGCGGCGTTCGTCGAGCATGTGCCCATCGATGCACCCGAGGGCGAGCCGCTGCGGCTCGAGCTCGAGGCCTTCGTGCGGGCCGTGGCTGGGGAGGCGGCGATCCCCGTGACGGGTGACGACGGGCGCGAGGCGCTGGCGGTGGCGCTCACGATCGTGCGCGACATCGAGCGTACGCTGCCTTCGCTGTCGGGCGCCGCGCCGGCCGCTAGCGGTGCGTGAGCTGCTGTTCGTCGCCGGAGAAGTCTCCGGCGATCTCCATGCCGCGCAGGTGGCGCGGGAGCTTGTCGGGCGTGGTTCGCCCTTTCGCCTCACTGGCATCGGCGGCGACGGCATGCGAAGCGCCGGGGTCGAGCTGATCGAGCACGCCGGCAATCTGGCAGTGATGGGCTTCGTCGAGGTCGTCGGCACCCTGCGGCGCCACTGGGGCTTGCTGCGCGAGCTCAAACGTCGCTTTCGCAGCGGTCAGGTTGCCGCCGTGGTGCTCGTCGACTATCCGGACTTCAACATGTTGGTCGCTGCCGCGGCCTCGCGAGCCGGCGTGCCGGTGCTGTACTACATCACGCCGCAGGTGTGGGCGTGGCGCGCCGGCCGCCTCGACAAGCTCGCGCGCACCGTCACCTGCGCGGCGGTGATCCTGCCGTTCGAAGAGCCGCTGCTCCGGAAGCATGGCATCCCGGTCAGCTTCGTCGGCCATCCGCTGCTCGACCGCGTCGCCACGCTCCCCGACCGCGCGGCGGCGCGCGTCACGGTAGGCCTCGCGCCGACCGCGCGGGTGCGCGGTCTTTTTCCGGGCAGCCGCCGCCAGGAGGTCGAGCACAACCTCGACGCGTTCGTCGCCGCGGCCCGCGAGCTCCAAGCGCGCGAGCCGCAGCTCCAGGTCGTCGTCGCCGCGGCGCCGCATGTGAGCATCGATCCCGCACGCTGTCCATTTCCGATCGCGGCAGCCGGATCGTTCACGGTACTGCGCGCCGCCGATGCGGCCCTGTGCAAGAGCGGTACGACCACGCTCGAGGCGGCGATGGCGGGGTGCCCATTCGTGGTCGCGTACCGGCTCAATCAGCTCAATTACGAGATCGCGCGCCGCGTCGTCAAGATTCCGAATATCGGTTTGGTAAACGTCGTCGCCGGCTATCAACTCGTTCCGGAGTTCGTGCAGAGCGCATTGCAGCCAAGCGCGGTGGCAGATGCGCTGGTCCCGCTGCTGGACCACGCCAGCGCCGAGCGTCGTGCGATGCTCGATGGACTGGCACGCGTGCGCGCGTCGCTGGGCTCTCCGGGCGCGGCGGCTCGCGTCGCCGAGATGGCGGAGCGTCTCGCCGCAGGAGGGGTGAGCGCGCATGCCGGGTGATTCCGCCATCGCGTCCGACGACTCGAAGCCCTCGCGGCGCATCACCTTGCTCGCCCGGGCCGGTGGGTGGTTGGTGCGGTTGCTGGGCTGGACTTGGCGCATTCGGGTCACGCACGACGACGCGGTCCGACGGGCGCGCGCCGATGGCCGCGCGATCGTATTCACGGCGTGGCACGGCGAGCTGTTGCCACTCCTCTATCACCATCGTGGTGAGAACGTCACGGTGTTGGTGAGCGAGCACGGTGACGGCGAGATCCTCGCGCGCATCGCCACCGAATTGGGGTACGGCACCGTACGCGGGTCCACGTCGCGCGGTGCGGCGAGAGCCCTGCTGGAGTCGGCCCGCGTGATCGGCGGCGGGCACGATCTTGCGATTACGCCGGACGGGCCGCGCGGCCCGGCCAAATCGTTCGCGGCTGGGCCGGCGATCGTGGCGCAGCGCACGGGAGCCCCGGTCATCGGCGCGTCGGCCACGGCGCGGCCGGCGTGGCGCCTGAAGAGCTGGGACAGGTTCATGGTGCCCGCACCCTTCGCGCGTGTTCACATCGCGTACAGTGATGCGGCGCTGGTCGATGCGTCCGACGTGCGCACGGCCGCGGACGACGTGGGGCGGCTGCGCGCGCTGATGGCGAGCGCCGAGCAGCGTGCCAATGGCTGAGCGCGGATTGCTCGACGACCTGTGGTACGGCGAGGGGGCCCTCGCGCGCGCGAGTCGCTTGGTCGCCACGCCGGCGTCGGGGCTGTTCGGCGTCATCGTCGGTGCGCGCGATCTCATGTACGACGCCGGTTGGCTCCGAACGCGTGCGACGGGAATCGCGGTCGTGAGCGTGGGCAATCTCACGGTCGGCGGCACGGGGAAGACGCCGGTGGCCGCCTGGGTGGCCCACGAGCTGGCCCAACGCGGGGCACGGCCCGCAGTCGTGCTTCGCGGCTATGGCGGCGACGAGCCGCTCGTCCATGCAGCGCTGAATCCATCGATCCCGGTCGTGGCCTCAGCGGACCGCGTCGCCGGCGTGGCGCGCGCCGCGGCCCTCGGCGCCACGATCGCGGTGCTCGATGACGCGTTCCAGCATCGACGCATTCGGCGCAACGCGGACTTGGTGCTGGTGAGCGCGGACCGTTGGACCCCACGAGTGCGGCTCCTGCCAGCTGGTCCCTGGCGCGAGCCGCTCGCCGCGGTTCGTCGCGCGACGCTCGTCGTCGTGACCCGAAAGGCGGCAACCGACGCTGCAGTCGACGCCGTCAATGCGGCGCTGTCACGTGTCGCGCCGTCGGTGCCACGCGTGACGCTCCAGCTGGAGCTCGACGCGCTGGTGCGGGCCGGTCCGACGGCCGAGACACGATCGCTCACGGCCCTCGCCGGGGCACGGGTGCGCGCCGTGCTGGCGATCGGCGACTCGCGCGCGTTCGTTCGCCAGCTCGAGGCGGCCGGCGCGCGCGTCGAGCCATCAGTGTTTCTCGATCATCATGCTTTCACGGACGCCGAGGTCGGGCGCATCGCGGGCGCAGTCGGCGAGGGGGAATGGGCCGTTTGCACGCTCAAAGATGCGGTGAAGCTCGCGCCGCGCTGGCCTCGCCTTGCGCCGCCATTGTGGTATGTTTCTCAGCGGGTCAGGGTGGAGCGCGGCGTGGGCGGCCTCGAGCGAATTCTCGACGACCTCGTCCGAGCGCGGCCCGTCGCCCCCACATCTTCCGGCACCGCCGGCTGACGCCGGCCCGTTTCACTTCCAATGGCCACCGACCTCCGACTTCCTACCGATAGAATCGTCCGCCCCGACAAGGACCGCTTCCTCGACGAGGAGAATCCCTTTGAAGCGATGATGTTTCGCTTCGACCGCGCGGCGGAGTTGCTCGACCTGGAGCCTGGACTGTACAAGGTGCTGCGGCACCCAGAAAAACAGATCACCGTGTCGATTCCGGTGATGATGGACAATGGCGAGGTCGAGGTGTTCGTCGGGCACCGCGTGCTCTACAACACGTCGCGGGGCCCGGCCAAAGGCGGCATCCGCTTCGACCTCAACGTGACGCTCGAGGAGGTCAAGGCACTCGCGGCCTGGATGACCTGGAAGTGCGCCGTGGTGAACCTGCCGTTCGGTGGTTCCAAAGGCGGGGTGGTATGCGACCCGCTCAAGATGAGCGCCGGCGAGCTGGAACGCCTGACGCGTCGCTACACGGCGGGGATCATCAACACACTTGGGCCGGATTCCGATGTGCCGGCGCCGGACGTCAACACCAACGAGCGGGTGATGGCGTGGGTGATGGACACGTACTCGATGCGCATGGGCCACACGGTGACGGCGGTGGTGACAGGGAAGCCAATCGAGATGGGCGGCTCGCTGGGGCGCCGCGAGGCAACCGGCCGCGGGTGCATGATCGTCACCAAGGAAGCGCTCAAGCACCTTGGCATGCCAGTCAAAGGCACGACGGTCGCCGTGCAAGGGTTCGGCAACGTCGGCTCGGTGGCAGCGCAGCTGCTCCAGCGCGAAGGCTGCAAGATCGTGGCGATCAGCGACCGCACGGGCGGTTATCACAACGCCAACGGCATCGACATCGACGCGGCGATCAAGCACGTGCGGCAGGTCCGCTCGCTCGACGGGTTCACCGGCGGCGAACAGATCACGAATGAGGAACTGCTCGTCCTCGATGTAGACGTGCTGCTGCCGGCGGCGCTCGAGAACGTCATCACGAGCAAGAACGCGAACAAGATTCGGGCAAAGATCATCTGCGAGGGCGCGAACGGTCCCACGACGGCCGGCGCCGATTCGATCCTCGACGAGAAGGGCATCTTCGTCATCCCCGACATTCTCGCCAACGCCGGCGGCGTCACCGTCTCGTACTTCGAGTGGGTGCAGGACCGCGGCGGCTATTTCTGGAC
>JBIOHX010000110.1:0-11252 GCA_044449465.1 Gemmatimonadales bacterium | reverse complement strand
TGCGCGAGCAGCTCGTTGACCGCCTCGGCCGCGTTCTGCTTCGCATGCTGGCCCGCCGGGATGACCCACGCGTACACTGGCCCAGTCTTGCCGCGGGCTACCGCGCGCTTCGCCTTGCTCCATTGGTTGTCCAGGAACATCACTCGGTCTTGGCCAACACGATGCAACGCGAACAGGATTGCCGACTCCTGGATATTCGTGTTTGCGCGCGGACCCCAATTGATCGTTTCGAGGGGCGGGTTCGGACGGAACCATTCACGGCTCGTCGTCGTGTTCCCCGGCGTCACCGTGTAGTTGTCCGGCCCGTAGCTCTGCACCTCGTAAAAGCGGCCGATTTCGTTGTGGGTGTGCGCAATGAAGAACATGTAGTTCGGCACCCAGCCGTCGTAGAACCCGTAGGTCCACACGCCCGGCACGCCGCGCTTCGTCATCTCCATCACGTCATTCTCGGCGAGCATCCACCACTCGTTGACGACGATCGGATCCAGCGCCTCGTTGTACGGACCGGTACCGGTGGACGCGTAGAGATACGTCTGCGCCTCGTGCAGATCGTGCAACACGGTCGGCGTCCAGTCGAGCACCTCTTTCGTCACCGCCTGGGTGAGCTTGAGGTATTGGCCCATGCCGTCGCGGTTGTTGTCGTGCTGCACGTACTTGCCCCAGTACATGCGGAGCTGGTTCGCATTCACGCCGGGATGCGCCTTGGCGTAGTAGTACGAGTCGACGATTTTCTCGCGGCCGTCGACCTCGACCACCGGCGTGATCAGCGTGATCACGTTCTTGCGAATGTCCTGGATGAACGGCGATTCCTCGACGACGAGACGGTAGGCGAGCTCCATCAGCATCTCGGGGCCGCCGGTTTCCGGCGAGTGCATGCCGCTGTTGATGTAATAGACCGGTTTGCCGAGCGCATGGATGATCTGCTGCGCCTGCGCTTCGGTCGTCTTGCGCGGGTCGGATAGGGCGTTGATGTAGCCCTTGTATTTGTCCAAGTTGGCGATCGTCTGCTCGTCGGCGACGGCGAAGAGCACGATATCGCGGCCTTCTTCCGTCTTGCCAATGCGCCAGAAGCGCGCGCGCTTGGGCGCCGCCTTCGCGACGGCTTCGAGGTATGCGTGAATTTGTGAGGCATGCGTGAGCTCGCCCGGCGCGCCGACGATGTGACCATTGAACTTGAGCGGGGTCGGCACCGTGGCCGACGCTGGCAGGTGATCGACGAGCTCCGTCGAGATGCGCGGGTCGGTCAGGTACTGCTTGATCTTCGCGGTGTATTCCTGATCGACTTTCTGGCTGGCGGCCTGCGCGAACAGCGAGGCATGCGACGGCGCTTGAACGAGCGCCAGGGCGGCGACGAGCGCCACCATCCAACGACGCGCCGGTCCTGTCGGACGGGACATCATGGCTCCTGAAGGGAAGGGTAAGACGCGGGATGAGCGAGGCTATGATTTACGCAGGAGCGCGCAAAAGCGCGAGCTTGGATCGCGGCGAGGGGGCGAACTGCCGCTCGGGGTGGCCGGAACGATTGGTAAAAGACAAAAACGGACAAAAAGCGGACACGAACGGAGTGGAGGATCGGTGGGGTGCCGCGGATCGGATCGGCGGCGCGCGGCTGTACTTAGTAGAACGTCGTGCAGGCCCTTGACTGATTATTTAGTTGCAACTAAAATGACAGAGTGACTCTTGACCCGCTCACTCTCACGGCCATCGCCTCTCCACGTCGGCGCGAGATACTTCGCCTGGTCTGGCGTTCGGAGCTGAACGCCGGCGAAGTCCATCGCGCAATGCCCGACGTGACGTTCGGGGCCGTGTCGCTTCAGCTTCGCACGCTCATCGACGCCGGGTTGGTCGAGGTGCGTAGCGAAGGCCGCCATCGGTTCTATCGTGCGCGGCGAGAGGCGCTGGGTGCTGCGGGGAAGATTCTCGAGCAGATGTGGGATGATGCGCTCTGGCGGCTCAAGCTCGCCGCCGAGCTGGAAGAGACTCGCCGCGGACCGCGACCGGCGCGCCGCGCACCCTCGTCACGGAGAAGGCGCTCATGACGCAGCTCGACCACCGCCTCGATCGAACCGTCGTCATCCAGGCGAGTCCCGACACCGTCTTTCGCTACTTCACGGATTCCGCGCGCTGGGCGGCGTGGTGGGGTGCCGGGTCGACGATCGACGCGCGGCCTGGCGGCCGCGTCTACGTTCGCTACCCGACCGGCGATGAAGCGGCAGGCGAGGTGCTCGAGGTGCGGCCGCCGGAGCGCATCGTGTTTACTTATGGCTACGTCCGCGGTACGCCGTTCGCGGTCGGCGGTTCAAAGGTCACGATCCAGCTCGCACCGGTTGCGGATGCAACGCGCCTTACCCTCGTCCACGAGCTGGCCGATGCGGCAACGCGCGACAACCACGTGCAGGGGTGGAGGTACCAGCTCTCGCTCTTCGGCAATCTCGTGGCCGATGCGCAGAACGCCGGCGCGGCGTCGATCGTCGATCAGTGGTTCGCCGTGTGGGCCGATCCGGACGCGGCGACGCGTGAGGCGGCGCTGCGGCGAATCGCCAGCGAGCGCGTGCAATTCCGCGACAAGTTCAGCCTCATCGACGGCGTGGACGAGTTGGTGCAGCACATCTCCGGCGCGCAGCGGTTCATGCCCGGTATTCGCATGGAGCGCACGGGCGATGTGCGGCACTGTCAGGGCGTGGTGCTCGCGAGCTGGGCGGCGAAGACCGCGACCGACGAACCGCGCGGCGCCGGCGTGAACGTCTTCGACCTTCAGCCCGATGGCCGCCTCCGTGCGGTGACGGGCTTTTGGAACCCGTAATGAGCGTTCTCGTCCGTTCACTCTTGCCGGAGGTTCGATGTCCATCACCGCTCTACAGCGCACCGGCGCCATCGCTTTAGCCGCGAGTCTCGTCTCCGCGGCGCGGGCGATTCCGCACTCCGTGCGGCAGCGCGCGCAGCCGGAAACCGTCATGGTCACCTACCAC
Source organism: Gemmatimonadales bacterium (assembly GCA_044449465.1). GTDB lineage: Bacteria > Gemmatimonadota > Gemmatimonadetes > Gemmatimonadales > Gemmatimonadaceae > JAQBQB01. The sequence continues at coordinate 8,283 of JBIOHX010000110.1, read as the reverse complement.
GTCAAGCGCGGATCGCAGGCGGAGCTCGCGCGCGTGCTCGCCGCGCATTGGGCCACTGCATTACGGCTCCAGCTCGTCGACAGCGCGCCGCACGTCGTCGTCGAGAGCTCGGATGCGAGCCAGCCACCGGACATCGTTGAGATCTTCACCTGGCGTGATGCCGCGACGCCGGATCACGCACCGCCCGAGATTCAGGCTGCGTGGTCGAACATGGCGCCGCTCGTCGAAGGTCGCGGCGGGCGCCCGGCGATCGAGGCAGTCGAAGTGTCGATTGTCCGCTGATTCAGTCCGTCATTCGTGGAGCGCATGCGCGAAACTCGCGCCGCGTGCGCTGGCGGGACCGGGCGATTTAGGGCCGGGCCGGCCGAGCACTGGTTCGACGTGCAGCGTGACGAACGTGGGACCCGGCGCGGCGATGAGTCGCGCCACGTCCGCGGACCAGGCACTGTCCGACGCGTAGTCGTAGGTCGAGGTCATCCCCGACCCGCGCGCGATGGCTCCAAAGTCGACGCTCGCTCCACCCGGCAGCCGCTGCGATCCAGTGACCTCGTACGTGCCGTTCTGAAACACGACCAGGAACAGATTCGTGGCGCGCGATTCGGCAATCGTCACCAGCGCACCGAGATTCATCAGCATCGACCCGTCGCCGTTGAGCACGATGACGCGCCGATTGGGCTGCGCGAGCGCCAACCCCAGGCCCAGCGAGGGCGCGCCGCCCATTGCCGACGGCACGAGGACCAGGTCGAGCGGATGCGCCGGCAGGAGCATCCAGTCGCGCGCCGGCGTCATCGTCGTCACCACGATGTCGCGCGCGCCGCGTGCGGCATGGACGGCCGCGACCGCAGCGTTCGCCGACATGCGCTCGGTTCCCGGCCGCGCAACCGTGGTCATGCTTTTCCCTCGGCGACGAGAATGGCGCCGGGCTTGTTCGCGGCGCGGCAGCTCGCGAGATGCTCACCGATCTCAGCGAGCTGCGATGGGTCGCGAATCAAGCGATAGTCGATGCGCCACGCGTCGAGCGTCGGCTCGGTGAAGACGAGACAGGTATCGCCGGGAAGCGTTTCCTGGCTCAGGTAGCTGCGGTAGCCGATGATGCTCCAGAGCGGAAGCTTCCAATCGTGGAGCGCGTTACGGATCGCGTCGCCCGACTCGAGCAGCCCCGTGCATTGGATCAGCACGATCGGGCGGGCACCGCCGAGATGGAGACCGGCGGCAATCTGCCACGCCTCGCCTTCGCGGCACACGCGTACGAGTCGCGCCGCGCCGCGCCGTTCGATCGCCGCCTGCCACTGGCCGATGGTGCTATCGGGTACGGTGACGACGTGCGTCACGCCGAGCGCCGCCAGCTCCGCCGCGATCTCCTCGCCGCTGAACATCGTTGCCTTCGCGCTCAGTGCGCCTTCGTCAACGACGGGTGCATGACGAGGTTCTCGATGAAGAACTCCATCATGCGTTGCAGGTTGATTCCCGAGTGTCCCTGGTCGGGACCTACCTGCACGTCGAAGCTCTTGCCGGCGCGCTGCAGCGCTTGAATGAGTTGCATCATGTTCGAAGGATGGACGTTGTTGTCCATCGTTCCATAGTAAAGCATGAGGCGGCCGCGCAGGCTGTCGGCGTAGGTCATCGCCGAGCCCTTGTCGTACCCGGCTTTGTTTTCTTGTGGAAGCCACATGTACCGTTCGGTGTAGATCGTATCGTAGTTCCGCCAGTCGGTTGGCGGCGACGAGGCAGACGCGGCCGCAAAAACTTCAGGATGGCGCAAGATCTCCATGACCGACGTATATCCCCCGTACGACGTGCCATAGATGCCAACGCGATCCTTGTCGATGTACGGGCGATTCCAGAGTGCCTTGACGCCGTCGGCCATGTCGTCGATCTCGGTCTGGCCGAGCTTGAGGTAGACGGCGTCGAGGGCTTTGCGGCCCATGCCAGGATTCGTGCGCGCCTCTACGCCGACGACGATGAACCCGAACTCGGTGAGCGGCGATGGTGTAGTGAATCGTTCGCTGACGCCGTTGGCGACGCCTGGCCCGCCGTACACGCTCACCAGGACCGGATATTTCTTGTTCGGATCGAAGTTCGATGGGAAGGCGATGGAGCCGTGGAGCGTGGCCTGACCGTCGGACGTGGTGTAAGTGTACAGCTCGACTTTTTTGAGACCGAGCGCGTCGAAGCGAGACATGTCCGTCGTCGCTAGGTCGGCGACCGTCTTACCGCTGGCCGCGTCCACCAGTCTGGTAACAGGCGGCGTGTCGTGCGTTTCGGCCACATCGACGAACCAGCGAGCGTCTGGGGAGAGCGCGACGGTGTGGTTCAACGCGGGATCGGTGAGGCGCCGGTCGTCGCGGCCGTCGAGCCCGACGCGATGCAACTGGAGCATGAGATGGTTGGCGCCATCGCGAGCGAGGTAGTAGAGCGCCTTCGCCTTCTCGTCGACGCGGACGACGCCGGCCACCTCGGCCGGCAGCTGGGTCAGGGGCGCGATGAGCCGCGCGCCGTGAAAATCATATAAATAGTAGTTGTTGAATCCCGTCCGACCGGATTCCCAGATGAACCGGTTGCCGTCGGCGAGCCATTCCATCGTCGGCGCTGGATCGTCGTCGATCCACCCGGTCGGCCATTCTTCCCGCAGCACCGTCCGGCAGTGGCCGGACTCGGGCGTGCATGCCGCGAGTTCGAGCACGTTCTGCCGGCGGTTCGCGCGGAGGAATGTCAGCTCCTTACCGTCCGGCGACCAACCAACGTGGAACACGTAATAGCCGACCGCATCGTTGGTGAGCGGCTGGCCATCGCGTACGTCGAGGTGCGTCGTGCGTTCGGTGGCGACGTCGTAGACGAAGATGTCGACCAGCGGGTTCGGCACGCCCGGCTTGGGATAGGCTTCGACGTCGACCGTGTCCTGGATGCGGGTGAGTCCCGGCGTGATGTAGAAGTCGGGGACTTTGCTCTCGTCGAAGCGATAGTAGGCAAGCTTGCTCCCATCGGGCGACCACCACATCGCCGTGCGTTGGGACAGCTCTTCGCCGTAGACCCAACTCGCCGTGCCATTTTTCACGCGCGCTGCGGCGCTGCCGTCAGTCGTAATCTGGATCGCGTTTGCGCCGGTCGAGTCGCCGATCCAGACATTCCGATCCCGGTAGAGCGCGCGATGGTTGCCGGCGGGTGCGACGGCGAACTCGAACTGGCGGCCGCGCGCCGGCTGACCGCCGAAACCACCGCGTCCCGCCTCCTGCGCCGCCGCGTCCTCAACCTGCGTCGCCCTTTTCGAGGCGATGTCGTAGCGATAGCGCTGGCCATCGCGGCTGAATTCGACTGCCCGCGAGTCCGACGACCAGGCGATTCCGCCCGTGCCCCGGCCCGCAAATCCGCGTCCGCGCCCGGCGGCGCCTAAAACCGTGGCGATCTGCGGGGCCATTCGTTCGAATTGCGCGTAACCGGGCATTGACTTGAGCCGGTCCTGCGCGTGTGCGCTAGGCGCGGCGGCAACGACAATCCAACCGGCAAGCGTGAGGTCGGCGGCGAGAGACGCAAGCACGGCGGGGGCGCGGCGAGCTGATCGAGTGGGCATTGGCGACAGTGAATGGTTTGACGGGATGCCCTCGAAACTTCGGGCGCGACACGCCGAAAGTCGATCCCGCGGTAGCGTCCAAGCTCCCGGCCGGCGTAGCTTGCCGACGTCGAATCGAAAGGGCGGAGCATGGTCAGCGCACAGTCGAGCAAGCCGTCCGGCCGCAGTGCCGCCGGCAAGACCGTCGTCATCACGGGTGCGAGCGCTGGAATTGGCGAAGGGATCGCGCGGTGTCTCGCGACCCGCGGATATTCCCTCGTTCTCGGCGCCAGGCGCCGCGCCGAGCTCGAGCGCGTCGCGGCCGACGCGGAGCGAATGGGAGCAGCGCGCGCGATCGCCGTACCGACCGACGTCACGCGCCGCGCCGACGTCGAACGGCTTCGGGATGAAGCAATCGCACGAGCCGGGGGGTTTGACGTATGGATCAACAACGCGGGGCGGGGGATCACCCGGCAAGTGCTCGACCTGACTGATGAGGATATCGACCAGGTCATCGCCGTGAACGTCAAATCGGCGCTGTACGGAATGCAGGTGGCGGCGCGCTACTTCATGCAGCGCGGACGCGGGCACATCATCAACACGTCGTCGTTCCTCGGCCGCGTTCCGATCGCCACGCACCGCTCGGCGTACAACGCGGCGAAGGCCGCGCTCAACGCTCTAACCGCGAATCTGCGCGTCGATCTACGCGCCGAGCATCCCGACATTCACGTGACGACCGTGATGCCCGGCATGGTCGCGACGGCGTTCGGCCGCAATGCGATCGGTTCCGCACCGGACACGCCTATCTACTCCGGCCCGTACGTGCAATCGGTCGACGACGTCGCCGAGATCGTGGCGCAGACGATCGAGCACCCGGTCGCCGAGGTGTACACAAACCCGGCGTCGGCGGAGATGGCGCGAAAGTACTTCGCGGACGTCCAGGCGTTCGAAGCGGACGGCGGCCGGTGGGGCTCGGCGCCCACCGCGCCCCAGCGCTGACCCACCGCGAATGACGGCGCGCCTGCGAGCGGTGCTCGCGCCGATCGTCGCCAGCGTGTGTTTCGCGGCCGCGCTCGACGCGCAGCAACCCGACACGGCGATCGACCCGCACGCCGTGCAACCCGAGCGTCCGACAGTGGCGACTCACGCCGGCACCGTGGCGCCGGGCTGGCTCGAGATCGAGCTCGGTGTGGAGCGCGATCGTTTCGCGCCGGCAAGTGTTGGCGTGTCGACGCCGGTCGTGCTCAAACTCGGCGCGGCGAGCCACGCGCAGCTCAGCTTGTTCGGCACGACCGTTTCGCCGCCGCGCACTTCGCTCGGCTTGGGCGATATCGGCGTCGACCTGAAGTGGCGCCTGGCCGACGGCGCGCCGCTCGTCGGCGATTTCGCGGTTCTGCCGGCGATCAAGTTTCCAACCGGATCCGCGAGCGCGGGCACCGGCACCGGTACGACCGACGGTTCCATCCTCTTGATCTCGAGCCACGATTTCGGCGGCGTGGCAATGGACCTGAATGCCGGCTACACGCGGCGGAGCGGCGACGGATCCGTTGCGCCACGGTCGGCGTCACTGTGGACGGCGTCGTTCGGCGGCCCGTTCGCCGGCGCATTCGGCTGGGTCGCCGAGTGCTACGGCTATCCGGCCACGAGCGGCGCCTCGGGTGCGCCGTCGATCGTGGCTTTGCTCGGCGGACCGACGTTGCTCGTGCGGCCGTGGCTCGCGGTCGACGCCGGGGTGATCGTTCCGCTGGCTGGCCCGCAGCCGCGCGCCGTGTACGCCGGAACGGTCTATAACGTTGGGAGAATCATCGGGCGGCGTTAGCTCGCCAACGCGTCGACACGACGACATATTCTTGGCGCTGCTCTCACCCTGAGGATCGGTTTCATGAGAATCCATCGCGCATCGGCACGACTGGTCGCCCTCTCGACGCTCACGATTGCCGCGCCGCTCGCCGCGCAGGGTCGTGGCGCGCCGCGGCCGGAACCGCAGTTCAACGTTTCATCGAATCCGCTGCTGTCGAGCTTTCACTTTCGCTCGATCGGCCCGGCGAGCATGGGGGGCCGTGTCGATGACATCGAGGCGGCGCCCAGCGATCCGAACGTGATCTACGTCGGCTACGCCGTCGGCGGCGTGTTCAAATCCGACGACAACGGCGTGAGCTTCCGTCCCGTGTTTCAGGAGTACGGCAGCGCATCGATCGGCGATATCGCGATCCATCCAACGAATCCGGACATCGTATACGTCGGTACGGGCGAGCCGAACAACCGGCAGACCGCGTCGTTCGGCGACGGGATCTACAAGTCGACCGACGGCGGGAAGACGTTCACGAACGTCGGTCTCAAGGAGACGCAGACGATCGCGCGCATCGTGATCGACAAGCGGAATCCCGAGGTCGTGTACGTGGCGTCGCCGGGCCACTTGTTCGGGCCCAATCCGGACCGCGGCCTCTACAAGACGACCGACGGCGGCAAGCGCTGGACGAAGGCCAAGTACATCGACGAGAACACGGGCTTCACGGACGTCGCGATCGATCCGTCGAACAGCGACATCGTTTACGCGGCGAGCTATCAGCGGCGCCGGACGAGCTGCTGCTTCAACGGCGGCGGCGCCGGCAGCGCACTGTGGAAGTCTGAAGACGCCGGGCGCACGTGGACGAAGCTGACCAACGGCTTGCCGGGCGGCGAGCTTGGCCGAATCGCGATCGGCGTGTCGGCGTCGAATCCGAACGTGGTGTACGCGCAGGTCGAGGCGGGGGAGGAGGGCACCCCGCTGCACGGCCGCGGCGAAGCGGCGTCGGAAGCGCCCGCCGCCGGTGGTCGTGGCGGTGGCGGAGGCCGCGGCGTCGATCCGAGCACGGGCTACTGCAACAATGGCGCACCGCGGGTCGCAGGCGTGAACGCGCCGGCGCTTCCGGCGCCCGACCCGAAGCTTGGCGGCGTCTTTCGCTCCGACAACAAGGGCCGGTCGTTCATGTTCGTGAGCAACTGCAACTCGCGACCGATGTACTTCAGTCAGTTGCGCGTGGATCCACAGAACACGAACACGATCTACGTCGCCGGGTTGCCGGTCGCGAAGTCGCTCGACGGAGGCAAGACCTTCGCCACGCTCGACGAGGCCGGCGGCAACAGCTCGCCCGCGCATGTCGACCAGCACGCGATCTTCGTGGACGCACGCAACTCGAATCACCTCATGATCGGGAACGACGGAGGCCTGGACATCAGCTGGGACCAGGGCCGCACGTGGGACTTCGTCGCCACCATGGCGACCGGTCTGGCGTACATCGTGACCGCCGACAACGAGCATCCTTATCACGTTTACACCGGTTTGCAAGACAACAACGCCTGGGGTGGACCGAGCTCGAAGCGCGGCCGCGGCGGGATCACGAACATGGACTGGTTCAGCATCTGCGGCGGCGACGGCTTCTACACTGCGGTGAACGTCGACCACCCAAACATTGTTTACTGCGAGTCGCAGGATGGAAACACCTCGCGCTACGATCTGAACGCCGGGCAGACGGTGAGCATTCGTCCGAGCGCCGGCCCGGCCACGCAGCTCGCCGGTTCGCCGCGCGGCGCGCCGGCGGCCGCAACGTGCGTCGACGGGCGCGCACCGGGCGGCGGTCGTGGCGGCGGCGGCGGTCGCGGCGGCGCGCGCAAGAATGTCATCAACGCCGACCCAGGCGACGCGTACCGGTTCAACTGGAACACCCCGTTCATCCTCTCGCCGCACAACCCGGACATCGTCTACCTCGGCGGCAATCGGCTGTTCAAGTCGTACGATCGCGGCACGAACTGGGTGGCGAGCCCCGATCTCACGAAAGAGGTGGACCGTTGCAACGTGGCGGTGATGGGCGTTGCCGGCACGATGACACAGCTGTCGAAGAATGACGGGTTGTCGCAGTACAGCACGATCATCTCGGTGTCCGAATCGCCGGTGATGCCAGGCGTCGTATGGGCGGGGACGGACGACGGCAACCTGCAAGTGAGCCGCGACGGCGGGCTCACGTTCACGGAAGTGGGAAAGAATCTCCCTGGGCTGCCGCAGGGCGCGCTCACGAGCGACGATCCGTTCTGGATCTCGCGCATCGATGCGTCGCACTTCGACGCCGGCACGGCCTACGTGTCGGTCGACGGGCACCGCAGCGACGATCTGCATCCGTATCTCTTCGTGACGCGCGATTACGGCAAGACCTTTCAGCCGATCGCGAACGACCTGCCGAGTTACGGGAACATTCAGGTGGTTCGTGAAGATCCGAAGAACAAGGACCTCTTGTTCGTCGGCACGGAGTTCGGCTTGTTCGTCTCGACGAACGGCGGCAAGCACTGGGAGAAGTTCATGAACGATTATCCCACGGTGCGCACCGACGACATCTTCATTCATCCGAAGGAGAGCGACGTGATCGTCGCCACCCACGGCCGCAGCATCTGGATCGCCGACGACATCACGGCGCTCGAGCAACTGACGCCGGAGGTACAGGAGGAGAACGTCCACGTCTTTGCGCCGCGGCCAGCGGTCGCGTGGGTCACCGATCTCACCAACAGCCCGCATATTGGGGGACAGAAGGTGTTCGTCGGCGAGAACGCGCCCCGCGGTACGGCAATCAGCTACTACCTCAAGTCGGCGGCCAATGACGTGAAGGTGTCGATCGTCGACGCGCTCGGCCGTACACTCTGCACGAGCGAAGGGGCGAAGGCGATCGGGATCAACCGCGTGCAGTGGACGCTCGTGGCCCCGCTGC
>JBIOHX010000109.1:0-11273 GCA_044449465.1 Gemmatimonadales bacterium | reverse complement strand
GGGTTGATCCAATCATCGCGATTCGAGTCGAGTAGTGAGGCGTGAGGGGTGAGGGGTCAGATGGAGCTTTGGAGCTCGACGTCGCTGCGTTGGGATCGCGACGTCGCTGGGCGAGACCAAGCGTCGAGATTTCGGCGTCGAGAGGGCAGAATGGAGATAGGGGCGATGCAGGGGCAGAATGGAGATAGGAGCGATGTCATGGAGGGGTGGGGATGGTTTGTAGGATCTTCATTCGGTAGGTGTAGATCATTTTTCGGATGGCGACCGTCTCAGCGGTGTGGCGCTGCCAGTCGGCTTGGGCGACGAGGTGCAGATCGTGCGCTACCAACAGGTGGTGCTCCGTCTCGTTCGCCGACTTGATGGCGATGTCCAAGTAACGCGCAAACTCCTTTTGCGTCGACGAGCCGCAGCCTTCGACAATGTTTGTCGCGATGCTGTCGGCGGCTCGCGTGAGTTGGGCGCGAAAACCTGCGTGACCCGCCGCCGCGAAGCGGCGCGCCAGTTCGTGCAACGCGATGGACAGCGCGTGCGCCCGCTGCCAGGCTTTGATGTTCTTGAAGTCCTGCATGCGCGACGATAGTGCTGGCAAACGGCGCGGCCCCCATCACTTTCGTTCGCGCACCGGCATTCCATCGCCGCGCCACCCCTTCTGACATCGCCCCTATCTCCATTCTGCCTTCTCGACGCTGAGATCTCGACGCTTGGTCTCGCCCAGCGACGTCGCGATCCCAACGCGGCTACGCAGAGCTCCAAAGCTCCATCTGACACCTCGGGACTGAAGATCACCCGGCAATTGAACCTCTCTAATCTCGCCCCCTTGCGTCCGGCGCCCGCGCGCCTATTCTAGGCGCGCAGCTTCGCGCACCCATTGGGGGCCCTCCGTGCTCAACTCGACTGTGCTCGACGTCACGATCGGCCTCGTGCTGATCTACCTCGTTCTGAGCCTGTTCTGCAGCGCCGTCAAGGAATGGATCGCGCGCTTCCTCGCGCTCCGCGCGACCGCGCTTCGCCAGGGAATCAACGAGCTCGTCGCCGGTGGTGCGCCGAGCGGACTCGCCGCCGCGCTGCACGATCACCCGTTGATCGAGGCGCTCAAGCCGAGCAAGGCGCCGGTCGTGCCGCGGTTGATGGGGAAGGGCGAGCTGGCGCGCTATCCGTCGTACATCTCCTCGCAGACCTTCGCCCTGGCCGTGATGGATCTGACGACCAGCGTGTCGGCCGCCGGCGCGCTGGGCGGAGCGAAGGCGACACTGCTCTCCAATCTCCGTAGCGCCTCGTCCGCGGCGCCCGGCGATGCGGCCACGCCCGTGCCCGCCGTCATCAAGAAAATCCTCGCCGACGTGAACGGCGACTCGGAGCTCATGCGCCAGCGGCTCGAGCAGTGGTTCGACGATTCAATGCAGCGCGTATCCGGCTGGTACAAGCGGCGGACGCAGGCCTGGCTGTTCGGCATCGGCGTCGTCGCGGCGCTCGTGCTCAACGCCGACACGCTCACCATCGTGCGCCAGCTCCAGCACGATCCGTCGGTCCGTGAAGCGCTCGTCAAGCAGGCCGACCAAGTCGTCGCCAGCGCGAACGGCCTGCCGCTCGACAGCGTCCAGGCGCGGGTGAAGATCGGCGTCGACAGCATCACGCACGCCGGCGTGGGGATCGGGTGGGATACGTCCTGTTCCCCGGAACACCGCATGGCCGCGTGGTTCGGCGGCGGCGCGGGGCCGGCGGCCGGCGCCTGTGCCTCGGCCGGCGCGAGCATCTTCGGGATCCTGTTGACGGCGATCGCGCTCTCGCTGGGCGCGCCGTTCTGGTTCGATCTGCTCAACAAGGTCACGAACCTGCGCCAGGCCGGCGCTCCACCGGCGCGGCCGCAGGCGCGCTGAATCGGGAGCGGGGGCACGGCGATGACGCGACGGTTGATCGTGTGCGCGGACGGAACGTGGAACACGCCGGACGAGCAGGCCGGCGGCATTCCCACGCCAACGAACGTGTGCAAGATGAAAGAGGCGCTCGCCACGACGAGCCCCGACGGCAGCGGGCAGCTCGTCTACTACCACGACGGCGTCGGCTCCGGCGCGGGTCTCAACCATGTGCTTGGCGGCATCGCCGGCGCGGGGATCGACGACAACATCAAGGCCTGCTACGACTGGCTCAATCGCACCTATCAGGACGGGGACGAGATGTTCCTGTTCGGATTCAGCCGCGGCGCCTACACGGTGCGCAGCCTCGCGGGGTTGATTCGCAAGTGCGGGCTGCTCAAGCCCGAGTGCTTCAGCCGGCTCGACGATGCGTACGACTTCTATCGCAACGATGTCGTTCCCAGCGATCCGCGAGCGGCGCAGTACCGCGCGCAATTCTCTCGGGAGCGATTCATCTACTTCATCGGCGTCTGGGACACCGTCGGCGCACTCGGCATCCCAGTTCCGGCATTGAAGTTTCTTGATGGCCGGAAGTATCAATTCCACGACGTGACGTTGAGCAGCACCGTCACGTATGCCTACCAGGCGCTGGCGATCGACGAGGAACGCGTGCCATTCGAGCCGTGTGTCTGGGAGCAGCAGTCGGCGCCGGGGCAGACGCTGGAGCAGACCTGGTTCGTCGGCGCGCACTCGAACGTCGGCGGCGGCTGTCCCGACGCCGGGCTGTCCGACCTCACCTTCGACTGGATGCGGACGCGGGCGGTGGCCGCCGGCCTGGGTTTCAACGACGGGTACCTCAAGCAGCACGTCGTGCCGAAAGCCGGCGCGCCGCTCAGCGACTCGATGACGCAGATGTACCTCGTTCTCGGGCGGCTCATCCGCATGATTCGCAAGCCACGCCTCGACTCGAACAACGCGCCGATCGATACGCGCGAGTCGCTGCACCGCAGCGCGTACCTGCGCTTCCAGGCGCCGGACTATGCGCCCAAGAACATCACCGATTTCTTCACACGCGTGCCGTCGGACGAGCCGGGCGCGGTGACAGATTGAGTCGGCTCGGCCGCCGTTGCAACGCGCCCAATTCGAGGCATATTCGCGACATGACTCCTTCGTCGATTCACCCGCGTCGTACTCGCATCGCGCGCAACGGCGTGCTACTGCTGGTCGCCGCGGCAGCCGCCTGCCGTCGCGGCGATGCGCGCGCCGGCTCAGCCGACACGACGTACCACGGCGTAGCCGTGGCCGACCCGTATCGGTGGCTCGAGGACGGATCGTCGCCGCGCGTCGCCGCATGGATCGACTCGCAAAACATGCGCGCCGACAGCGTCGTCAACGGCTTCCCACAAGGGCCGGCGCTCGCCAAGCGCATCGCCGAGCTGGCGACGACTTCCCCAGTGCGCTTCGCACCGATCATCGCCGGCCGGTCGCTCTACTCCTTCCGCGAGTCGCCGCCGCAACCGCAGCCGGCCCTGGTGCGCTCGCCGTGGCCCGCCGGCGCCGAGCAGATGCTGGTCGACGTGAACGGGCTGCCGGGGAGCGCGAACATCGTCGCTTATTGGCCGTCGCCCACCGGCCGGTTCGTGGCCTATGCCACCGCGCTGGGCGGCAGCGAGTTGCCGACGATCCACTTCTTGAACGCGGAAACGGGAAAGCCACTTGCCGACACGCTGCCCTACACGGCGGGCGGTACGTCGGCGCCGGCCCTCGCCTGGGATGCCGACGAGCGCGGAGTCACATTCGCACGCTTCCCGATTCCCTCCGCCAACGCGCCCGTCAGCGAATTCGACGTGTCGCTCTACCACCATGTGCTCGGCTCCGCCTCGGCGGACAGCGCCGCGTTCGGCCAGGGCTACTCGCACATCGCCGAGTTTCGCCTGCTCACCTCCGACGACGGCAAGGAGGCTGCGGCGCTCGCGAACAAGGGTGACGGCGGGCCCGCGGAAGTGTACATGCGCTCGGCGGGCGGCTGGCGACGCGCGGTCGGCGATACGGCGGGCGTGATCGGGGGCGCGTACGCCGGCGACCATCTGCTGGTCGTCGCCACGAATGGTACGCCGCGTGGCCGAGTTGTTTCTCTCGCGCCGGATGGTTCGGCGACGCAGCTCTTGAGCGAGCGCGCGTGGGCGATTCAGTCCATCGCCCCGATCGCCGGCGGCGCGCTCGTCGTCGAAGACTCGGGCACGCGGTGGCGGGTCGAACACTATTCCGCGAACGGCTCGCTCGTTCGCGTCCTCGCGCTCCCCAGCGAGAACGTCGGCGTCGACGGCATCGCGTCGTCCAGCTCGGCGAGTGACGCGATCGTCGCATGGTCGGGATGGATGACTCCCCCGCGATGGCAGCGGTACGACGGCACGACTGGCCGGCTGACGACGATCCAAGAAGTCAAAAGCGCTGCCGACTACTCGCATGTCACCGCGCACGTGATCGACGCGGTCTCCAAAGACGGGACCCACGTGCCGGTCACGGTGCTGGCGATGGAGGGCACACCGCAGGACGGAACCGCGCCTGCCCTTCTCACCGGCTATGGCGGATTCGACATCCCCACCGCGCCGCACTTTTCCGGGTCGAACATGGCCTGGCTCGAGCGCGGCGGCGTGGTCGCCTACGCGAACATGCGCGGCGGCAGCGAATTCGGCGAACGGTGGCACCAGAACGGCATGGGAGCTCACAAGCAGAACGTGTTTGACGACTTCTACGCCGCCGCGCAGACGCTCGTGCATCAGAAATGGACGTCGCCCGACCGCCTCGGCATTGAGGGGGCGAGCAACGGCGGCCTACTCATGGGCGCCGAGCTCACTCAGCATCCCGAGGCGTTCCGTGCCGTCTCGAGCTCAGTGGGGATCTACGACATGCTCCGCCACCAAACATTCCCGAACGGCGCGTACAACGTCACCGAATACGGCGACGTCGCCGACAGCGCGCAGTTCGCGGCGCTGTACGCGTACTCGCCGCTACAGCACGTGAAGGCGGGCACCGCGTATCCGGCGGTGCTGCTTCAGACAGCGGTCAACGACGCCCGCGTGGCGCCCTGGCAGTCGCGCAAGTTCGCGGCGGCGCTGGAGGGCAGCTCGACGTCCGGCCGACCCGTGCTGCTCCTCACCCGCATGAATGCCGGCCACGGCGTCGACGCGCCGTTTGCGCAGCGGGTCGATGAGGCGTCGCTCGCGTTCACGTTCTTCGCGCACGAGCTTGGCCTCAAGGATCGCGACTCGACACGCAGCGACGTCCGCAAAAAGGTGGACCTCAAGCGGCGTTGAACGGGTCGTGCCACTGACGCGCGTCGAGCTCCAAGTCGCGCGCGAACAGCGCGCGCACGGAACCCATGGCCAGCTGCTCGGGCGGCAGGACATCGTCGACCGCGCCGGTACGAATCGCCGCCAGGGGCATGTCGGCGAACATGCAGGTTGCCGGCTCCTGCACGATGACGCGGCCGCCGGCCTCCTTGACGCGCATGACACCGCGCGAGCCGTCGGCCAATCGCCCGCTCAACACGACCGCTACGGTTCTATCCCCAAACGACGCCGCAACCGACTCGAACATCCAATCGGCCGACGGCCGCACGCAACGAAGGCGCGGGGCGTTGGCGAGCTCGAACCGTCCATCCGGGCCGATTACGAGGTGCCGTCCTGGCGGCCCGACGTAGACCGTATTCGGCTGCAGCTGTTCCGCCGATTCCGCGAACTTCGCGCGGAGCTTGCCGCGTGAGTTGAGGATCTCGGGAAGGTGGCTGATCGCATGGATGTGCTGAACGATCACGACCGCCGCCGGCAGGTCGCCGGGGAGCTCCATCATCATGCGCCGAAGCGGCGACAGGCCGCCGGCCGACAGCGCGATCGCGATCACGTGTGCCGCCGGCGCGGTTTCGTCCGCGGGCCAATTCTTGCAACCGACGCGGCCGCTCTGTTCGATACCGGACATATCTCAGTATGTCAGATGGCGAACACAATGTAAAGGGGAGCTCACATGCCGCGGACGAAGCCGCACACGCTATCGGAAACGGAGAATCGGCTCCTCGGCGCCTTGCCGCGTAGCGAGTACGCGGAGCTCGCTCCGTATCTGGAGGACGTCGAGCTCGCCTTCAAGCAGACTCTCTACGAGCCGAGAGACGCGATCGACTCGCTTTTCTTCGTCGAGCGAGGTGTCGTATCGATCGTCGTCGTTCTCGACGACGGCGACGTGATCGAAGCCGGTACCATCGGCAAGGAAGGCGTCGTCGGCATCCGCGGCTTCCTCGGCGCGGACAACTCGTTCAATCGCGCCATTTGCCAAGTCGCCGGGGCGGCCAAGCGAGTCGACCTCGACGTGATCCGGCAGTCGACGCCGGCGAGCGCGCTGATGCGGCTACTCCACCGTTACGCGAGTGCGACGATCACCATGATGTCGATGACCGCGGCGTGCAATCGCGCGCACTCGCTCGACCAGCGTATGTGCCGGTGGTTGTTGATGACTCTCGACCGCGTCGGCCGCGACGAGTTTCCGTTGACCCAGGAATTCATGGCGCAGATGCTCGGCGTGCGGCGTCCGAGCGTCAGCTTGGCTGGCCGGGATCTTCAGCGCGCGGGACTCATTCGGTATTCGCGGGGACGCGTCACCGTGCTCGATCGCCGCGGTCTCGAGGCGGCATCGTGCGAGTGTTTCGCGCGGATCCGCGACGAGTTCGAGCAGGTACTGGAGTTGCCACCGGCGCGCGCGGCGCGGGTACGGCGGGTGCGATGACGTGGATCGGGGATCGTGGATCGGGGATCGGGGATCGGGGATCGGGGATCGTGGATCGTGGATCGTGGATCGTGGATCGTGGATCGTGAGGGGTGAGGTGTGGGGAACGGTCGTTGGGCGTGCGTGCTTCATGACTTGGTGCGCCGGGTAGATTCACGGCGGACCGTTACACCTTCAGGAGACTACCTCATGTCCATGTCGCGTATCCTGCTCAATGCCATGCTCGTCGCCGCGGCCGGAGCGATCGCGTCGGCGGAATCGGCGAACGCCCAGGCGTTCTCGCTCACCAGCCCGGACATCCATAGAGGGCAGAAGATCGGGGCGGCGCAGGTGTTCAATGGGATGGGCTGCACGGGCAGCAACATCTCGCCCGCGCTCGAGTGGCACGGCGCGCCCGCGAAGACGAAGAGCTACGCGGTGACCGCGTACGACCCCGACGCCCCGACGGGCAGTGGGTGGTGGCATTGGGTCGTCTACAACATTCCGGCGAGCGCCACCAAGCTTGCCGCGGGCGCCGGCGACGCGTCGAAGCATTTGTTGCCGCCGGGTGCGGCGCAGGGGAACACCGACTTCGGCACGCCGGGCTATGGCGGTCCGTGTCCGCCCGCCGGCGACAAACCGCACCACTACCACTTCACGGTTTTCGCGCTCGATACCGACAAGCTCGACATTCCGGCCAGCGCCACGGCGGCATACGTCGGCTTCAATCTGCACGGGCACACGCTCGCCAAGGCGGAGCTTACGGCGCTGTACGGTCGCTGAACGGCCGCGGGGGGCGACGGGGGCGACGGGCCGACATCGTTTCCCCGCCGCTACGACCGATTCACGCCTCGAAGCGCGTCGCGTTTCGCGGCGGGCGAGGGTGGAGGAGGCATGGGGGCCTTCGCCGCGGCTGCGGGTGGCCCGGTCGGGGTCGACGTCGCCGCGCGGTCATCGCTCGCATCGTGCTTCCCGACGTTCTCCTCCGGAGCGAAGACTTCGACGGAGAAGCTGAACGTACGCGCTTCGCCCGGCTGGAGGGCGCCCACGCCGACGATCTGGCGCGTGACCTCTTCGCCGCGCTCGTTCTTTACCGATACCATCATCGAGTATTCCCACGCCTCGCCGCCATCGGGGTGGCGGACGGAGCCTTCTATCCGTAGGGGCGTGGACGTCGGCGCCGCGCGCGCGGCAGCGCCGGGCTCGAAGCGCAGGTGCTTTTTGCACGCCGGACAAACCGCCGCGCTCTGAAGGATCGTAGCCCGGCAGTGCGGGCAGGTGCGCGTGGCACCCGCCGCAGACTGTCGAACGGTGCTCACGAGATCTGGTTGCTACCCAGCGTGAGGCCGGCTTTCGGCGGATGCTCGTCGCCCCAGCCGAACTCCGCGCGGCCACGCATACGCGAGCCGGCAGCGACCACGAGCGTGCCGCCCTTGAGATCGCCGTTCAACACGCCCGTCTCGAGCAGCTCGACACGCGCGGCGCTCTCGATGTTGCCCTCGACTTCGCCGCCGATGACGACGGAGTTGGCGCGGACGCTGCCCGTGAGCTTAGCCCCGGCCTCGACGGTGAGGTCGCCCTGGATGTGGACGTCGCCCTTGAACCGGCCCGCAAGGCGCACGTGCCCGGTACCATCGATCTTGCCTTCGATCGTGATGTCGGATGCGATAACCGATTCCCGCGCCTCGCGCGGAGCCATGCGCCGCGGAGCGTTGGCGCTCGGAGCGAGGTCGTTGGAGTAATCGGACTCTCTCTTGAGTGCGGGCTCTGGTGTCATCGTCGGTGCTTCCTTTTTTGGGGAGGTGGTTTCCTTCCAGATTGCCATGTTCGACGTCCTGTTGGAGTCCCGAACGAATACTGGCGGGTGTACGCGCCCGCTGTCAGCCGCGTCACCATAGCTACCCCCGCGCGACGACGTCTGTCGACTGCCCTGAGGGTCAAGCGCGAAAGGTAGTAGCCGGCGCGCACGAGTGCGACGAGCGTCGTTCATCTATTGAAGCACGCAGCCGACTTGCGAACTCTGCCGCAACATCGCTTCTTGGTTGGAACGTGCCCGCCGTTCATCGCGCGCGCCGCGCGGCCGCACACACTACATGCCGACGCAAGCAAGCATGGTGACGCAGCTCACGTCCTCCATCGAAGCGCTGCTGTCCGGGGGAGACCGCCGCTCGATCGGGCGCGTCGCCGAGGTGATCGCGGCGGTACGCGCCGCGCCGCGCCGGCTGCCGGCGCTCATCAAGGCGCTGGGCGCGAGCGACGGTGTGGTCGCGCTTCGAGCGGCCGACGCGATCGAGAAGCTCTCGCGCGTCGATGCGGTGCGGGTCGGTCGATACCGCGCCACGCTGCTCACTGCCGCGGCGGGCACGGCCGACCCGGCTATTCGCTGGAATTTGATTCAGGCGCTCGAGCGACTGACGAGTGGCGCGCGCGAGTCGGCGCGTTTAGTTCGGCGGCTCGAGGTTTGGTACCTCACGGACCGAAGCGCCATCGTCCGGGCCTCAGCGCTCGATGCGGTCGTGTCGCTCGCCGAGCGAGATGCGCGGCTCAGGGCGGCAGCGCGCCGGGTGTTCGACGACGCGCGCCGGTCGGGGAGCGCAGCGGTGCGTGCGCGGGCGAGGCGGCTCCGGCGGGCGTGGCTCGTCGACGGGACGGAGGGCTGAGGGCGACGAGGCCGTCTGTCGGCTCCGCCGAACGGCCTCGGGAGGCTCAACAGAGTTTGAACTACGAATCCTACGGCGGCGGCGGATTCTACGGAAACCCCATCCTGAGGTCGTATTCGTCGAACGAGGCATGCTGCTTGCCGCCCGATCGAGCAGTGCTCACAGATCAGGAAGCGATCGCGCTCGAACAGACGGCGAATGACATTCGCCAGTCGATCATCGAGATGCTGCTGGCCGCCGGGTCCGGTCATACGGCGGGCCCGCTCGGCATGGCAGACGTATTCACCGTGCTGTACTTCCACACCCTTCGCCACGATCCGAAGCACCCGGACTGGGAGGATCGCGATCGACTGATTCTCTCCAACGGCCACATCTGTCCCGTGCTCTACGCGACGATGGCGTACGCGGGCTATTTCCCGAAGGAGTGGTTGAACACGCTCCGGAAGTTCGGGTCGCCGCTGCAGGGTCATCCGCATCGCGAATTCCTGCCGGCGTTGGAGACGAGCTCAGGGCCGCTCGGCGAGGGATTGTCGCAAGCCGTTGGGATGGCGATCTCCGACAGCCTGGACCGCAAGCGCACGACGCGCCGAATCTATTGCCTGATGTCCGACGGCGAGCTGGAGGAAGGGCAGACGTGGGAAGCGGCGATGCTCGGCGGGAAGCAGGCTCTTCACAACCTCGTCGCGCTGATCGATCGCAACAACATTCAGATCGACGGCTTCACGGAGCGCGTGATGCCGCTCGAGCCGCTGGCCGACAAATGGCGGGCCTGGAATTGGCACGTGATCGAGATCAACGGTCACAACCTCCGTGCGATCGACGCGGCGTTCGAGGAGGCGAAGAGCATCTTCGAGAAGCCGACGATGATCATCGCGCACACGATTCCGGGAAAGGGGGTTCCCGAATTCGAGAACGACTATCACTGGCACGGGAAGCCGCCCGACACGGAGCAGGGGGCGGTAGCGCTGCGCGAGCTGCGAACGCTCGGCGGAAAGATTCGCAGCGAAGCCGACTAGAACGGTCCGGACGCGACGATGCTCGATTCAAGTCTTCATATGAATGCCAAGCTGTTCGACGCCGACGTCGAGCAGGTCGCGATTCGGACGGGTTTCGGCGAGGGCCTCGTGTGTGCCGGTGAAGCGGATGCGCGCGTCGTCGTGCTCTCGGCGGACCTGACGGACAGTGCCCAGGCGGCGCCGTTCAAAAAGAAGTTCCCCGACCGGTTCGTCGAGCTCGGGGTGGCCGAACAGAACATGGCGTCGGTTGCGAGCGGGATGGCGGCGATGGGCAAGATTCCGTTCATCACGTCGTACGCGATGTTCAGCCCGGGGCGGAACTGGGAGCAGATACGCACGACCATCTGCTACAACAATCGCCCGGTGAAGATCGCCGGCTCTCATGCCGGAGTCTCAGTCGGCCCGGACGGCGGAACGCATCAGGCGATCGAAGACATCGCGATCACGCGCGTCGTTCCGCGGATGATGGTGATCTGCCCGTGCGATGCGATCGAGGCACGAAAGGCCACGATGGCGGCGGTGTCGACGGGTACGCCGGTGTATCTGCGACTGGCGCGAGACAAGTCGCCGGTGATGACGACGAAGGACACTCCGTTCGAGATCGGGCGCGCGCAGATCGTGTGGACGACCGATGCACCGCGCGCGGGCATCGTGGCAACGGGGGCGCTGCTGCACAAGGCGCTGCTCGCGGCGAAGGCGCTGCAGGAGGGGGGTATCGAGGTCGAGGTGATGAATCTGGCGACGGTGAAGCCGCTCGACGAAGAGGCGCTGGTAGCGATGGCGCAGCGAACAGGTCGAATCGTCACGGTCGAGGAGCATCAGATCCGCGGCGGGATGGGGTCGGCTGTGGCCGAATGTTTGGTGCAACGAGCGCCGGTGCCGATGCGATTCATCGGCGTGAACGATCGGTTCGGGCAGTCGGGGACGCCGGAGGAGTTGATCGAGTACTATGGGATGGGGATGGACGCGATTGTGGGGGCGGTGAAGGG
>JBIOHX010000108.1:0-11329 GCA_044449465.1 Gemmatimonadales bacterium | reverse complement strand
GTTGCGCTTCATCCGTTGCACGGCTTCGGTGACGAGCTCCCAGGGATCGTACTTGCGGACCGGCTCGTCTTCCGTCGCCTTCACGAGGCCGGCGAGGGCGTTGTAGCTGTAGTACTCGTCGCAGTTCTGCACGAGTAGATCGCTCGATGACTCGCGAATGCCCACGCCGATGACGTACTTGCCGTACTCCTTGAGCTTGATGACGAGGCTCGAAAAGTCAGAGTCGCCGGAAAGGAGAATGAAGGTCCCAATCTCGGGGCGGGTAAATACGAGCTCGAGCGCGTCGATGGCGAGGCGGATATCCGTCGCGTTCTTCTTCGACGAGCCGTACGCCGGCGCGAAGATCAGATCGATCGACGACTCGGACAGGGGGACGATGTACTGCGGGTAGCGGCGCCAATCGGCGTAGGCACGCTGCACCGCGACCTTGCCCTTGATGATGTCCGACGATAGCAGGCTCCTGAGCTCCTTTCCGAGATCGGAGCGGATGCCCATCGTCACGTTGTCGAAGTCGATTAGAAGCGCGGCGTTGGGCGCGTGTATTGGCGTCGCGACGTGCGCCGCCATGGTCATCGCCTGCGGGCCGCGGTGGATCAGGGCCCCTTGGGACCGTGTAGGCGTGCGAGTGTGTCGAGAGTTCATGCAAGACTCAGCGGGTCAGACGAGGAATCTAGGCCCCCAAGAGGCGTAAAGCCATGCTGCGTCACGCCGTTGCGGCCTGCCGGTACAAGGGAGGCTACTCACCCATCGCCTTGAGGATCACACGCTTCGGACGCTGCCCGTCCCACTCGCCGTAGAAGATGCGCTGCCACGGCCCGAGGTCGAGCCGCGCCGCGGTCACAGGTACAATCACCTCGTGCCCGATGGTGATCGACCGCAAATGGGCGGCCGCGTTGTCTTCGCCCGTGCCGCTGTTGTGCCGATAGCGATCCGGATCCCAGGGCGCGACCGACTGCTCGAGCCAATCGAGAATGTCCTTCCACAGATTCGGTTCGTGATCGTTCACGAACACCGACGCCGAGATGTGCATCGCCGAGACGAGTACCATTCCCTCGACGACGTCCGCCGCCGACCTGCACCGTTCGACGTCATCGGTGATGTCGATGATCTCCTGGCGCCGCTTGGTGTCGAAGGTGAGATAGTTCGTGTGTGTTTTCATCGAATTTCATGGCTCCAACGGGCCCGGCAGAAGACTCGCGCGGGTCGCCGGTAGTGGGGGGTCGCGCCGACCCGTATGTTTGACCGCGAAACTGCTGCCACGAGCACTTCGTACGGAGCATCCGTGAAGCGTGTCGGTTTTCGCGGCCGCCTCTTTTTCATCCTCTTGGCGTTCGCCCTCGTCCCGTCGATCCTCATCTCCCTCGCATGGAGCGCGACCGACTCGATCGTGCTGCCTTTGGGCGCCGGCACGGCGGCGTGGGACAGCGTCGCGCTGTCCGGCGAGCGCGCCGTCGCCGCCGCGCGGAGCGCGCCGCTGACCGACGCGCAACGCCGCGTCCTCGACGCGCACGAGCAGACGCTGCGCGAGAGCGTGGTACGGTCGCACCAAGCGGGCTTTCTCTTCCGCCAAGCGGCGACGACACTAGCGATTGCGACGCTCGCGCTCGTCCTGATCATGGGCGCCATCGCCTCAGGCGTCGCCGGCCACCTGAGCCGCAACTTGAGCCGGCCGCTACAGGAGCTGGTCGGCTGGACGGAGCGCATTGGCCGCAGCGAGCCGCTGCCGACGACGAAGCCAAGGCGCGGCGCGCCGGAGTTCCAGGTGCTGCGGGCACGCATGCGTGACATGGCCGGTGAACTCGAGCTCGGCCGCATGCGCGCCCTCGAGGCGGAACGCAGCGCCGCACTGCGCGAGAGCGCGCGCCAAGTCGCGCACGAGCTCAAGAATCCACTCACGCCGATCCGCTTCGCCGTCGAGCGGCTGCGGCGCGATGCGCCGCTCGCGCTCGCCGAAACGGTCGAGGTGCTGTCGATCGAATCGCAACGACTCGAGAACATGGCGCGAACGTTCGCGCAGTTCGGCCGTCTTCCGGAAGGTCCGCGCGCCGAAATCGACGTCGGCGAGCTGGCTCGCTATACGGCGCGCGCGACCATTCCCCCGGAGATCGACGTGCGCGTCGACGTCGCCGACGACGTGCCGATGATTGCCGGCCACCACGACGCGCTGGCGCGCGCCCTGTCCAACGTCATGCTCAACGCCGTTGACGCCTGCCGCAGCGCGAACCGCCCGAACGGCTGCATCGGCGTGCGCGTGCGGCGCGCGACGCTCGCCGGCCGCGAATCAGTCGAAGTTGCGGTCTCGGACACCGGCTGCGGCATTCCGGGGGATCGTTTGCCGCGCATCTGGGATCCGTACATCACTTCGAAGCCCGGCGGGACCGGCCTTGGTCTCGCCATTGCGCGGCAGACCGTGCTCGCGCACGACGGCCGCGTCGAAGCCGACAGCACGTTCGGCGAAGGCACCGAGATACGCTTCGTGCTGCCAGTGGGCGGCCACCCCGTCGAGACCTCGCATGCATCCTGATCCGATCTGGATTCCGATCCTGGCACTGCTCCTCGTTCCCGCCCTCGCGATCGGGCTACCGCTCGCGCGTGCGCACATCCGCCGCATAGAGCGCGAACCGGCGCCGTCGGCGCCCCCGCACGAGATAACGCTTCGCCTCGAGCGCATGGAACAGGCGATCGATTCGATCGCCGTGGAAGTCGAACGCATTTCCGAGGGACAGCGCTTCACGACCAAGCTCCTCGCCGAACGCGGCACGGTTCCGTCGTCGACTCCCTCGTCGCAGGCTCCGCGCGCGTGATCGGCGCCGCCGCGCTGCTCCAGGTTCCGCCCGCGCCTGGCGGCTTCCCGATTCCGCCCGAGGCGATCGCGGCGGCGATCCTCGTCGGCAAGTACTTTCTCTCGGGGTGCATCATCCTCGCCGTCGTGCCGCCGATTTTGAGAATCTTCACTAGACGACTCGAACGACCGCCCGTGCTCCAAGCGACGACGCCGCCCGACACGGCGGCGCAGCTCGTGCGCATCGAGCAAGCCGTCGACGCTGTGGCGATCGAGGTCGAGCGCATCGCCGAGGCGCAGCGCTTTTCCGCCAAGCTGGTGGCCGAACAAGCGCGATCGCTGCCGCGCGGCCCCTCGGCCTGAGGGGGCATGCCGAGCGTTCTGATCGTCGACGACGAAGCGAACATTCGGCGAATGGTGGGCGCCCTGCTCGCCGCCGAAGGGTACGAGGTGCGCGACGCGGAGAGCGGCGCCGCGGGTCTGGCGCGCGCGATCGAAGCCGAGCCCGACGTGCTGCTGCTCGATCTGATGATGCCCGGGGAGCTGGATGGGCTGGCGACCTTGTCGCGCCTGCGCGAGCGGCTACCCGACGTTCCGGTGGTGATGATGAGCGGCCGCGCTGGATTGAGCGACGCCGTGCGCGCGACCAAGCTCGGCGCATTAAATTTTCTCGAAAAGCCGTTGAGCCCGGAGGGCGTGCTGCTGGCGCTGGCGTCGGCGCTCGAGCTGCGCCAGGCACGCCGCGAGGCGCGCGCACTGCGCGCCGACCTCGGGCTGAGCGGCGAGATGGTCGGCGACTCGCCGGGAGTTCAGCAGGTGCGCGCGCTCATCGAGCGCGTAGCGCCGACCGATTCGCGCGTGCTCATCACCGGCGAATCGGGCACCGGTAAGGAGTTGGTGGCGGTGGCTATCCATGCCGGCAGCCCGCGTCGCGAGCGGCCATTCGTGCGCGTGAACTGCGCCGCCATCCCGCGCGACCTGGTCGAGAGCGAGATGTTCGGACACGAGCGCGGCGCCTTCACCGGCGCCACAGACCGACGCATCGGCCGGTTCGAGCTCGCGCACCGCGGCACCCTCTTCCTCGACGAGGTGGGCGACCTCGGCCCCGAGGCGCAGGCGAAGCTGTTGCGGGCCATCGAGGCGAAAGAGATCGAGCGGGTCGGCGGCGGCAAACCGATCCATGTCGACGTGCGCATCGTCTCGGCGACGAACAAAGCGCTCGACCGCGCGGTGATCGAAGGTCGCTTCCGCGACGATCTGCTCTTTCGGCTCAATGTGATACCAATTCCCGTGCCGCCGCTACGAGAGCGGCCTGGTGACATTCCGGCGCTCGTGCAGCACTTCTCCGTGCTCCACCGGATGCGCACCGGCCAGCCGACGCCGGAGTGGACCGGCGACGCCGTCGTCGCCTTCACCCGCTACGCTTGGCCGGGCAACGTCCGCGAGCTGGCGAACATCGTCGAGCGTCTCGCGATCCTGCACGCCGGCCACACGGTAAGCGTCACCGACGTGTCCGCGGTGCTCCCGCTGCCCCGCGCGCCTCGGTCGGGCGGCACACCGACCCCCCTTCCCGATCCGACGGCGCTCGAGCATTCGTTGAGCGATGCGTTGGACGACTACGAGCGCGTGCTCATCTCGCGTGCGCTCTCGATGGCGAATGGCAACGTCGCCGAAGCGGCGCGCCGGTTGAAAACGGACCGGCCCAATCTCTATCGCCGAATGCGCCGACTGGGGATCGCCGGCGCGGGCGAGTGAGCGCGTTCGTCGCCGCGCCGTGCGATACCGGCTTCACGATGGAGTGTCGATGCGAAGCACTTGGTTGAGACGGTACGCCGCTGCAGGCGGCGGCGCGCTAGGCGCGTTTGTCGCGCACGCGGCCTTGGTCGCGGCGCCGCTCGCGGCACAACAGAACACGGTGCAGACGAGAACGCTGCCAAGCGACATCAGACGCGAGGTCGTGGCGCGGTGGAACGGCGCGAACGCCCTCCGTGCCACGGGGCGCCTCGAGCTCGCCGCGGGCCGCGACGTCGCCGGCAATCTCGCCATCGCCGGCGGGCCCCTCGTCCTTGCCGGCCACGTTCAAGGCCGGGTGACCGCGGTGAACGCGACCGTAGTGCTTGGTCCAACGGCACGCATCGACGGCGACCTGCTCGTCGTCGGCGGTGACGTCGAGGGCGGCAACGCCCTGCAGGTCGACGGCGCGATCAGGATTTACCGCGAGCCGCTCGTCTATCATGAGCTCGTCGACAAGATCGTCGACGACCAGGCCGCCGACTCCGCCGGCGAGAGCGAGAGTTGGCTCAGCCGCCTCGAGCACCACCACGAGGGAAACTGGACGGAGGTGCTGCGGGTCGTGCAGGCGGGTCCGTACAATCGGGTCGAAGGCCTGCCGATCGAGCTGGGACCGGTGGTGAATCGACTCACGCCGTGGGGAAGCTTTCGTGTCGACGCGGCGGCGGTGGTTCGCACCGGCAGCACCTTTCGCTCGAGTGACGGCGACGTGGGCCACCGGATTCGCGGCGAGGTGCGCGTGGGCCGTGATCGCGCGATCGGCGTGGGAGGACAGGCCATCAACGTCGTCGACGCGGTGGAGAGTTGGCAGCTCTCCGATCTCGAGACGGCGCTTGCCGCGTTTCTAGTTCGGCGCGACTACCGCGACTACTACCAGCGGCACGGCGGCAGGGCCTACGTCACGTTGTACGGCGCGAGCAACGTGAGCCTTACCGGCTCGTTCGGCGAGGAGCGTTGGTCGTCGGCGCGCCTGCGCAACCCGTTCACGCTATTCAACGGGGATCGCGCGTGGCGGCCAAACCCGCTCGTCGACGAAGGGTTGTTTCACCTCGCAACCGCGACGTTCAACATCGACACACGCACAGATCCCGACGACCCTTGGTCGGGCTGGTACGTGAACGCCGAGCTGGAGCACGGTGCGGGGTCGTTCGCATCGGTGGCGCCGACCTCTGAGCCGCGGCCATTGCTCACCGGGCAGCCGATCGCGTATACGCGCGGGCTGTTCGACGTGCGCCGCTACAACCGCTTCGGCCCAAACGCGCAGCTCAACGCGCGATTGATCGCCGGCGGCTGGCTCGGCGGGGACGAGCTTCCGCTCGAGCGCCGCCTGTCGGTCGACGGCCCGGGAGCACTGCCGGGTTTCGACTTTCGGAGCCCGCGGGCAGGCCTCGATGTCGGCACGTGCAACTCCGGCGTGCCTATTCCGGGACGGCCGGCCGAGTGCGACCGGATCGCGCTGGCGCAGCTCGAGCTGCGCGGCGATTTGCCGCTCGATCTCACGGCCGGCCTCTCGGACTGGCCACATCGCTATCACGGCGCGCACGGCGACGCGGTGTGGGTGGTGTTCGCGGACGCGGGACGGGGGTGGAATGTAGGGCCCGGCGCTTCGGCAACGCCGCTCGGGTATGGCACGAGCACCATTCCCCCTTTCCCGACCTTCCGCACTGACCTCGGAGTGGGACTCGACATCGGCGGCATTGGTCTGTACGCCGCGAAGTCGACATCGAGTCCGTCCGAGCCATTGAATCTGTTCATTCGGTTGAGGCACCGCTTCTGATCGTGCACCCGCGTCGAGTCCGCATCGTGCTCGCAGCCATGGGGCTGGCGGCCGCCGCGCTCTTCGCGGGAGCAGCGGTAGCGCCGCTCCACGCGCAACGCGTGCAGCTCGAGGTCACGCCGCCGTCGTCGTCGACCGAAGACTGGCCGACAGTGACCACGGGCAACCTCCTCGCTGATTCGAAAACTCAAACGCTGTTGACGAGTGGTTTCCCGACCGAGATTCGATTTCGTCTCGAGCTTTGGCGGAAAGGTCGCTTCTGGTTCGATGACCTGCGCGGCAAGTTCGAGTGGGAAGTGCTCGTGCAATACGATCCGACGACGCGAGTCTACAACGCCGTGCGGCGCATGGGGGCGCAGGTGCACGAGAACTTCGGCGGCGTCCCGACCGCCGCGGCGGCCGACGCGCTGTTCGGCGCGCCGCTGCGCATCCCGCTCCGGCCGACCTCGGGCGGGCGGTACTACTACAATCTCGCCGTCGATCAGCGCACGCTGACCGAAAGCGACCTCGACGCCCTGCAGCAGTGGCTCAACGGGCCAACCGCACCGGGCAAGAGCAACCCGATTACTGCCGTGCGCAGCGGCCTCGGTATCGTCCTGTCACGCGTGCTCGGTGGAGATAAGCGTCACTTCGAAGCGCGCTCGGGGGAGTTCACGGTGCGCTAGCTGGGGGCGCCAAGCACTACGCTCAGTGGATGCGGTGTCCGCGATGCTCGAGCTGCTCAAGGTGGTGCAACACCTCGCTGCCGTAGAAGGTGCGGATGTAGCGCGCTTGCGTCGGCGTCAAGCGGCGGACCGCCCAGCTCAGATGAACGAAATGCGGCTCGACCGGGTGCGTCAACGGATGCATGCCGATCTCTTCCGGCAGGCGGTTACCCTTTCGAGTGTTGCAGGGGCTGCATGCTGCGACGACGTTCGTCCAGTCGTTGGTGCCGCCGCGCGACAGCGGGATGAGATGGTCGCGAGTGAGCGCCTCACGCGGCTTGAGCTCGAGCATGTGCCGGCCGCAGTACTGGCAGCGGTAGTGATCGCGCGCGAAGAGAAAGGTGTTCGTCACCTGCCGGCGGAAACGACGCGGCACGTGGATGAATTTGGTCAAGCGAATGACCGCCGGGCGCGGAAGCGTGAGTCGCTCGGAGCGTACCACACGGTCCGAGTCCGCCTCGACGATTTCTGCCTTGCCGTCGATGACGAGACGAAGCGCCCGACGCATCGGCACCATCGTCAGGGGCTCGTACGTAGCGTTCAGTGCCAGACAGCCAACGACCACGCGGTCCTCCAGCGGCCGGTACACGAGCTCCCGCGGCTTACGGTGGCAAAAGCAGGGACGAGTGAGCGGCGCCGCGCTCCAACGCGCGTCGCTGGCCGGCGCGCGCGCGAAGAGTCTACTCTAGCAAGCTATGCTGGTGCACTGAGAGCGACAAGATCGCGCCAGCAGCGAAGCGTCATACCACTCCCATCATCTCGCCCCCGCCGGCAAGCCACTCATCGAGCGCATCGGCGAGGTGTTGCATGCGCTCGGCCAGCCCAGGGCGCGGCGCCACGAGCCTGCCGTCGCGTAGCAGCACGCTTCCGGCCACGGCGACGAAGCGCGCGCGCGCGCCTGTGATCGAGAACACAGCCGCGGTGATTGGATCGTGCGTCGGACCGGCGGGGTCGAGCGCGAACGCGGCCAAATCCGCCTGCTTCCCCTCCTCCAACGACCCCACGAGCCCGTCTACGCCGATCGCCCGCGCACCGCCGAGCGTCGCCAGGTCCAACACGTCGGCTGCGGATGGCGTCTCATTCGACGCCGTGCGCATGCGCTGGCCAAGCAGCGCCAACCGTGCTTCGTCGAGGATGTCCATTCGGTTGTTGCTCGCCATCGAATCCGATCCCAATCCAACGGGGATGCCGGCAGCGAGCAGCTCGTCGAGCGGCGCGATCCCGTGTCCGAGCTTGGCGTTGGACGCCGGGCAATGCGCCACGCTGGCGCCCGAAGCGGCGATGGTGCGCACGTCTTCGGCGTCGACGCGCACGCAATGAATGAGCAGCGGTTTGCGCTCCAGCACGCCGAGCTGGTCGAGCAGGCGCACCGGCGAGGCGGCGCGCGGGTTGACGCCAATGCCGCGCCGGCGCAGTCCATCGGCGAATGCGCCGGCGGCATCGACGACGAGCCGATGCTCGAGCTCACTTTCGGCGACGTGCACGGCGATCGGCAGGCGGTCGTCTGCCGCGAGGCGGGCAGCGGCGCGAAAGAGCGCGTCGGACACCGTGTACGGTGAGTGTGGCGAGACGCCAAGGCGGACGAGCGGCGTTTCGAGGTAGCGGAGGCCGGCGAGCTGCGCGCGAAGCCCCGCGAGTGCCTCGCCGCACTGTGCGGGATCGGGCCCGAACACCTCCTGATACATGATGCCGCGCACGCCGAATTCGCGCATCGCCTGCATCGCGACGCCGGACGCGCAGGTGTCGGCGAAGGACGTGATGCCCGCGCTGATACCTTCCTCGAGACCATACCGCGCCGAGTCGAGCAGCGCTTCGCGATCGAGCACGGCCCGGCGCGCATTGGTCAGTCGGAGAATCCATCGACGAAAGTCGATGTCCTCCAGAAAACCGCGCATGGCGGTGAGCTCGAGATGGGTGTGCGCATTGACCAAGCCTGGAAGGAGCAGCACGTTGCCCAAATCGACGTCGTCGCCGGCGGGACCGCGACCGGCCGGCCCGACATAGACGATGCGGCCGTTCGCCACGGCGACGACACCGTCGAAAACGGGCGGCGCGGAGATGGGCACCACCCAACGCGCGCGATAGCGGATCACGTGAACGCGCCGCCGGTCTTGGACCCATGGCGGCGCGGATCGTAGAGCGCGTCGTCGGGGACCCCGAGCGTGCGCGTGAAGGCGAGCGGCTTGTCGAGGTTCGCCACCTGATCCGGCATGTGGCCGTCGGAGCCGAGCGACAGCCGGACGCCGCGCTCGATCATGCGTCGCACGATGCGCTCGTGCGGCGGATAGCGATTGGAGATCTCGAATGCGATGCCGGCGTCGTAGAGCGCTTCGGCCATGCGCGTCTCGCGCTCCTCGGTCCAGAGGTGGTCCGGGTGATCGGCGCGAAAGGCGACGGTGATGAGCGTCGGGTGGGCGAGGATGTCGACGGGCATCTCGAGCGCGAACTGCTCGAGCGTGGTGATGAACGCGTCCATGTACGCCGCGGCGGCAAGCCCCATCGGCGGATGCCGCTGAAAGGCGTGGACGAGCGTGCCGTCGGGGAGCGTGATCGCGTGAAGCGAACCGATACGGTGGGTAAAGCGGCGGACGAGGTCATCGGGGAGCTGCCGCCAAAGGGCGTCGTGCCAGCAAAACTCGCCCCCCCGCAGCACGTCGAAACGCTCGAGCGTTTCGAGGTAGAGCCGCACCTCGGGAACGCTGCTGATGCTCTTGGCGACGTCGCGGGAAATGTGGTCGGAGACCGAGGGCCGCACACCGCGGTCGGCCGCCCGGTCGACGAGCTCGCCGACCGTGAGGGCGCCGTCGGAGAAGGTCGTGTGGGCGTGGCAGTCGACCGGCTGCCAGTTCATTGTACGTTAATGTTGATTCGGTGATCGAACGCGCGACGTGTCCGGCGGCCGGCCGGGCCGGGGGCGCAGGGAGTCGCGCGCGGTTAGCGAATCGCGCGCCCTCAGCGGCACGGTGTCGCGCCGCGGCAACGCAAAGATCGCACTGTCGGGAACACGGCGCGAGGTGTCCCGCGGGGCGCGGCGGGGCGCGGCACCGGGTACACCCGGTGTCGTGCCCGGGTACACGCTTCCGGGATAGGTTCCGGCCGGCCGGCGCGTCGTGTCCGTGACCGGCGGACCGCCGATCGGATACGGCGACGCTGGATAAGTCGGCGGCGGCGAATACGTGCCGGACAGGCCGGTGGTGTCGGGATACAATCCGCCGCCGTGCACCGTGCACGGCTGCACGGGATCGGTGCCCGGGATGTAGAACTCGCTTCCGACGAGCTGTCTCGGGCAGTACGGCGTCGCCAGCATGTTCGTCGACAGGTCGACCTCGCGCGTGACGATGTCGGGCGGCATCGGCCAGTCGCGCGGCGGCGGTTTGCGTCGATAGACCTCGTTCATGAACGCCGACCAGGCGGGGGCGGCGAGTATGCCGCCCTGCGCGTTCGCCTTGATCTTCTGCGGCTTGTCGAAGCCCATCCACACCCCGGCCACCAGGTCCGACGTGTACCCGATGAACCAGACGTCCGTGCCGTCGTTCGTGGTGCCCGTCTTGCCGCCCGCTGGAAAATGGAACACCGACCCGACGCTCCCCGCCGCGGTGCCGCGCTGCACGACGTCCTTCATGACGCTCACCATCAGCCAAGCCTCTTCCGGGGACAGCACCGGCACCGTCGTCGACTCCGGGGACCAGAGCACGTTGCCGTTCGCATCCTCGACACGCGTGATCGCGATCGGCTGCGCGCGGGTGCCCAGCGTGGCGAACGCGCTGTAGGCAGCGACCATCTCGATCGGGTAGACGTCGGCGGCGCCGATGATGATCGACGGATAGCCGGGAATGGGCGTGGTGATTCCGAACTTGCGCGCTTCGTCGATCACGCTCGCCGTGCCGAGCTCGAGGCCCAGGCGAATGGTCGGCACGTTGCGCGAGAGGTAGAGCGCCTTACGCATCGTGATCTTGCCCGTGTAATCGCCTTCGTAGTTCTGCGGCGTCCAGGGCGGGCTGCCGGGGATCTGCACCGTGAGCGGCGAATCATCGAGCAGATACGAGAGCGGCCGCCCGTTCTGGATCGCGTCGGAGTAGACGAACGGCTTGAACGTCGAGCCGGGCTGACGCACGGCCTGCACGGCGCGATCGAATTTGCTGTCGTCGAAGTCGCGGCCGCCGACGAGCGCGCGCACCGCGCCGGTGCGCGGATCCATCGCCACGAACGCGCCCTGCAAATACGGCGAGTTCGGAAGATCGTTCGACAGATCGTCGTCGGTCTGGCGCGCCACGT